>DATIBM010000260.1:0-7781 GCA_035457545.1 Nitrospiraceae bacterium
TTCAAGTATGCCTCCCTTCCTCGCGGCTCCGCGTGCCCGTCTCGCGTGGCCTCTTGGTGGTTTCGTTACGAACCGTCATGAATAATGTGGGCTAGACGTAATGAACGGCATTGAACCGAATTGCCGGACCCAGGCCGAGGGGAGAAGATGTCTCACAGTTGGCCAACCAAAACGCTTAAATCTGTAGAAGAAACACTTAAAGTACTCGAAGAATTATGTGGAAAGCGATGGTTATGCCGAGGACATTCGAAGGACTATGACAATCTTGAACCAACGATTGACCGCAATGGGATGAGGGGGCTTTCGCGGCTTGACAAACTTAAACTGGAGCGCCAAAGCATTGAGCTGTTTCGGTCCACCGCTCGGTTTTTCGCGAGCCCTGGAGAACAGCTTGCTCTGACTGATGACATTATTACGTTGATGGTACTGCGTCACTATGGAGTACCGACTCGTCTTCTCGATTGGTCGGCTTCGCCATATGTCGCAGCGTATTTTGCAGTGTGCGACCACGAGCAGAAAAGTGGTGAACTTTGGAGCTTTGACGAACCCCTCTATGTAAAAGAAGGGCGCAAGCAATGGAAACGCTGGCCTGAGACGACAAAGGATGGTTCAGGTGATCCATCCCAGTTCGATGCCAAGCTGACGGCATTTCTTCTTGAGGAGCCACCGGATTGGTTTTGCTGCGGCTTCTACGAGGAAGGTTTCCCTCGTCAACATGCTCAAGCTGGTGCACACACCATCACGGCTCGATTCGGACGAGACCATGCCGATGCGATCGCCAACCTCTTGCCCAGACGCTCGAGTTACCGCCGGTATATCATCAGCGCGTCGATAAAACCTGAGATCAGAAAGATTCTCCATGATGAATACGGTATTTGGCGTGGATCACTCTTTCCAGATTCCGCAGGCGCCGCCGAGTTCGTCAAGAAGGCTTTTTCGCCTGGTTCCGGCCTATGAGTTTTGAACTGAAAACCTTTGTCCTTTTCGTAGCCACTGCCGTCGCCGAGATCGTCGGCTGCTACTTGCCATATCTGTGGCTCAAGAAAGAGGGCTCGGTTTGGCTGCTGGCGCCGGCCGCGGCGAGTCTCGCGATCTTCGCTTGGCTCCTCACCTTGCATCCGACTGCCGCCGGGCGAGTTTATGCGGCCTACGGCGGCGTCTATGTCTCGGTGGCGATCTTCTGGTTGTGGACCGTGGATGGCATACGCCCATCGGTGTGGGATTGGGTGGGCGTGCTGGTATGTCTGTCCGGCATGGCCATCATTATGTTCGCCCCGCGCGCTGCCTAATTCCTACATCCAGAGCCCTTTCCAATGGACGTGTTCTGGGAAGATGCCATCAAACGCGGCGATGTCGAGGTCGTGCGGGATCTTCTGCTCCGTGGAATCGAGGTCGACGCCAGAGATCGCTACGGTCAGACCGGTCTGATGCTGGCCGCGCAGGCCGGGCAGCGGCAACTCGTCGAGACGCTCATCGCCCATCGGGCCAATCTGAATGTCACGGCCAAGTACGGCCTCACCGCCCTGATGCTCGCCGTTATTGCGGGACACGAGGACGTCGCACGCTTGTTGGCAAGGGCCGGGGCCGATCTATCCATAAGGGGCACTGGGGCTCCAGGATTCTATAACAAGACCGCCTCTGATCTTGCGGCGGCTCGCGGCCTGCGGGAGCTGGCCGTGGAGTTGAAGCCCAAACCATAACGGCTGGCCGAATCAGGGCGGGTGCAGCGGGATGTTCAGGGTGAGGTCAGCGGCAGGAGAAGGGTCCTGGCTCACGGCATAGACGGCCTGTTCCTGTGGGCCGCCCGGTCCGCCCGGCGAAACGAATTCCACGAGGAGATCGGAGGAAGTTCGAGCGGATGCGGTGCGTCTCTGCTGGCCACTTGAACCGAACGGCGCTCGGGACAGTCGCACGGTTAGCATGACCGGCACTCCCTCGATGGCGGAGGGAAGCGGAACCTCGATGCGGTTGTGGGCGGTAACGGGCGCGAACGGCTGCGCGGCCTGTTCGGCCGGAAAGAGAACCCGAGGCTCGTCGGAGCCGATGGCCATGAGGACTTGCAGGTAGCCATCCTGATTCGCTTCCAGGGCCAGGCGAGCGCGACCGCCGCTTTTTGCCGCCGTGGCTGCATCCACCTCCCGGTCCCGCCCGTCGCTTCCGGTGACGACGAAGCTGTAACGCAATCCAAGCGGGCGAACCGGTTTCGTGGCCGATCGGGGTGCCTGTCCGGCATCTGCGCGTGGTTTCGGTTCCGGCGCCGGTCTGTCCGCGAAAGATTGGGTCTCGGTTGCTGACCGCCGCTGTTCCTTGGTCAGGGCCCGCCTCGTTCCTCGCATCGGCGCTTCGGCATAGAAGAGCGCGCGAGCGCCGGCTTCCTCAGTAAGAAACAGAGCAGGTGATTCCTCGGCAGCCTGCGGCATCGGCATCGGTCCAGGAATCGGTGTCGCTGGAGTCAGGGAATGCGGTTGCTCATCCTTGGCAACCGGAGGCTCCTGCTGTTCAACGGCCTTGCCGGATTGCAAGCCGGCCGGTTCGGTTTGCTTTGGCAATCCCTGGCGGACGGCCGCTTTGTCTTTCTCGGATGCGGGAGGCGCGACGGGTTTCTCCGGTGCCGCTTTCCTGTTGCTTTTCGCGTCTCGCATGGCCGTCCCCGCCGTTGGCGCGGATTCCACCCTTTCCTGGGGCCTTTGATCCGGCTCGGGAAGAGGAGATCGGGGTGGAGGTGCCGGAGTCGAGCGGACCGCCGGCTGCGCGGTCTCGGATTGAAGCGATTGAGCTGCCTCACGCAAGCTGTCTTGGTAGATCTTGGTGCCGAGGACAACGGCGAGGGCGGCAGCCGCGAGCCCGCCGGCCCAGGCCAGGCCGGCCGGCCTCCGTAGCCACTCCAGCCGGGATGAGCTGCCGCTTGCAGTCGGGGCCTTGCTCTGTTCGATGGCTTGCAGCAACCTGCGGCGCACGGCCGGGTCGGCGAGCAGCTCTTTCAACGCCTGCTCGTCCGCCAGCGCGTTGAACAACTGTTGGTCGCGCAGGGCGGCCGTGAACAGTTGTTGTCGCTCCTCCGGCGTCAGCGTGTCGCTTGCGAACCCGCCGAGCAGTTGTTCTAAATCCGATTGAGCCATGGTCTTTTACATCGCGAATCGCTCAGCCCTCAGCCCTCAGCCCTCAGCCCTCAGCCCTCAGCACATCTCTCACTCCCACCTGCCTCCCATGAGATCCAAGAGCTGCTTCCGGCAGCGATGGTCCCAGGTATAGATCGTGTTGATGGAGGCCTGTCCCATCAGCCGCTGGATCTCCGGAAAGGTCTTGCCCTCCAATTTCCATTGAAACAGCTCCCGGCAGCGCTCGCCCAGTTGGGCCATGGCCTTGACCAGGCGCTCCACCTGCTGTTTCCGCTCGATCTCGCGGGACGGGTCGTCACCCGGATCGGCGAGCGGGAGGTCTTCGAGGGACGTCTGATGAGCTTCTCCGCGCCGCGCCGATTTGCGAGCGGCGTCGGCCATCTTGTACCGCAGGATCTGAAAAGCCAACGGAACCAACTCCGTCACGGCCGTGACCCGGGGATACTTCTCGTGAAGCACCACCAGCACCTCCTGTGCGAGATCGTCCGCCCGATCCCTCGCTATTCGTGATGTCGCGAAGGCGACGATCCGTTCACGCAGGGAGGTCAGGATCTGATCACGGTCCATCTGGTCTCAACGGGTCACAACGCCCTGCCGCGTGCCGGAGCCGTCAGCGGGGAACGCTCAGGATGTCGCCGAGCGAGCCGAATCGCAGCCCCAATTCGTGACAGATAAGATATTGCCGGTCGAACCGGTTCCTGGTGGCAAGAATCCGGCGCAAGGTCCCGAACCCGACACGCCCCCAGGCGGCGAGGTGCAGGACCGAGAGCGGATAGTCGGTGCCGAACAGGAGCCGGTCGTGCAGTTCCGGATGGCGGCGGAGGTGGAGGAGCATCTTCATGCGGTTGGGCAACGTGAGCGCGGAGATGTCGGCATAGAAGTTCGGATAGCCGGCGGCCAATTCCTGAAAGGTCGGCAAGAACTTTTCATAGAGCATGAGACCGTAGCTGCAAGCATGGGCGGCGATGACGGTAACCCCTTCATCGAGCGGCACCCGCAGCCGCGCCGGATGGCCGACCGATTGGTCCTTGCCGATCAGGCTGAACTCATAGCCCACGTGGCTTAATAGCGGCAGCCTGCGCTCGGCCAGAGCCCGGTAGAACGGCCTGTACCGCGGATTGGCCGGATCGAAGTGCTGGGCGTTCGGCAGGACCTTGACCAGCACGGCTCCGGCCTCGGCGCAGCGATGGACCTCCTCGACCGCATCCTGTCGCTGGGGGTTGATAGAGACGCCGGGGAGGAACAGGTCCGGGTGCTGCCGCGCGATATCGAGCACGTAGCGGTTGCTGATCAGAAACTCCGTGTGCGTCTGGTCGAGTTGGCCGAAGGAGCCGTAGACGCCATCCATGGCCAACAGCACCGCCTGCTTGACGAATTGCGAAGCCTGTAGTTCCTTTCGGAGGTCATCGACGTATTTTTGGTTGGCTTCCTGAGGCCTGGCCAGCGGCAGGTCATGCTTCCAGAGCAGAAAACGAAAGAGGGGACTCGCCAGCATCCGCTTGGAGATGAAGCAGCCGTTGCCGCCGGCCGGCAGGGCCGCGAGGTGCACGTGGCAGTCGATCAGTGATCGGCTGGTCGTCATGAGACAGCTATCATGCGTCAACCGTCAATCGACATTCGTGAACGGCGGGGTTGCCAGCCCTCGAAACCCCTCAGCACGCAGCACGCAGCACTCAGCACTCAGCACTCAGCACTCAGCACTCAGCACTAATTCCCCCCTCGCAGCCTCTCCGTGGCCACGCGCTTCAATTCGCGCAGGTCCAGCTTGCCCGTCCCCAGGATGGGGAGCTTCTCCACTTTGACGAAGGCGTCCCTGCGGGGAATGAACAGATTGCACAGCCCGCTGTCGGCCAGTTTCTCCAGCACCATCGGGATCTGCTTGTCATCCAGCGTGTGTAGCACCGCGAGCTGCTCGCCCCTCTTCTCGTCCAGCACCCCGGTGACGGCGAAGGTCATCGTCTCGGAACCGGCCGCTTCATGCAGCGCGTCTTCGACGCGGCCGTGCGGGACCATTTCGCCTCCGATCTTGGAGAAGCGGGAGAGGCGGTCCGTGATGAACAAAAACCCGTCCTCGTCCACATAGGCGATGTCTCCGGTGACATACCAGCCGTCGCGCATCACGGAAGCGGTCAGGTCCGGTTTGCCGAGATAGCCGCTCATCACGTTCGGGCCCTTCACGAGCAACATGCCCGGCGTGCCGGGCGGGAGCGGCTCGTACGAGTCAGGGTCCACGATGCGGAGGGACACTCCCGGCAGGGGCTGCCCGACGGAGCCGCGGCGCGATGCCGGTTGGAAAAATCCGGCGGCGCGAAAATCCGGACAGTTGACGGAGACCACCGGCGCGCATTCCGTGGTGCCATAGCCTTCCAACGGCCTGATCCCAAACCGGTCCTCAAAGGATTGCGCCAATCGGTCGGTGAGTTTTTCGGCTCCGGTCAAGACCACGCGCAACGAGCCGAACTGTTCAGGCGTGCAGCGGCGCAGGTACAACTGCAAGAAGGTCGGCGTGGCCACGAAAACGGTCAGCCGGTAGCGGTGGGTGACCTCTCCGACTCCGACAACGTCGAGCGGCGAAGGATGGTAGGCCACCATGTTGCCGTTGATCGTGGAGAGCCAGAGCACGAGCAGATAGCCGAAGGAATGGAAGAACGGGAGAATGCCGAGCAGGCGGTCGCGGGCGTCCAGGTGAAAGACCTGCAAGGCGGCCTCGATATTCGCGTCGATGCTGAAGTGGGACAGCATGACGCCCTTCGGCTCGCCGGTGCTGCCCGAGCTGAAGATGATCGTGACGATATCGTCCATCGTCGTGGGCTTGGCGGCGCCGCAGGCCCGTTCAAGCCAAGGCAGCGGGGCGAACAGGCCGAGGACCATTGCGAGGAGCCGTTGCGGCGTTCCGATGCTGTTGGCCAGGTCGTCCAACCACAGCATGGTGACGTTGGATGGGAGATCCAGCTTGGCCTTCTCGACGAACTGGCGGCTGGTGACGACCGTCTTGAGCGAAGCCTGTTGAATCGCGGATTCCAGCCCGCCGCGGCCGACCGTGTAATTGAGATTGACGGTGGGATGGCCGGCGGCCGTGGCGGCGATGTTCACCAGCGCCCCGGCCACGCTGGGTGGCAGCATGATCCCCACCGTCTGTTGGCCCTGCCAATGGGGCCGCAACAGTCTGGCCAGCGCCACCGTGCCGGTGAGCGCCTCCCAACAGCGCACGGAGGGTCTGGTGGCATCGGCCATAGCCAGGCGAAACGGATGGCGGCGCAGCGAGCGGATCGCCGCCCGGTGCAGCGGAATGCGGTCCTGTTTGCGAAGGTGCCAGGCGGCCTCGCCAAGCTCCTGCACCGCGCGCCGCACCTCCGGGACCGGCGCGTCGGAGGGCAGCGGCGCGCCGAACGAGATCGTGATCGGAAACGGAATGCGCGACGGCCATTTGGTCAGAAATCGGCCGCCGACGAAGCTGAAGATGCTGCCCCAAATCCGGTCGAGATGGACCGGGATGATCGGCACGGCACGGCCCTTGACGATCCGCTCGAAGCCGCGGCGGAACGGCAACAGCGTGCCAGTTCTGGTGATTTGGCCTTCGGGAAAGATGCAGACGAGTTCTCCTGCATCGAGCGCTTTGCCTGCATCACGTAGCGCGCGCAAGATGACGCGCGGTCCGCTGCCGGAAGCGATAGGAATCGCCCCCAAGGCCCGCGCGATCGGCCTGGCCAGTGGATGAGCGGTATATCGGGCGTCCATCACGAATCTGATCGGCCGGTCCAGGCTTGCCATCAACAGCAAGCCATCAATGAAGGAGACGTGATTCGGCACGAGCAATGCCCCACCTTCTCGCGGCACAGCATTTCGTCCGATCACGGTGACCCGATATAGAAGTCGGGGGAGCAACGCAATCGCGAATCGTATGAGACTGTCCGGCATGAGCCTGAAGACCAAGCCGGTCCCGGCCAGAGCGATGGCCGCGCAGGCAAGAAGGATATCACTGGCCGAGAGCCCCATTTGGGCGAGGAGCCCGGCGCCCAACGACCCGGCCAGGACGCCGCCGAACATAAAGGTATTGCCCAGCGCGATCACGGCGCCGCGCCGATCCGCCGGGGTTCGCCATTGAATGAGCGCATTGATCGGCACATTGATGAAGCCGCTCGAGATGCCGAGCACAGCCATCACGACAAGCGCGCCGGTCAGGCTCGGCGGCATCAGGCCCAGCGCCAGCAGCCCTGCAACCATGCCGATGGAGCCAGGCGGAATGAGGCCGATCTCGATTTTTGAAGCGGACAGGCGGCCAGCCAGGACCGACCCGATGCCGATGCCGATGGCCAGGATCGCGAGAGGCAGTCCCGAGAGCGCATCGGACAGCGCCAGCCGGCTCTTGGCATAAATGAGCATGTCCTGGCTGAAAAGACTGGCGATGGTCCAGAAGAGGATATTGATGCCGATGGCAAGTCGCAGCAAACGATCAGTGTGTATTGCCTCCCTGGCGACAGTCAGTGTTGCCCACAGACCGCCTTCCAATCTCGCTGGCGGCACACGTGGGACGGTCCAAGCAGCAACCAGCCCGATAGCAGCGAACACCGTGAGTACGAGGCCGGCCAGCCATGGGGCCTGATGAGAGTATTCCAGCAAGATCCCACCGGAGGTCGTGCCGGCGATAATGGCGAAGAAGGT
>DATIBM010000261.1:0-7640 GCA_035457545.1 Nitrospiraceae bacterium
CGTGAATACTCGTGCCTCTGAGAGCGACCACCTCGATTGATGCCGCCGCTCAGGCCACAGGCTGCCCCTTCATCGGCGATCGCGTCCGGTCTTCCTTCCGTGCTCCGCACTCGACCATCGACCGGGCACAGATCGGGCACAGGTGCGGCCCCAAGGTTCTTAATGCAAAGAATGTTTCCGGAAGCGTCGAGCCACACTCACAGCAATAAACCGGTTCCATTTGACTATCGCGTTGAAACGATCGAGCGACTCGGCAGGTCATGGCGTCGCCTCACTCTGGTCTCAGACGGACGGCACATGTGAGCGACAGTATGCCGAGAAGAGGGACTGCAGTCTGTTCACAATTGCTCAATGGTCGAGAATTGAATCGCCGGCGCCGATGGTGCGGTCTGGCTCGCCACACCCAACCTAAGTAGCTGAAACGGAAGGGGAATCTCACCGCCAGGAGGAATCAGCCGCGCTCGCCGGACTGTATGACCGCCTTAATTTCGGCAAGCGCCGCTAACTGCTCGGCCGTGTTCACCCCTTGAGATTCCGCGAGATCCTTTCCACAGAACTCCAGGAGGGGCACCAACACGCGGCACTCATTCCGGAGGTGTTCGTCGAAGGTGAAGCGGCGCAAGGCAGGACTGACCATCCTGCGCGCGTCTCGTTCATACAGCGGATCGGAGGGATCGAGGCGGTTCAATCTCGTCAGCTCCCGCTCCAGCGATGCCGCGAGCGCCTCAATCAACGCCAGAAGCGCGTCCAGCCGTATGCGGCCGTCGGTCCATTCGGTGGCGATATGGGTGTCGAGGGGTAAGGCCGCGAGCCGAGCCCGACCGGCCACGGAACGTGCGGCCATACGTCTCCCCTCCCTCCACCGGGAGAGCTTGGCCGCATAGTACAGCATCACCATGGTTCCGGCCCCCGCCACAAACCAGATGATCGCTGAAGTGATCCCGACGTTGTGCATAATGCCTCTTCGACGACCGAACGGTTATCAAGGGACGTCGACCGAAGGAGCGCAGGAGATCGGTCGGTCCTACGGATGAGGCCGCGGGGCCTCATGAGGCCTTGTTGTCACCCGAGGTCTCGGAAGGTTCCGGATGCCGATCTCGCATTGAGATCAATCACGGCTGTTGATGGCCTATGGTACGCGCTCCGGGGATGGCCTGAACGGGTTTCCGATCGCTTTCATCCCGCCCACAGCTCTGTTCCGCGATCATACGCTGGCCGATACTGGCGTCTTTCGGTATTCTGGCCATACAGGCCTGCAAGGTGTCTTCAACCGAGCCGGCTGCCATATCCGACTCGGTGGTGGTGTCGGATCCGGGCGCATCCATGGCCGGTGGCGGGTCTGCCGCCTGTGCCGACACCGGTACCAGCCATGCAGCCACCAGTATGGGCAGAGCAGCGATCATCCGCTTGCTGAGTCGAGTCGTCTTCATGGTGTGTTCCTCCTTCGATCGGGACAGAGACGGATACTTCCGCGAAACCGCTCACGCTGACAGACAGGTGTTGAGACCACCACCCAGTATCCTCGGAAGACTCTCTGCGGTCTGGTCAAAACAGGACAGCTTGGAAGAATTCCACGAGGGGTTATGGCCCTCTCTGGCGACTCCCGTGCCGAGGGTCACAGGGGGTGAAACGATCCGGTCCTGTCGATCGCAGGCCGACACCGTCATGGGGGCCGGCGATTCATGCAGGGCTTTTCGAGCAGTTAATCGTGGAGGACGATGTTGAGGAGGGAACTGTGCACGTGCAGACCGCCGTTATATTCTAAGAACCCCATCTTCTTGAATTTGTTCATGAAGAAACTGACGCGGGACCGCGTGGTCCCGACCATCTCAGCCAGCGTTTCCTGACTGATTCTTGGAATGACCGGCTCCGGCTTGCCCTCTTTCCCAAAATGGGCCAGCAACAGGAGCAGACGCGCCAGACGCTTCTCGCTGGAATTGAACAGTTGATCCACCAAATCCTCTTGGATGCGAATATTGCGAGACAGGAGGTACGAGAGGAACAGTTCGGCGAAGGCGGGCTCGCTGTGCAGCGCGTCGATCATGGTCAGCTTGTCAATGCGCACGATACTGGAGGATTCCAGGGAGGTTGCCGTGGCCATACAGACCAACTGCCCGGCGAGGCAGGCTTCCCCAAAGAAGCTGCCGGTCTCCAGAATGGCCACGACGGCTTCTTTGCCATGCTGGGACACCACCGTGAGCTTGACACGCCCCGTCTGAATATAGAACACAGCCTCCGCCGCATCCCCCTGCGAAAAGATCCGGTCCTTCTTACGGGTCCGCAACAGCGTTTTGCCGCTCCCGACGTTGGCGAGAAAAGACTGCGGATTGAGCGATGGCGAGCGTTTGCGTGGCATGAGAGGTGACCGCTTGTGTCAAGTGTAGAGCCCGGGATGTGAGGCAGTCAAGCTCGGTTAGGCCTCAGTACCTACGAGACTGCCACGGTCCGACCGGAGAACAGGGAGCATGTGTTCCGTTCGCCCCAGCGTTGCCACGGTGTGCAAGACCGTTCCCGCTTCAGGCTGACTCCTCTATGGATGGCAAGGTGAGGATATAGCGGCCGTTCCGTTGCACGGTCAGACACAGTTGACCGTTCCGGTTCAACCGATCGACCTCGTCAAAGAGCTGCTTCCACGTGAACTCTGAACAATCTGCGACCAGTCGGTCGAACTCACAGGCGGGATTGCGTTCCAGGGCTTCGAGCACCTGGGTGGTCATGGGTTTCGATTTCGCCATCGCGCATGCCCTTTCATCATCGTCATGCCACGGCATGGTCCTTACGCGTCAGGTCGCGTCCCATCGCAGGGGGTCTCCATCGCAGGAAGCCGTTCGCAGAGAGCCAGCCGTGGGCACGACGTCTACGCGGCTTCTCGAACCTTCTCAGCGACGTCCGGCAGACCGTGCCGGGGCGGCATGGCCGTCCGCCGTTTCTCGGCGTCGCTCTCTCTCGCCATCGAGGAGGCCAAGACCCACACAAGCGTACAGAGCGTGACGATTCCAATCATCTCGACCATATCCCCCTCTCATTCTCCGGACTGGCTCCTCGCACCGCACCGTCCTCGAATCCAAGCGGTCGTTGGCGGCATTGTTTGACCGGCACAACCGCGCCGCCCATCATATTCCCGTGAGTCCGGACACGGGAGGGCCGTAGGTCTGTCCGTGCGTTTCACATTCTGCGTGTCGGCCGTATTTGTGTTCTACCCCGCCACATGTTCCTCGGTATCGATGACTCCGCCCGACTCCGCATTGATATGGATCACTCGAACCTCGCCATCGGCCAAGACAATGGCAATCTCCCAGGCCACGGTCCCGTGACGCGCTTCCAATCCCGCTTCGACCACCTGGCCGGGGAAGTTCTCCAGCGCCGTCTTGATCGCCTGATCGATCGTGATGGTGGAGACCCTCGCCATGGCGACGGTTTGCGCATGTTCCGCAGCAATGATTTGCGCACGATCCGCCGCGGCGGCTTGCGCGTACGCCGCTCCCCGCCTTTTCTCCTGCTCGGCGCTCCAGACCAGCCCTCCCACAATGACCAACACACCCATCACCACTGAGACAACGACCAGGCGTTTCTTCCTCATCTTCACACTCCTTCTGTTGAGCCTCGGATGTCGGAGCGTGATCGACAGGCTCTCGCGATCACACGGTCGCACATTATCCCCATAGCCGTCGGCACAGGCTCAAGATCACGACACCCTCCACAACGCATGGCCCCACACGACACAGGCATACTGCGAGGTGCGCGCCGCTCTTGTAGCGCGACGCCGCCAGAACCGTTGCCAGAGCCCTTGAATGATCGCCCATGGTTTGATCATGTCACCCTCCCTCGGATGATCCGTGAGACAGATCGGCCGGACAGGTTCCGGACACGTCATTGTTCTACCGGCGTGGCTCACTCGCCACTCGCCGGCCGCAACTTCGGAGGCCGTCCCAGCCTGGGCCGCCCGCGCCTTTCCACCATCGGCTTGGGAACCTCGAGGAGATGGGAACGGTGGGCCGCCATATTCCTGAGCGTGATGAGGTCCATCGCGGCCCCGCAGTTGAGACACCGCCAGGTGCGGAGTCTCAACCAGCTCCCGTTGACATCGTCGTTGGCGTAGGGGTCCACTACGATCAGACCACGGCACCGTTTACAGCGCATCACGCACCTCTTTCGGATCTGGATTGCCGGCCTCGAGATGACGATCCCGCGCCGCTCCGTGGTCTGTATGGGAGGCGCCCCTCTTTCACTCCCATAGGGTTACATGGGACGTCACCGCTCGGAGGCGGTCTTCGAGGGACGAATGGTCTCGAACACACTCTGGCGTTGAAGCGGCGGAGACAGGGAGGTTAGGCGCTGAAGGAACTGCCGCAGCCACAGGTGGTCTTCGCCTGCGGGTTCTTCATCACAAAACCGGATCCCTGCACACTATCCACATAATCGACTTCCGAGCCAGCCAGCAGCGGGGCGCTCTGCGAATCCATGATGACTTTCACGGCGCCCTGCTCGATCACCGAATCATCGTCCCCCATCTTGGACTCGAGCAACATCCCATACTGGTAGCCATGGCACCCGCCGCCCTTCACGTACACGCGGAGACCGATCGTGTCCGTTTCTTCCTGCATCATTTCACCAATCTTCTCTTGTGCCTTCTGACTGATGGTCACCATTGCGTACCGAACCTTTCCTTCGTGTTGACGATCCGGCTCTCATGTCCGGGCCGTTGCCGATTGTGCGGCTTGCCGGAGCGGATACGACGCTACGTCCTCGGCCATGGCCGGCCGGGGAATCTTGCGCGCCAGGAACACCGCAACCACCAACGCGACGATCACCATCACGTTGCCCCCCAAATCGAGCAGATACCGGTAGAACACCTGGTCGCTCAGTTCCTCCATATAGGCAATCTGGGCTCCCGTTGTGAGAATGCGTCTCGTCGACGCGATGATGCAGATATAGAGGAACGGCTCCAGAGTAATGACTTTCGTTTTCAGAAAGTTAATAATCGTGCGAAAAAGCTCCAATAAAATGATCACCAGCAAGAGGTCATGGACGAGGGCCAGCACCGCGGGCACCGCCTTCAACACCACGGTCGTCGCGAAGAGGTACCAGGCGTGAACGAAGACGACCATCCCGATGATAAGAAAGCTGAAACCCGTCGTGATGTACCCCCATCCGTCAAGCGCCTCCATCGTGCCGATGATGGCCGTGTTCGCGGCGCGATCGAAGAACGACCGGCCACCGAATGGACCTTGTTCCGATTGTTTTCTATCCATGTCCATCACCAAGCCTCTCTCGCGGAGCGCAGATGGCAACACGCGGTACCCACACAGGATGTTTCCCTGTGAAAGACCGAGGGGATACCGCCGCTACCCGGCAGGACCCTTCGCTCCGCCCGCGATCATCTCCAGGTGCGATGGACTTCGCTCACGTGCTCCACTCCGTCCACCTTCTCGATCTCCCATGCGACGTCAGCCGGAATTTCCACGATCTTCAACTCCGCGCAATGGCCGTTGGCCTCGGCGCCGAGCGTTTCGACCACGCGCACCAGCATGTCGTCGTCTCGGGGGATCAGGCGCCCACATTGGTTGAGGCGCGGCTCTTTCGGGGTCGCCGCGATGGGCCAGTACGCCCCATGGTCCACTTCCTGGAGCGCCTCCCGTTGTCCCAGCGTCCTGAGCTCTCGAAACGCCCGATGGCTGAGGCAAAACCCGCCGTAGCGTCCGTTACCATGACTCGTGTTGATGACGATCTTTCTCATGCCATTGTTCTCCCTCTCCGCCTCCCGACGGGCTCGACGGCCGATGTGGTCCAACGTTGTCGTTATGGTCATGGTCGTGATCTACCGCGAAGAATCCAGCAGACGTTTGGCATGCTCAAACGCCGCCGTTTTGGCGGCCCCTTCCGTCTCGTGCTCTTCTCCGGTTGGGTGGTCTGAATACCCACCGATTCCTGTTCCGTGAAATCCCGGAATGGTAAAGCGACAGACCCACTTTCCGTTCTTGTTCTGGCTCGGCACGAGGATGATCTTCACTCCATGTGAATAGCATGTCTCAGCCATGGCTGTCCTGTCATCGAACGTGATGGCGCGGCATACACGAATCGGCCCGCATCAGCCCCGCATTCGACTCCTCGTCCTCCCCCGCGCATTAGATTCAGAGAGGATCGGTCGTATGCACGCCCTCATCTGACTTGATCCAATTTGTCCGGATCCTGGCCCCCATCAGCAAACCGCTTATAGTCATGGAGATACGTATAGAGTGTCACCGCGACCATCGCCCCGCCAAAGACAACGGCGGCACCCGGTAAGGGATGCGCCATGAACCACTGGAGTATGACCGGTATGTCATTCATGATGATTCTCCCCCGACATCATCCGCTGATTCGGCTCACCCTCCCGGGCGAAGGCGCTGCCGCTTGCTCACCAATACGCGCGATCAACAGGACGATTCACAACGACGCGTGCTCAGAACGTGGGCGCGACCTGGGAAACGGTTCTCGCCCCCTCGTCCCGGTTGCAGCTCTCTTCTGCCATCATGCGCTGACCGTCGCTGGCATCTTTGGGAATTCTCGCCATGCAGGCCGACAGCGTGTCCTCGACTGCGCCCGAGGCCACCCCGGACGCTTCTCCCGTGGGAGCGGGAGTGATGGTTGGGGCAGAAGTGATCGCCGCCGTCAAGGGCTGATCCGCCGCCTGTGCAGACGTCCCCGAGATCCCCAGGATCAACACCAGCGGTGCAACGAGGATCGAGGACTTGATGATCGGATGAATTCTCATGGTTGCCGTTCCTCCTCTGCTGTCACGTGACCCGGTTAGGCCGCCTTCTTCATGGCCGGCTTCAGAGCCTCTTCGGCATGTTGTGCGTCGATAGCCGGGATTGAATTCGAAGCCACCAGCGCCCACACCGACCCGATGAGGGTCACAATGAGCCCTCCGGTGGCCAGCGCTCCATCGATGAACGAACCGACATTATTCATCTGACTCTCCTTGACCAGGCCTCAGAACCCCACGCTTCGACAGGCCCAAGATCGAAGCGCACTCATCCACGACCTTCTCGTCGGCCGGACCGCGGCATCGGCTCTCCGCTCGCCTCAGGAAAATGCCACAGGCGGACGGGCGCGGTTCGGCGTCGGCTCCAGATGATTTTGACGATGGGCTTCGATGACGGAATCGATGACGTCCCCGCACATCAAGCACTGCCACCCAGGGATAGACTCACCGGTTATCGCGTCCCTCATTTCGATGCGCCTTCTTAACCCACCGCAACGTGAGCACATTATGCAGATCATTCGGGGCTCCTCCACCGACACAAGAAACACGAATGCCGTCAAACCCGGCGGTCACATCGACTTGGTCAAACACAGACCAATTGCGCTTCAGAAGAACCTGACCGCGAGCGGCGGAGACTGAGGAATCAGACGCGCTGGAGAGATTTGGATGCGCGAGGGATAGGACAGTCAGCGAGGCTCAAGGCAACTCATAGGTTCACCCTACAGGGTGCCATCTGTGGAGTCAATGCACATCGTGAGCGAAGCTCTCGTAAGACCATGATTCTGTGCGGGTATATATTTTTTCCTGCCATGGCTGTCAAAACCCAAAGACTTGCTTCTGGCCCATAGCCGCAAGTGAATCAGGACTACGCGGCACATCCGGTGGAAGAGCT
>DATIBM010000262.1:0-4444 GCA_035457545.1 Nitrospiraceae bacterium
CATCACGAGAGACCACTGATGGTCTGTTCTGTGTCACTGGGAGTCCAGCACTATCAGGAGCGGCAGGTTCCCGATCAGGACAATGTGGCGGTCAGATTGGAATCCGGCACTGTGGCCGAAAGCCTGCCCCACGAATGACTTATCCGTCCATGCTCCATTAGGTGAGGCTCCCTCAAGCGGATTCCCTTTCATCGGGTCGAGTGCCCCACGCCGTCCAACTTTATGACGAGCAAGCGGCCAGTGCTCTATACATGCCGACACAGAGGCGAGCTTCTCTCATTCAACCCGGCGAGCAACAGAGATATTCAACCAACAAGCCCCTTTCAACAGGCTCTTGCCGTCTTTCCCGTAATCACGGAGCCTGGACCACGTACATTACCTCCATTTCTCCCGTAGGTCTTCTCTCTCCCCTCCATGGTGAATCTGCGTATGCTCGCGGCTATAGCGGATTAGTTCCCCACACCCATGAGGTGGCCTATGGCACGTCTCCGCATCCTGCTGGCTGACGATCATCCGCAGATCCTTATGCTCCTTAAGACCCTGCTCGAGCCTGATTACCACGTGGTCGGAACAGCGAAGGATGGAGCGTCACTCATCGAGGCCGCCCGAGCGCTCAAACCCGATCTGGTATTGACCGACGTCGATATGCCGGCCCTTAACGGTCTTGACGCCGTCCGGCAGCTGCACCAACTGTTACCCGGCTGTCGCGTGATCGTGCACAGTTCGCATTCGGAACGCGACCTCATCGCGACCGCCTTAGAAGCGGGGGCCTCCGCCTTCTTGATCAAAGGTTCCTCTCAGTCGCTGCTGTCTTCGATTCGTACCGCGGTGAGCCATGTCTGGTCGAATCAGGAGGCGCTGGCCGGGGAGCCGGCGTCTACCTATCACCCATCCCAGTCCAGACCTCACAGTTCGCCATTTCTTGCCAACTAGCTTTCGTTTATTGGTTTGTCTCGTTTCTCTCGTTTGTCTGGTTCGTTTTGACAACCAAACAAACGCAACAACCCAATAACCAAAGAAACCGCCTCACCCTAGGGATAGTCCTTGTGGATTATGGGGGCGAATCGCTGTTTATAGAAGCGAGGGGGTGCTGCCATGTCTAATTTGGCTCGTCTATTCCCGCATGATGAGGTCTTGACGCTTGACGGGACGGCTCTCAACGTGGCGATCGCTCGTCAGTTGGGCTACCGGCCCGGCAACGAGTTACCCGTGAAGGAACGGGAGCAGGAGTGGTTTGCACCGGCTTCCGATCATGTCAATTACCAACCGGTCAGCCCTGCCGGAATGGCATTCTCCACGAACAGCGCGCGGGTGTTGGGGCTCCCGCTCCCCGTGCCGACTGACTGCTGCGAGGACTGGATCCATACGGAAATGGGGCCGCGCGGTCGGTGGATCATCCGCTTGATTCGCTTTTACCGCGCCGAGGCGTCACAGCCCTGGAAAAGCAGAGAATTATATGTGGCCGATCGGGATGACGACCCCATCCCGTTGGCCACGGCCTATGGGCGGGCATGGCTGTTCAGCCACTCCACCTGGCCCGGTTCTACGGTGCCTCCCATAAAAAGAATGACCCTGGCTCCGTAGCCGACGACGAAACGCAGCGCCTTTTTCAGGACCGCCACCGACCTGAGCCGATCGTTGTCAGGCCCGCCGTGAGCCTCATGTAAAAGGGTCCATCTACTGGTTGTCTAGGGAGACTCCTAGTAGGAGCCTTTCTTAAGCCATCCTATGCTTCCCTGGGTCATGTGCTGGGTTGGGTACCGGTAATACGGTCCAGGAGGGCTCCATGACACGTCAATGCGCGTGGTGCGATCGCTATCTCAGCTTCATGCCATCAGCCACTCAAGTCACGCACGGCATCTGCGAACATTGCGCGGAGGAGATCCGTCGTTCAATCTCTTTCACGAACGTTCCGCCACCATCGAGAACCCTCCTCCTTGCAACAAAAGCCCGACTGAGCGGTCTCCTGCACGTGCGCTCCGCACGCTGGTTTCACTTCTTTCGGTTGTCCGGCTTGTTCGGGTGGATGGCTTCCTGACCTTCGGCCGGGACATGGACTAAGCCGACCAGACCCGACCCACCACCCGACCAACCAGACAGACCAGACACACCAGACAGACCAAACCGACCGGATACCAGGGCTCCACCGGGTGGTCTGCTCCCTCGCAGACGGTACAGTTCGAGTCCTAATGCGCATCCCTCGATCATGGAGCCGCCTTCACGCGGTGCAGTCGGCGGAACGCCGGTTGATGCTGTTCTTCGGGCTCGTCTACTTCGCTCAAGGGGTTGCCGGCGGACTGAGCAAGCAGCCCCTCACGTACTACTTTAAGTCGCTTGGATTGACCGCCGACGCGGTGACTGCGCTTCTGGCGGTAGCCGCCATTCCCTGGATGATCAAACCGCTGTATGGCTTGATGACCGATTTTGTGCCGCTGTTCGGCTATCGCCGGAAGAGTTACCTTCTGCTGATGGCGGGACTGGCGGCGATCGGCTATCTGGGGCTCAGCCGGCGGTTATCCGCCGAGCTGATTGTCTGGGCGTTGGTGGTCAGCACCCTCGGCATCGCGGCCATCGACGTGGTCGTGGACGCCTTGATGGTGGAACAGGGACTCAAGCTCGGCCTCATCAAACATTTTCAAGGGCAGCAATGGACCTGGCTCAATCTTGCGGCCGTCGCGACGGCGCTCGTCGGCGGGTGGCTGAGCCAGGCGTTCACGCCGGCGGCGGCGATCCGGACGGCGGCGCTCATCATGCTCGGCGCGCCCGCCGCAATCCTTGTGGCCACCTGGATATTCGTGGACGAACAACCCATGCCGCTCGAGGCTGCGGGGAGGCGGCGCGCCGCACGCGATCTCGTCACGGCACTGCGGTCGCCCGCACTGTGGCGCGTGGCCGGCTTCCTGGCCTTCTGGAGCCTGATTCCCAACTTCGGCACCCCCATCTATTACCATATGGTCGACCATCTGCAATTCGACCAATATCTTATCGGGCAGCTGGTCGCCATCGGCTCGGTCGGCGCGACGATCGGCGCCTGGGTCTTTCGCCGGTATTTCGCCGAACGATTCTCCACTGCGCAGCTGCTCACACTCAGCATCACGCTGAGCGTCATGATGGCGCTCGGGTATCTGTTCATGAAGGATGCGGCTTCGGCCGTCCTCTTGTACTTCTCGGCCGGCATTGTCAGCATGATCGCCCTCTTAACGCTGTTCAGCCTCGCCGCTTCGGTCTGTCCGCCGCACGCCGCCGGATTCACGTTCGCGGCGCTCATGGCCGTCTATAGCGTCACGGCTCAAGTCTCCGCGATGCTGGGGGGACATCTCTATGAACGGGTCTTCGATCATCAGATCGCGCCTTTGATCTATCTTGCGGCCGCGGTGACCCTCGCCGCCTTCATGTGGATCCCCTTCCTGCCCGCCGAGCCGGCTTCCTCCAGCGACCTGGAAGCGGAGAAGGCCTACGCGGCGTGACCAGAGAAGCGACCTTTCCAGCATGACGGAATCAGAAAGGATAAAGAGTGTTGTCAGGGGACAGGTTGTCCTCCTCCATCCACATCGGCAATACCGGCCGGTCTCTCCCGCCGCCCGGCATCCCAGCGTGTTATCAAGTGAAACTCTCTAGAGGAAGAAACGGAACCGCTCTTGCACTTCTCATGGCCTAGAACCGTTACACACATCACCTGAAGCGGGGGCCGGCAGGAACGGGAAAGCCTGCCAAAGAAAGGACGGTCCTATGAACGCTATCGCCTTGTTCTTGATGCTGGTCCTACAAGGCAATCCCACCTGCCCGGCGCACATTCCAAGTCAGACCACCATGGCGACCACCAAAGGCGCCCAGATCGTCCAGGTACAGGTGTACGATTGTTATTGGCGCGGCCAGGAACTTCCTTCCCATCACTTCGTCGTCGTGTCGCCTGTGTGTCCGACCTATGTCGGGCAGCCGATCCTCGTCGAAGAAGTGAATGAACGCAAAGGCTGGGTCATGAACCGGTTCGGTGAATTCTATCCCGCCAGTGTGAATATCGACATGATGGATGTGTACAAGCCGGCCTGCAATGCGGAAGGCGGGGCGGGCAACGATCCGCAAACGCTCTATACGCCATGAGGAACTGAGTAGCCGCTCCCTCACCGCGGCACCAGCTCCGCAGGAACATGCTCAGGAACATGCTATAGTGGCTGATGTCCGGAGGTGATGTATGAAGCGCATGGTTTTACTCGCGGTGTTGCTGCTGTCAAGCGTCAGCGGATCTGCCGAATCCGCCTCCGGCTCTGACTCCGACTCTGCCGGCGCCGGGCATACCCGGGAAAACAAAGGGACGACGGTGGACGACCTCGGGCGAGGCCTTAAGAGCGCCGCACAAAACGTGGAACGGGAAATCCCGAAAATCGGTTCCGCGATCGGCAATGCGGTGAAGAAGCTGACGGAGAAGGGACCGGACAAGCAGCCG
>DATIBM010000263.1:0-2541 GCA_035457545.1 Nitrospiraceae bacterium
TTGCTCAAATACTCCCGGCTGGAGCGGCAAGATCTCCCGAAACAGCGCTTCAACCTCTTGGAGATGGTCGGCAGCCTCGTCATGGACCGTGTCGCGCACGCGGCGGGGCCGAAACCCTCGATACACGTCGATCTGCCGTTCGCGGATCTGTACGGAGAGCCGGTGAGCATTCGCCAGGCGCTTGCTAATCTGCTCGACAATGCCGCCAAGTTCACCCGTCCCCAGCACGCCAGTGACATCAGGATCGGCGGAAAAACCACCGACCGGGAGCGCATCGTCTGGGTGAAAGACACCGGCATCGGGTTCGACGCGGACCAGGCTCACAGGATTTTCGGGTTGTTCGAGCGGTTGCACGGTCCGGGCGAATATGAAGGGACCGGGGTGGGCCTGGCCATCGTGCAGATGGTCATGGACAAACATGGCGGCCGCGTCTGGGCCGAATCCAAGCCGGGCCACGGGAGCACATTCTTTTTGTCGTTTCCGAATGGCGAAGAAGCCGTCAGCAGCGAACTGGCGACGACCAGGACGGCCACGGGGGACGGCTTCTAAAGTGAAAACTATGCGTGTCTTGATCATCGACGATGAAGAATTCGTCCGGTTGGTCCTGACCGAGGCGCTCAGAGCCGAAGGCTGTGAGGTCATCGCCTGTTCCGACGGCCACGCCGGCATAGAGGCGCTGCGGACCGGCACATTCGATTGCGTCATTTCGGATCTCCGCATGCCCGGCATCGACGGGCGAGCCGTTTTGGCCTGGGTGCAGGAGCATCAATCGGATGTGGATGTGGTGATGCTCACCGGGCATGGCGACGTGAAAGATGCGGTCGAGGCCATCAAGAAGGGGGCCGCGGACTTTCTGATCAAAGACACCCCGTTCGACGGCAGCGCGGTGAACGCCGCCCTGGCGAAATTGCGCACGGTCAAAAGCCTTCGGCGGGAAAATCTGGCGGCGCGCCACGGCGGCTATCGGCAGGATGTCATCGTCGAAGGACCCAGCGCGGCATGGCAGGGCTTGCGGGCACAGATTGGCCGGGTCGCCCCTTCTGACGCGCCCGTCCTGATCCAGGGCGAAACCGGGTCCGGCAAAGAAATCGTGGCCCGCCTCCTCCATGAGCTCAGCTCCCGATCGTCCGGACCCTTTATCGCCGTCAACTGCGGAGCGGTGAGCCGGGAATTGTTGGAGAGCGAATTGTTCGGCCATGAAAAAGGCGCCTTCACAGGGGCGATGATGTCGAAGCCCGGGCTGATCGCCGCGGCCCAAGGCGGCACCTTGTTTCTTGACGAGCTGGGAGAAATGTCCCCGGCGATGCAGGTGAGTCTCTTGCGGGTGCTGGATCGGGGGGAATATCGCGCCGTGGGCAGCACCCGTACCCTGCACGCCGACGTGCGCATCGTGGGCGCCACGAATCAGGACCTCCGGCGGTTGGTTTCAGAGGGCCGTTTCCGCGAGGATTTTCTGTACCGCATCAACACCGTCACCCTACTGGTTCCGCCGTTGCGTGAACGCAGGGACGATCTTCCACGGCTGGTGGACCACATCCTGCAGACAGTCCGGGTGCCGGGAGCCGGGACGCGGACCCTGACGCCGGACGCGCACCGGTCTCTGGCGACCTATCATTGGCCCGGCAATATCCGGGAACTGCGCAACACGATCGAGCGGCTGGTACTCATGAATCCGGACCAGGGCCCCATCGGGCGTGATGAGGTCGAACGAGCCTTACCAGCAATCGCAGACACCATGGCGATCCTGGATTCCGCCCGCCTCACCCTCGATGAGGTGGAGCACCGCCATATTGAGCGCGTGCTCGCCGCCTGCGGCGGCAATAAAACCCAGGCCGCCCAGATCCTCGACATCGACTACAAGACTTTGCTGGCCAAGGTGAAACAACTCCGGCCGGCCTAGCTCTGGACTTCCGTTTTCTCCCGCGCTAGCATTTTCGTGTTTCGTCCCGCAGGTCACTCGAATCAGCTCTCACAAAAGGAGGCCGATCATGATCGCACGCATGCTCACGGTTATCATGGCTCTGTCGCTGTGCCTGCCCGCCGTCACCCTCGCCGGCGAGAAAGCGGAGAAGAAAGGGGCCGGCGTCAAGGCGGTGAAGTCGATGTCTGAAAAAGAGCAAACCGCACTGGCATTGAGCGCCGCACCTGCGCATATTGCGAAAGAAGCCGCCGTCATGGTGTATGGGAGCGACGGCAAGCTGGTTGAAGTGAAGCCGGGCACCAACGGGTTTACCTGCATCCCCACCGTAATGAATCTCCCCGAACCGGATCCGATGTGCATGGACGGAGCCGTCCACCAATGGATGACCGATTTAATGAACAACGCCCCCAAGCCAAGCAACACCGCCCCGGGCATTGCCTACATGGCGCGTGGAGGGTCTCATTATGAAAAAGACGGTAAAGTAGTGATGCAGCCGGACGGGGCTAAGGTGGTCAAGGAACCGCCGCACTGGATGGTCATGTGGCCGTTTGATCCGACGGCCAGCAAGCTGCCGACTCACCCCAATCCCTCCGGCGTCTACATCATGTTTGAAGACAGCC
>DATIBM010000264.1:0-13716 GCA_035457545.1 Nitrospiraceae bacterium
ACTTCCTGGGGACCCTGGCGCTGGGGGAGCGCGAGGGAGATGCGCTCCAGATCGGCTTGGATCTGTACATCCATCTCGATCAACCGGGCCGCTATGTGAATCACTCCTGCCGTCCGAACGCGGGGATCGTCGAGGATCGCATCCTCGTGGCGCTGTCGCCGATCTTCTCTGACGATGAAATTTGCTACGACTATTCCACCACGATGAAGGAAGACCATTGGACCATGGCCTGTCTGTGCGGCAGCCCTGCCTGCCGGCGGGAGATCCGCGACTTCACGACCCTGTCGCCGGACCTTCAGCAATGGTATCTTGGGCAGGGGATCGTCCAGCGATTCTTGACGCCGCAGCCGGCGACTGTGCCCCATGCCCAGCCCCTGTCCCTCCCAGAAGTATCGATCTGATTGTCCTGCCGCTCGTATCGCTGTCCCGCCCGTTATAGAACCCATCATAGACGTTTCCATCTCGAGCAGCCTGTATTGGACGCCGCTCATCCTGGCGGTTGCCTTGATCTTGCCGTGCACCGTCCATGCAAGAGAGGAAAGGCCGTTCGACCGAGGGATCTCGATGCCCACGGAGAGCCGGCCTATCGACGGCCGTGAGGTGGAAGCCAAGTCGAAGAATGATCTCGGCGTCGGGCTTCAGCAACAGGCTGAGCAGGGGCTCGATCCGGTTCGCAATTTGGAGCGGGCGTCGGCGCTGTTCCAGGAGGCGCTCGCATTGCTCAGCGACCAGCGGGAATCGACCGTCTATGCGGGCATCTTGGCCAATGTGGGAACGACGGCGCGGTTGCTGGCCGAGCAGGGCATCGACAGGCAGCCCAACCTGCTGAAGGCCGGCAGCGCGTTGCAAGAAGCCGCCGGGATTCACCAGCGGATGGGGAACGGAGCGGGCGTTGCGACGGCATTAAACAGCTTGGGCCTGACCTATCGGCTCCTGGCCGAACAGGAGGAGGACCCGGCCGGCCACCTGCGCAAGTCCGAGGAGGCGCTTCGGATCGCGGCGGAACAATGGCACCGGCTTGGCCAGGAAGGAGGCCGCGCGTCGGCCCTGAATAACCTGGCGCTCACCTATCAGGTCATGGCGCAGCGGGGGATGGAGCCGGAGCGACTCCTGCAACAGGCGGTCGAAACCCTGCGTGAAGCGGCGCGACTCCGTGAGGCACAAGGGCTATGGCTTGGCTACGGGAGGGCGCAGGCCAACCTCGGCACGACCTATCGTATGCTCGCGGAGCGGGGTCAGGATGCTCCGGTCCATTGGGAATCGGCGCGTGTGGCCTACGAGGAGGCCTGGCGGATTTTTCAAGCACTCGAGCGGACCAGTTACTTAGTCCCTCTCCGTGCCGAGTTGCAACAGGTGCTGGAGGCGCTGGTCAAGGCGGGCGTGGAGGTGGATCGCAACCGATCGCGACTTGAGGAGCTGGAAGGCCTGCGATAAGTCGTTGGCCGAGAATCGGGCTGCTCTCACCTTCAAACTCCTCGCACCGCCGCGGGCGGCTCCTCGGTTATCATGTCGTCCGCTTCCGGCTCGGCCTGTTGGAAATAGTCCTTCACCGCCACCATCGCCCAGCAGTCGTCTTCGTTGTACTTGAGGATTCTCGTCAGCGCCGCTTCGTTGGACGGGTTGGCCAGGTATTCGTTGTACCAGGCGATCGAGTTGGCCCCGGAGGGGTCCGGGTCGCGCCATTTGAAGCCGATCAGCTTGGCAATCTGCTTGATGCCGTAGGAATAGGTCGGCCAGTCTGAATATTCCACGATCAGGTCGTGATAGAGGTCGAATTCTCTGGCTTCATAGGCGGCGAACGGGCCAGGGTCGAGTTGATACTTCTCCATGAGATGCTTGAGCGTGGTCCGCTCTTTCGGCGAGTAGACGTAATACACGTCGTCCTCGGCGGCGGCGAGAAAATTCCAAAACGCCCGCACGGTCGACTCTTCCTCTTCCGGTTTCCTCGCCACGAAGTACTGAAACTTCGGGCGCCCCGTGCCTTCCTTGACCAGGAGCCCGAACAGATAGGTGAGCCCCTGCGTGGGATCGTCCTCGATGTCGAAGTACACTTCGCGTCTGCGCTGTGGGAACGTATAGCCTGGCCTGATCAACGGCAGGCCCGAAAGGCGAACCTGCGCACGGACCTTCATCCGTTGCAACGTGGCGGCGCCCATGCGCGGGATCTTCTTGGGCGGCTTCGTATAGGCGGCCACATCCATGACGGCAATGTCTTCGATCGTGCGGAGCCCGGCCGCTTTGAGCGCGAACTTCTGCTTGCCGATGAAAAACAATCCGGTAGGATCCGACGTCTGGGTTACCCATCGTTCGCAACGTTTGAACCAGGGGCACAACTGGCAGTGGCTGCCCAGGACCGGCTCGGAGGTGTCCTGTCCCAAGACCAGCCGGCGGGCCTGCTGGAGCGCTGCATCAAAGTCCTGCTGAAAGTCCTCCGGATCGAACTCTTCGGTTTCCTTGTCCACGTTGATGATGTGGGCAAGGGGAGTCAGGGTGCCCTGAATCTTTTGGAGCAGCAGGCGATAGAAGAGCATCTGATAGGCGTAGTGGACTTTAAACTTCGTCTTCTTCTCGTCGCGCTCCTCCCAGCCCTTGCCGGCCTTGATGTCGATGGGTTCATAGAGGTATGGGCCGAGGCGCGACGCGCCGTCGCGTTTGACCAAGAGATCGGGCCGGCCGACCAAGTCTTCATCCTTCAAGCAGCCCTGATAGATGAGCGGAACTCCGTCGCGCATCAGGCGTAGGGTTTCCTCGGCGGCGACCTCCAACGGAAGGGCCTGTAAATCGGCGATCTGACCTTCTCCCAGCGTGGCGATGTATTGGCGCTCGGTCTGCAAGCCCAGTTCCCAGAGCAGCTTCACGAACGGGCTGACCTCGCTCTTCTCCTTCGGATCGCCGTTCGCGTCGAGGTACACCCGGTGCGCGCACTTGGTGAGGTTATAGAGATCGTTGGCGGTGATGGTGCCGGAACTGCTCATGGTCGGATGGCGAGCACCCTAGCACAGAACGGGGGCAGGCACTAGAGTTGGAGATCGGCGGCAATCGCCACGGTGCGGGGCAAGATATGTCCGGCATCCGCCCGGAATGCCGCCTGCTAGAGATCGCGCTCGGCGGAAACCTGAAGCCCTCGATAGAGGTCAAGGACTCTGTCCACGTATTGCTGTGTGGAGGCCAAGGGGGGAATGCCCTCGTGACGGCTGACTCTTGTTTCGCCCGCATGGTAGGCGGCCAGGGCGAGCTCAAGATCGTCATTGAAGCGAACGAGCAGATAGCGCAACTGCAACGCGCCGCCTCGAATATTCTGGCTGGGATTCATCGGATCGGCGACCTGCCAGGAGAGCGCGGTTTCCGGCATCAGTTGCATGAGGCCGAGCGCCCCCTTTGGCGAAACGGCAAAGGGATTGAAGCTCGATTCGACTTGGATGACGGCGGCCAGAAGAGCCGGGTCGAGGCCGTACCACCGGGCATAATGTTCGATGATCGATTCAAACCGCGCGCGGAGGTCGGACGGCCTGAGCCCCGAGGGGGCTCCCCAGAAGCTCAGACGGGCCTGGTCGGTGATCGGCAGCACGACGAGGAGGGCCGTGGAGCAGAGGAGCATGACAGCCAGCCCCCTCAGCCAAGGGTTCCGCCGACGGCGAGGAGCCCTCCGGCGGGCTCGGGGCTCTCGCAATTCGATGCCGTATGGCGTGAGATCGAACGGCATGGGGAGTTTCCATCAAAAGGAGCAAAAAAAAGAAGCAACACGCAGGAGGGTGATCACGACCATCCGCCCCTGTGGCCCCATTACCCTACTTCCAGACGAAGATTCTTTCAAGTCATAGCAAATCTCGTTCCGCTATTCTACACCGCCTCCATATTCCAGGATGGCTCAGAGCCTCTGATCCTAATCCAGTTCACATTCGTCATCAATGTCGCTGCAGCGGCACACGGTTGAACGGGGGCGCGCTTTCAAGGCCTAGCCACCTTGAAAGAAAAGGGCGCCATTCTTTCAACGCCCGGAGGACTTTGCAAGGGCGCTTTCAAAGCCGGAGTCCTATTTGCTATTGGAGCCTGGAGGAGTATTAGAGCTTCTCGCCGAAGGCTGTATCCGATGGATTCTCGGAACCAACCAATCGCAATTGCGCCAAAGCTGCGGCAACATCCCGGCCTTTTGCTTCAATCAGATCCAAGAGTTGCTCGGGCGTGCGCGTATCCTCGGTGCTCTTGGCGTTCGGATTCACAGCCTTGAGGTCGAACGCCGCATCTTCAATGGTCTGGGCCTGAGCATTCACATCACGGGCGGATCGCTCTGCTTCGCTGATCTTGCGAAGGACGGTTTCCATCTCAAAGCTATCGGGTTCCTGAGCCTTTTTCAGATCCTTCAACCGTTCACGATGCTGTAGGGCTTCTGCAGCTAACGTCTCCGCCCGCTTGCGGAGGGGCTCGGCCTGCTGCCTGGCTGCTGCGCGCCGAGCAGCAATGTCCAGGGTCCAACTCCGGTCACTGTCCCCGCGTGTGGGTAGGAGACCAAAGAAATCTGTGAAGTGCTCCAACTTGAACGGATGCTTTTTGCCGACCTTGATGTCCGAGAGATCGTAGTACCAGATCTTTTCAGTCGGCTTGCCTTTCGTGAAGAAGAGGAGATTGGTTTTCACTCCCGCGCCAGCCGCCGTGAAGACACCGCCCGGCAGGCTCACGATGCACCAAAGGTCGCACTCGTCCAGGAGTTTGCGTTTGGTCTGGACAAAGGCGGTCTCGTTGGTGCGGAACAGCACTCCCTCATCGATCACGATGCCGCAGCGGCCGTCCGTCTTCAGACTGTCAATGACGTGCTGTAGGAAGAGGACCTGGGTGGCGCCTGTCTTGTAAGCGAATCGGGTTTGCGCGTCTTTGCCTTCCTTTCCGCCGAACGGGGGATTCATCAGGATGACATCGTGCAACGTCGGGGCTTCAACGAAGAGGCCGCCATACGTCTCCGCGCCCGTCAGCGCATTGCCGTGCCAGATGTGCGGCTCATCGATATTGTGCAGCACCAGGTTAGCCAGACCGATGGGATAGATGGCGTTGTCCTTCTCGCGCCCGTAAAAGGTGTGACGCTTGAGCGTCTCCAACTGATCGGCGGATCGAATGTTGGCATTGTTCGGGCCGGCCATATGCTCGAACGCCTGTGCGAGAAAGCCCCCGGTTCCGCAGCCCGGGTCGTAGACCGTTTCGCCGATCTTCGGAGCGACCACCTTCACCATTGCCCGGATGATCTCGCGCGGGGTGAAAAATTGGCCTCCATCGTTGCCCTTTTCTCCCATCTTGAGGAGCAAGCCTTCATAGACCTGCGAGAGGGTAAACACGTGGGTGGGGTCCACGGTCTCGGCGCTAATCTCGTGAACCTTGTCGAGCACGTCGAGGAGATTGCGTTCCGTGTCGATGCGGGTCCGGTCCACTCCCGAGAAGATCTCGCTGAGCACTTTCTGGCGAGGCGTGGCGTTGGGGCGCTCGCGGAGCTTCTTGAGATGAGGGATCAGTTCGCCGTTCACGAAGCCGAAGAATGCTCCGGAAGCCCCGTTCTGCAGCTCGGTCCGTTTCCAACCGTCCGGCGCGGCCCAATCCTGCCACCGGTAGGGTTTGTCGAGGGAAAGTGTGAACGGGGCGCCGACCGCTTCGGCCTCTTCAGATTCGCGAGCCTCCCGCTCGTCCAGGATGCGAAGGAACAGAATCCAGGTCAGCTCGGGGACGTACTGCAACGCGCCGGCGCAGTTCGACCGGCGCATGATGTCGCAGATGCTCTTGATGGCGCCGTTCACCGATTGCTGCGTGGCCAGGCGCTTGCCGTTCCCGTTGCCGTTCTTACGACTTCTGGCCATGTCACACGGCTCCTTGGAACGCGTGGCGAAGTAGGGCGGCCGGCAGGGCGTTGATCGCGGCAAGTTGGGCGTCGAGCGCTTTTCGGGTCTGTTCGACAGCGGTCATCTGTTCGGAAAGCCGGGCTGCAACGGAGTGTTGTTCAGAAAGATGCGGAACAGGTATTTCAAGCTCTTCTACCTTGTTGACGCTCAAAGTATAAAGGCCGGTTGTCGTTTTTGCTTTCTCGAGCATCTGGGCTCTACCGTCATTGCTGTTGAGGTAAAGGCTGATGAACTCCGAGTCAACCTTCGAAACATCGAATCGAACTCGTATCACGTGGTTCTGATGTATACAGTCCTCAATTTCATTATTGAAGATAGCATTGCGTCCGATATGGTCACGACTTCCATTGCCCTCGACGACCAGTAGGTCTCCCTTTTGCAGACGGCAACGCTCCAACTCATTCGGCGTGATTTCAAACCGCTCAATATTAGTTAGATCGAGCCAACCCCGTTGCACGTTTCGAACTGTTAAGAAGGGACGGTGAAAGACTGAAGGCGCTCTACTTGGGGACTTCTGAATCCCACCGGCCACGCTAGAAACTTCATGAATCGGTTTCTTCGGCCATTGTTGAGCCACAACACTGTTGAAGACAGCCCGGAGGAAGGAAGCGGGCAGTTGCTTGGCTGCGTCGAGCTGGGCTTCGGCTGCAGCACGGGCCTTCTCCACGCTCGCCATCTGTTCGTTCAAGATGCCCGCGATGCGCTTCTGCTCGGCAAGAGGAGGAAGTGGAAGCCGCAATTGTAAGAGATAATCTTCGGGGACTCTCTGTTGGCCTACTGAACCAGAGAAGTAAGCTGTCGCTTCCTCTAGAACCCTGGGTTGCAGAATAAACCGAAGAATCCACTCGGATATGATTCCTTCCCTTGGACGGAGAACGTGAAACTCGGTGGAGCCAAAACCAACGCCATTAAGCAACCCTCTGGCAATGGCGTGCTTCCCGTTCTGCATACACGGTGTGATTTTGGCAAAGAGAACATCTCCTTCCCTAAAATATGTATATCCCTTCCGGACCTCACGGAACTGCCTTTGCTCGGGGCGCTTGATACCCCCTCCGCCTTCTTCGACCGCGGACATCGGAATAAACGTGGTTAAAGCGATTTCTTCTCGTCTTAGCTCGGGTCGGCGAGGGTTGAGGTCGCACACCTCTCTCAACTGTACCCACCGCCAACCGTCGGGGAGTGGCCGGTCCTTGCTGCCGCGCGAGCAGGCGTCTGTCGCTCCTGTGGGTCCGGTTTGATCCGGCAGACCTCGGTCACTCATTGAGCTGCTCCGAAGCCTTTCTTGACGGAACGGTAGGCCTGCTGCGGATGGGCGGGATTGTCGGGATGGACATATTCTAGTTCGCCGTCTCGAATCATGGGCGCGAGGTAGGTGCGGCGCACATACTCGGCATTGCGTCCTAAGAGGCTGGCGATTTCCGCCTGTCGCAATGGTCGCCACGCGCACAAGCGATAAATAACGGCCTGTATCTCCGCCGGCGTTGACCGCTTTCCCAGACCACGGACGGCTTGAAGAATGTCGTCAGGCAAGAGGGGGAACCCCTCAGGTAAGCCGGAGAACCCCTGAGGTAAGCCAAGAGACCCCTGAGGTAACGGCTTACCTAGGGGACTAGCCTCCTGCGGTAGGCCCCCAGGCCTCTGCAACTGCGGGCTTAGCAGCTTTGTGGTCGGCACATAGTAGGTCGCAGCCCCTTTGCCTTTTTGTTCCAACAGCCCAAGCCCGCGCAGCCGCTTCAGCCGAACACTGGCCGAGAGGGTATCGACGCGGTTGATGTCGCGATAGAGGGCATTGTTGATGGCGCCGACTTCTCGGACGACGATCAAGGCCCGGGCCTCGTCGTCCGTGAGCTGACACTCGTTGAACTGGCTGAGCCAGGCCACATCGTCCGGTCCGAGTAGATGATGGACCAACAACGTGACCGTAAACGTGTCCTTCTCCCGGTCGGATTCAAACAAGGGGGCCGTGAGGTTGGCCCGGGCCATGGCCTCCCGCATCGCCCGAATGCCGGTCCCCTTCGTCTCCGCCAAACCAACTTCGTGAAGCACGGCGGCGATCTTGTCGTTGCGCGTCAATGAGCCCGGCTCTCCCAGGCGATCGTCAGGGATCAAGGAATGACCGGGGTTGCGTATCTCGATGCGGTTGGCGTAGCGGATGATCTGCACCGGTTGTCGCATGCGATAACTCCGGTGCATCAGGGCATTGACGATCGCCTCACGAATAACGTTTCGAGGAACGAGCGGCACGTCACGGCGGTGGATGCTCTCCGGCCCAAGCGAGAAGGCTTTGGGGATATCGCTCAACACATGCCCGACCACGCGCGGGATCAGCGTCAATAACGACTCCAGCATCTCCACCGTTTGGTAGCGATGGTCCGGATCGGGTACCCATTCCCGCCCCTCGACCAGAATGTAGTCGACGCGGACCATTGGGAAGTGACGCCTCAATGAGGCCGGTTTCCCAAAGAGCATCATTCCCGCGATCGTCAGGCATGGCTTTCCTTGGTCTTCTCCCGTGGCACCCAGCGCACGGAGTAATTCATGCTCGGCGAAGTTCAATTCGGCTGCGTTCGGATTCACCTCGGCCCTTGCCCGGCGGTACTCCGCCAGTGCTCGTGGGTCGATATCCTCCAGAGAGGTTCCCGCGACAGGGGTTTCGTCGTAACTTCGGTGGTCGCGTAGTTGGTAGAACAGGGCAAGGTCCTCTTCCGTGCAATGCTGATCCGTCGAGCCGATGCGCCGGAACGCTCCCCTGGGCAGGCCCATGCTCTTGATATAGACAGGCTTCTCGTGCGGCTGGGCCTCAGGAATATAGGCGACCACGATGCTCTTTCTGTTCCGCTTCTCGACCGAGATCACGGGGCGGATTGACACGCTCAACATCTCCCGGCACTTCGTCGCCAAGTCTGCTTGAAGCTGATCCGGGTTCGGCACCCCGACGATCTCATATTCCGGAAACAGTTTTCCCTCGGCCAAACTCACGCCCAGCAGCAAGTAGCCGCCGTTGCGGTTGGGCTCGTTGGCGAAGGCGGAGACGGTCTCCAACATGCTGTTGCCGAATTTCTCCGCCCGCTTGGCTTCGATTTCCACCGACTCGTCGCCGCTTTGGAGTTTCTGGAATAAATCGTCGAAAGACCAGACCGTCATGCCGAGAACATCCTTTGTTTCGCTTCGTGGAGGATCTCAGCCGGTTTCCCGATGGCTTTCAGCGCTGCCAGGCCGCCGGCCTTGACGACATCCGGCGTCTGGAAGACGCGAGGGTTTTCTAACGCCTCTGTCCCTGCTTGAGAAAACTGGGCTGCCAGGGCCTTCAGGGTCGCCGCTGTGTCCGCCGGAAGCCCTGTGAGCCACGCGGCGTGCTTGTAGACGAAGGCTTCACTCCTCCCTTGACGGGTTCGGGGATTCAGCCCATATCCCACCTCCGCCAATACATCGTAGAGATCGTACTCGCTCATGCCTTCCAGTGCCTGTACCAGGCGAGGTGCTCGCCCGCCATCCGGCAAATTGGCGAGCAGTTCCAGGCGTTCGGCTCGGTTGATCCACCGGGAGCGGAACTGATCCAAGGACGGGGCTTCCTTCACAAGCTCCCTTGCCAGTTTCGCTTTATATTCCTCGACGGTGATCGGCACCGCTGCTCCATCGACCTGGGCGACGATATAACGGCCTGCTTGTGACACGCGTACATCGAACCCCTCGACCTGGATAATGGGTTCTGGGGGTGGCGGTGGTTCGGGGCCTTCTTTTCGCGGCAGCGTGGGCTTTGCGATGAATTCTTCCCCGAAGAGTCTGGTGGCGTCCGTATAATCGTAGACTCGAAACATGAGCTTGCCGGAGGGCGTGTCGATTCGCGTACCCCTGCCGACCATCTGGTAGAACGCAATGGGTGAGCGAACGTACTTGAAAAAGACGATGTTCCGGACAATGGGGACGTCAACCCCGGTCGTCAGCAGGTCCACCGTCGTGGCAATGAAATGGTGTCTGGTCCCCCCGCGAAGATCTGCGATGTAATCGGCTCCCCCGACCGATGCGGTACATTTGAACGCGTACGATTCCAAGCGTGGCCTGTTGTTCTTGGCGCACCAATCCGCGTAGAGATTGTTCATGGCGGCTGCAACATCGTCGGCGTGTCGGTCTCGGCGGCAAAAGATGATGGTTTTTTGCTCCGGTCCGCCCGTTTCCAGAAGGTGCGCAAAAAGGTCGCCGGTCATGGCCGCAACCCGCTCGGGCATGAGGAGCTTGTCTTCGATGGCGTGAGGATCGTATCGATCCCGCGCGCTCTCTCGGCTCATGGCATGGCCTGTGACGGCGTTTGTCAGGACCTTTCCACGCAGATCATCTCGTGTCACGCCATGTTCTCGCTCATTCACTTCCCTATTGTCGTGAAACAGGTCGAACCGATGAATTTCGCAGGCAGCGAGATATCCGTCTTCGATTCCCTGGCCCATGTCGTATTCGTAGACCGGCTCGCCGAAGTGCTGAAGGTTATCGGCTGAGATCTGCGCATCGGCTTGCGCCTCTCTCGTTTCCTCGGTGATCTTGAGTTTCCGGGGAGTCGCGGTGAGACCGATCTGCACGGCCTCTGGATTCCGGGTCAAGACCTGGGACCACTTGCCCCATGCCGAGCGATGGCACTCATCAATGATGATATGGCTGAAATAGTGTTCCGGATAATGCGTGACCAGGAAATTCGCCGTAGCTTCTTCGGTATCCACATCCAAGGTTTGATAGGTGGCAATGTGGATACGGGCGTTTTTGGCGTTATTGCTGCCATCGGGCTTCCGATAGACCGGGGCCGCATCCGCCCCGAATGTGTTATGAAACGCCCCGGTGCCTTGTTTGCGAAGCTCGTCACGATCGCACACGAACAAGGCTCGCCGGAGATGACCGGCGTCTGCAATCCGTTTGAGCAGATTAACGGCGATGAAGGTCTTCCCGGAACCGGTCGCCAATGAAAGGAGTGCCCGGCGCGGCAGGCCGGTTCGTTCACAGCGAGCGATCTTTTCCAGCACCGCTCGGATGGCCGCGTCCTGGTAATACCGGCGGGTGGCCTCTCCACCTGAGTAGGGGACGAGCAAGGGTTTTGCCGCGGGATCATCAAGACTGAATCCCACTCGCGCTTCGTAACGAAGGCGTAGATCGTTCGGCGTCGGGAACTCTGAGAGCGGACGAGGAGAAGAAGTCAGGCTGGTCGTGCGGTCGTACTCGACGAACAGGTGCCCGTTGCTCGAAAACACGAAGGGAACATTCAGCCGCTTTGATGAAGCGTACAACTTGGCTTGCTCTAGGCCGTGATTGGGAGGCAACCGCTCTGCCTTGGCCTCGATAAGCGCGATCGCAACGGGCTGGGCATCCGGATTGACCTTGATTCTGAGCGTATAATCGACACGTCCTTTGGCTCGGGGACGGGGCCTGCCATCGATGATGTCAATGGTGGGAGCGGTTTCTTCCCGCCGGATTAAATCTTCCAGCCATCCGCGGGCATGGATAGCTGGATCGATTAATTTCGCCCTGGTATCTGACTCGCCAAAACTCAAGATATCTCCCCGGAAAGCGGCCTGGACAGGGGAGTCTAGCGAAAGTGCGCGACAAAAAGCGAGGCTTCAAGGAGGCATCGGAGGATCGTCGGTTGGGTTGAACGTGCTCATATGGAAGACAAGACGAGAAAGGATACGCATGCTTCGATCGACAAGGCGATCTGTCCTAGCGAAACCTGATTGGGCAAGCGCGGAGCAGGCTTACGGCAGCGCCGGACGGGGCGGCAGGTCAGGCGTCTCCTCCGGCGATAGCTCGGGCGGGAGCGGCCAGATGCGCACCGCCATCGCCTGCACCTCGTGGGCGTTCATCACCGGAATCCGCCGGCCGTCCAGCGCCATGAAAAAGAGGTCTCGTCCCGGTTGCTGGATAGTCAGCTCGACGAGGACGGTTTCGCCGTCGGAGACGTCCGGGTCCTTCACGAGGGGAATCTGGCATCGCCCCATGACCAACACCGGCAGGGCCCCGGTCTGGTCCACCAGGCGGAAGGAATAGGCCGCATAGCAAATCGTGCCGTTGTTCAGTTGATAGGGATCGAAGGGGCGCACGTTCTCCACGGTGCCGCGGACCAGGACCTGATGGAGATGATACCGGTCGGGCGCCGCCAGCAACTCTTCGATCGGGACCGGCTCGCCGCTCTGGGCCCAGAGGGCGCAAGGCCAGAACCATATCAGCGTGATGAGCCAGCGACGATGAGTCATGCTCGGGGGCTGGGAAAACGGCGGGCGACAGCACATCCGCCTGGCAAGCCGGCCCCATTGTATCATTCTTCCTCGATCCGTCATGCATTCCCTGCTCTTCTGCGTTCGGCCTCGAAAGGCTATAATGCGCGACCACTGTCATCCACGTGACCCAGGAGCCCTTCCCGATGAGCGAGTTCAACCGACGCCTGCTCCAGTACCTGGCCGACAACCGATCCCGTTTTGAAGACCTGCTTGGGAGCATGGTCGAAGTGCCATCCGTCAGCATGGACCCGGAACGGGCCAAGGATGTCCGCCGGATGGCCGAGCTGGGCGCGCAGATCTTGAAGGAGTTCGGCGCGGAGGCGCAGGTGGTCGAGACCGGCGGTCATCCGCTGGTCTCAGCCGGTTGGACGACCGGGGCGAAACATCCGACGGTCACCATCTATAACCACTTGGATGTGCAGCCGGCCCAGGAGCCGGAATGGAAGCAGGACCCCTTTGCCTTTCGGAAGGACGACGGCATCTATCACGGCCGGGGGACGACCGACGACAAGGGGCCGGCACTCACCGCTTTGTTTGCCGCCAAATTCGCAATCGATCAAGGCCTGCCCCTCAACATTCGGTTCCTCTGGGAGCTGGAGGAGGAAATCGGGAGCCCCCATTTCGCCAAGACCTTGCGCAACCGCGACGCCATTCCCAAACCCGATTCGGTGGTGATCTCGGATACGATCTGGATCTCCAACGATCAACCGGCCATCGCGGTCGGGCTGCGGGGCCTGCTCGCGGTGCGCTGTTCCCTGGTCACTGGGTCGAAGGACGCCCACTCGGGCGTCACAGGCGGAGCGGCGCGCAACCCGCTCGTCGAGCTGGCGGAGGTCGTGGCCGCCTGCGTGGATGCCAAATCGGGACGGGTGAAGATCCCCGGATTCTATCGGGATGTCCTGCCGCTGTCAGCAATAGAGAGGAAGAGTTTTCTGCGATCGGGCTTCGACGTGCCCCGTTTCATGAAGGCCTATGGCTTTCAGTCGCTCCGCACGAAGAACGCGGCCGAGGTCATGGAACGGATCTGGGCGAAACCGACGTTTGAAGTGCACGGGCTCACGGGCGGCTACCAGGGCCCTGGCGTGAAGACCGTGGTGCCTTGGAAGGGCGAGCTTAAGGCCAGCATGAGGTTGGTGCCGAACCAAACACCGGAGAAGATCTTCGAGCTGTTTAAACGTCACGTGGCCAAGGTGAATCCCTCCGTCACGGTCGAGTGCGACGGCATGTTGCATCCCTTCAAGGGTTGGTCAACGGGACCCTATGTCGAGGCGATTCAACAGGCCATCCGCGCCGGATTCGGCAAGGACCCGGCCTTCACGCGCGAGGGCGGGTCGATCGGCGCGGTGGTCAGCATGGAGAAGGCCTGGAAGGTGCCGATTCTCTTTCTGGGGCTCAGCCTCCCGGAGCATGGTTACCATGCTCCGAACGAACGGTTCGATTGGCGTCAGGCATCCGGCGGCATGAAGGCCTTCGCGGCGTATTTTGCGGAGCTGGCGAAGATGGGGAAACAGTAGGGCATCCGTGTTGATCCTGTGCTCCCGGAGCCCGCGCGCTCAGAAGCACGCTCGCTCGACGGCCGCAGT
>DATIBM010000265.1:0-5517 GCA_035457545.1 Nitrospiraceae bacterium
CCGATCCAGGGCTGGGTGGTGGAGTTCCGGCTCAACATGAGATCCTGTGCCAGCAGGGTCAAACAACTCCGGACCATTTGTTCCCGCGCGCTGTCCTCGCGCACCCGCTCGATCGCGTCAGTGGTCGTCGTCACCGTTCCGAAGATGAAGGTGGCGGCCACCGCGAGAATGGCCACGCCCAGGATCAATTCGATCAGGGTAAAGCCGCGCTCCGCGCGCTCAGCCAGTTCAAAATGACGCGCCGGTGGGCTGAAAGACATAATGGTTGAGCTCGACGGATTCTTCGTTTAATCCATGAGTCCAGAGCACCTCGACGCGGATCTCCTGGACCTTTTCCAACGGAGTCGGCATGATGGACCGCCTCCACCGGTAGCCAGGGGCCCGATCCTCGCCCGTCGCGCGGAAGGAGAGACCCGGCGGCGCATCCTTGAAGTCTCCGCTCTGCTCTCCGCTTGTCGGCAGCACCGGCAGCAACTCCGTCTCCAACAGCTTCTCCTGCGCCAAAAGAGTAGCCGTGGTGATTTCTCTCGCCCGTTCGCGAAGATCCAGGTCCCGATTGCGCAGGCCCAGCAGGACCGGGAGCACGATCGCCAACAGGGCCATGGCGAGCATGACCTCCAAGAGCGTGAACCCGCGGGCATGCTCCCCCTTGCGAAGCATGGGGCCGTTCTCAGCTTTGGCGCGGCGCATGGCTAGACGCTGAGGTTGCCTCCGTAGATCTCCGGAAACAACAGCGGCCGGACATCTTCCGGAAGGGGAGGGAGGGGGGCGAGATCCACATCCACGTCGCTGACACGAATCTGGCCGGTCAGATTGCTGATATGGAGCGCGACGAGAGTCCGATTGTCGTCCAGATCGCGCAGCGAAATAATGGCCGCCTCCGGATACCCGTTCGGCAGAATCTGAACGTAGACCGTGCCGGTTTCCCGTCTGCCTTGAAACACCGTGACCGCCCGTTCGAACTTGACGCCGACGGGCAGTTCGAATCGCTTTTCATATCGGGGATCGAGCGGGATCCGTTCTCCATCGGCAAACACCGTCGTGACCCAGTATTGCCCTTGGTCCAAATCCAGATGGAGGCGCCACACCTGCTGCGAGGAAACGGCCTGGCCCTTCAGGGTATGGATCAGCCCGATCAACGAACGGCCGGCGGTTCCCGCATCCTGAAGCAAGCCGATCCTGGGAACCACAATGGCAAGAAGCAGCCCCAACAATCCGAGCACGAGGATGATTTCAAACAGGGTGAAGCCGCCTTCGCGCGAGCCTCGCCTCGTTCCCTTGGACCAGGCCTGCGTGTCTGTTGGAGGGTGGCGCAACGGTTGCACGATGCGGGCTAATCCTTATCCAGGTTCCAATTGGTGATGTCGGCATTGGGTCCCTCGCCGCCGACTTCGCCGTCGGTGCCCAGCGAAATGATCTCGTAGTCCCCGCGTGTGCTGGGGCTGATGTACTTGTAAGGGTTGCCCCAGGGATCTTCCGGCACCTTCTGCAGGTAACCGCCGAGCTTCCACTTTTTCGGGACGACTCCGGTGGTCGGTTTTTCCACCAGCGCCTTGAGGTTCTGCTCGGTCGAAGGATAGACCCCGTTGTCCAGCTTGTAGAGTTGAAGCGCCGCCTCGATATTGCGGATCTGTACCTTCGCCGCCGTGCGCTTGGCCTCATCGGTCCGCCCCATGATCCGAGGCACCACCAATGCCGCCAGGATGGCGAGAATCGCCACGACCACCATGATCTCGATGAATGTGAACCCGGCCGCACGGCCGATCCGCCATCCCATGCACCGCTGCCCGCCCATCCGCACCCTCATTCGCCGCCTGACCATTGTCACCTCACCGGACCATTTGTCCCATTTCGAAGATTGGCAAAAGAATCGCCACCACAATAAACAAGACGATCACGCCCATGCACAAGATCATGATCGGCTCGAGGAGCGCGGTCGCCCGGGCCACCACCCGGTCCACTTCGCCGTCGTAAATGCCGGCGATCCGCTTGAGCATCTCCTCCATTTCGCCGCTTTTTTCCCCGACGGCGACCATGTGAGTCACCAGCGGCGGGAATTCCCCGCTCCGTTTCAGCGGCACCGCGATGCTTTCCCCCTCGCGGATATTCTGGCGGGCCTCTTCGATGGCCGCCTCCAGTACGCGGTTGTTCATCACGCGGCGCGACACCTCAAGGGCGTCGAGCAACTGTACACCGCTGGACAGCATGGTGGCCAGCGTGCTGCTCAGCCGGGAGATCGCGACCTTCCTCGCGATCTCTCCGATCAGCGGCAGCTTCAACATCAGGCGATGCATCCGGTATTGTCCAGTTGCCGTGCGGGCATAGCGTCGCAGGCCGTAGAGGGTCGCGCCGAGACCGCTCAACAGCACATACCAATAGCGGGACAACAGCTCGCTGGTGCGCATCAGGACGACCGTGGGCCAGGGCAGGGCCTGGCCGAGGTCCGTAAAGACGGCGGTGATCTTGGGAATCGCGAACGTCATGAGGAGAAACAGGACGCCGAGCCCGACGACGAGCATGACCACCGGATACATCAGCGCGTTGGTGACTTTGGATTTCAAGGCCTGCTGCTTCTCAAGAAACTCCGACAAACGAAACAGGATTTGATCCAGGGCCCCGCTGGCCTCCCCCGCCCGCACCATCTGCGTATAAATCTGCCCGAACTCCCGCGGATATTCGCCCAGGGCGGCGCTCAGGGCCTTGCCCGCCCGCACCTGCTCCCGGATATCCGCAAAGAGGCTTTGCACGGATTTTTTTTCCACCTGATCGACAAGAATGCCCAGGGCATCGACCAGCGGCAAGCCGGCGACGAGTAACGTGGCCAGTTGCCGCGTGGCGAGCGCGAGGTCGGTCGGGGAGAGCGAACGTGGGCGCGCGCCGTGCGACGGATGCCCGGCCGCGTGGCTCGCGTCCAAGCCAGAGGCCCGCGTTTCGCGCAACTCGGTCGGATAGACTCCCCCTTGGCGCAGCTTGAGCCTCGCCCCACGGAGGCTCTCCGCGTCAATGATCCCGGCGGCCGTGCCGCCGTCCGCTCTGAGGCCCTTGTAGGCATAGACCGGCATCGGAATTATGCATCATTGACCGTGAAGATTGGCGGTCGTGAACTCACGGCAGGAGCAATGTGATGACGCGCATGGAAGTCGATGCCAACCCGGCGTCAGCGCGCCGCTCCCGGCGGGCTTGTCGGTCGTCGAAGCCACCCTGTATTGAAACCGGCATGTTTCTCAATCCTTCATATCTACTGGCTAGATTTCCACTTCCTGCTGGGTGATCCGCATCACCTCTTCCGTCGTCGTGATGCCCTTGACGACCTTGGCGGCTCCGTCGAGTTTCAACGGAATCATGCCCTTCGCCACGGCGGCCTCCCGAATTCGAGAGGCATCGGCCTTGGCGCCGATCAGGCGTCGAACCTCGTCGTCCATCACCAACAGCTCGTAAACGCCGGTCCGTCCTCGGTAACCGGTGTTGCCGCATGACGGGCAGCCGACCCCGCGATACAGCATCGGATGGCCCTTGGCCGGATTGATCCCGAGCCGCGCCAATTCCTCATCGCTGGGCTCGTAGGGGCGCCGGCAATCCTGGCAAATCACACGCGCGAGCCGCTGGGCCAGCACCGCCACTACCGACGACGCGACCAGAAAAGGTTCAATCCCCATGTCGATCAATCTGGTGGCCGCGCTGGCCGCATCGTTGGTATGGAGCGTGGAGAACACCAAGTGGCCGGTCAGCGAGGCGTGGATGGCGATTTCGGCCGTCTCCAAATCGCGGATTTCCCCGATCATGATTACGTCCGGGTCCTGCCGAAGAATCGACCGCAGGCCGGCCGCAAAGGTTAGGTTGATTTTGGGATTGACCTGCATTTGGCCGATGCCCTGAAGCTGATATTCGACCGGATCTTCGATGGTGATGATGTTCTTATCCGGCGCATTGATCTGGCTCAAGGCGCCGTAGAGGGTCGTGGTCTTCCCGCTGCCGGTCGGCCCCGTGACCAGAATGATGCCGTGGGTCAGGTGAATCAGTTGCTGCATGATAGTCAACTGATCCTGTGAAAAGCCGATCTCGGACAGGTTGAGCAGCTTGTTTTCCTTCTGAAGCAACCGCAGGACGACCCGCTCGCCATGGGAGGTCGGCAACACCGACACGCGGATATCGACATCCTTCCCGGCGGTCCGAATGCCGAACCGTCCGTCTTGCGGCAGACGCTTCTCCGCGATGTTCAAGCCCGCCATGATCTTCAGTCGGGCGGTGATGCTCGACTGGAGATGCTTGGGCGGAGTCAGCACGGGATAGAGCACCCCGTCGATTCGATAGCGGATGACAAGGCCCCGCTCGAAGGATTCGACATGGATGTCGCTCGCCCGGCGTTTCACCGATTCAAACAGGATCGAGTTGACCAACCGGATGATCGGGGCTTCGTCCGTCGCGTCCAGCAAGTCTTTCGGTTCTTCCAATTCATGGGCCAGCTTGTCCAGATTGCTTTCGGCGACGAGATCTTCCATGACCGATTCGGCCGCGGGAGCCGCCGCTCGGTCATACACCTGATTCAGGGTCGACAGGAGCACGATCGGCGTGGTAATGACGGGCTTCACGGGTTTTCCCAGCAGCAGGCGCAAGTCGTCGAGGGCCTCGACCTGGAGCGGATCGGCCGTGGCCACCACGACGCCGTCCTCCTCCTCTCGCAAGGGGAGGACTTTGAATCGCCGGGCAAAACCGATGGGCACCTTGTTGATAAGGTCGACGTTCACCAGGGTGGCATCCAGGAAGGGGACCCAGGGGAGGTCCAACTGCTGCGCGAGCGCCTGGAGAACTTCTTCTTCTTTCATCGTTCTGTTCTTGACCAGCAACTCGCCCAAGCGTACCTTGCGACCCCGTTGCTGCGTGAGCGCGTCTTCAAGGACGGTGTCGGGGAGGTGAAACTTTTCATGCAAGACCCTCCCGAGGAGTGAGAGTCCGTAGGCCACCAACGCACCTTTTCTTATCGACGAAATCGCACGGGCCGGCAACCGCGGGCTCTGCTTCTCCAGGCGGGGAATACCGACCGGGATTGCTGCCGAAGTACCTTATCCGAAAGAGCAGTAGCCAAGCAAGTTCCGCGCCGGGTTAGCTAGAGGCCGAGGGATCAAGGGAAAAAGGCGATGATTCAGGTCTCTATCCTGAGCGTCTGTCTGAACTCATGAAGGAATAGTAATACAGTCGAGAATTCACTGACCAGGCAATTGAGAAAAGGGGCGGTCGTCGCTTGCCAGAGGACGAGGGACTGTCGCCGGCCTTAGCTCTTTCGTATAGATGATTTGAGCCGGGCTCATTGATAACGTTCGGCACTCACTCTGTTCGATAGTTCTGAAGACCGTCTCCGAAAAACCGGTCGATCCCTCGCCTACGCTGAGCCATGACCCGATGATGAAACCTTTCTTCACTGGACTCGGCCTGTCGGTCATAGGTATGGCACTCTGTCTGATCCTCGCCGGCTGTTCGGCAGGGGAGGACGGAAACCCCGCCACCGCGCAAACGGGATCT
>DATIBM010000266.1:0-18467 GCA_035457545.1 Nitrospiraceae bacterium
GTGACCGGCTGGTCGAGGTGGATTGGGATACGTCGGTGCCCAGCACACACGACGTGAAGATGTCCGTCTTGGCGGTGGACCGGCCGGGGGTGTTGGCCAACGTGTCCTCCTCCATTGCCGGGTGCAATGCCAACATCAGCCGCGCGGAGATCACGACCAGGGAAGACCGGAAGGCCGTCTTGAACTTCGTGGTCGAGGTGACCGACACGGACCACCTGAGCAAGGTGCTGCAGGCGGTCGAACGGGTGGAGGGCGTGATTTCCGCCAAACGGCTGCGGGCCTGGCAGGACCATCGGACTTCGGCGTAGAACCAGGTTCCTCTCAGGGAAACTGGAGTTTCATCCCCTTCTTGAGCTTGAGCGCCTGAGCACGTCCTCCCGCCAGTTCCAAGACATACATCGCCGGCTCGTTCGATTGATACTGCGGGCAGTCGTTGTCGGTCCTCGTGCAGATCGGGGTATTGGCCTCGATGTGCACGATGGTCTTTTGCTCATTCAGCCAAATGATGTCCAGCGGCATCCTGGTGTTCTTCATCCAGAAGGTCCAGGGTTGCGCCTCGCCGAAAATGAACAGCATCCCGTGGTTTTCGGGAAGCGACTCCCGGTACATGAGACCCATGGCCCGTTTTTGGGGCGTGTCGGCCAATTCCGCCTGGATGGTCGCTCCCGAGGGGGTCCGGATGGGCAGCAGGAACTCTGCGGCCGCCGCAGTCTCGCTCATGCCGAAGAGCGGCGCAACGGCCAAGGAGAGCGCAAGCGTAGAAACCAGATGGGTGAATCGATAACGGTGAAATGGCAACATGGCTTGAGAGGAGCCTAGGGGCTGCCCGCCAGCCTGTCAAGCCTGGCGCTGCCCTCCTTGCATTGCCGCCGGTTGATATGCGATTCTCGGTCGTCTGTCAGGAGGCGGGTCGATGAAGGAAAAACGACGGGTGCTCTACAAGAAGGGCGTGTTCGTCTGTCCCAAGTGCCGGCAATCCTATGTGCAGGAAAAGTGGATGGAGGAATGGCGGATTCGGTGCCACAAATGCGACTACCGGGGCACCCTCACGGAAGTGTCCGTCGAGGAACATCTCGACGAAGAGACCATCCGGTATTGAGCCGGCCCATTCCAGACCCCGCGTGCGACCGTTCAGTGAAGCTTACTTGCGCTGCCGTCACATTGATCATCGCCCTGGCCGGGTATTTCCTGTTCGAGGCCGGCCTCTCGCCTCTTGCCGCCTCGGCGCATGAAGCCGGCCGTCCCGTCACCGTTCTCGTCACCTACCATTCCGGAACCGGCCACACCGAAAAGATGGCCCGTGGCGTTGTGGAAGGGGCGAAAAGTCTGGCCGGAACGACCGTCGTCGTCAAAGAGGTCGGGCTGGTGACGGCTGAGGACCTCTTCTCCGCGGACGCGCTGGTCGTGGGCTCGCCGGTCTATTGGTCGAACATGGCCGGGCCGGTCAAGACCTTCATCGACAATTGGCAGTTCAAGTTCGGCGTCTGGCCCGATCTCAAGCTGAAGAACAAGGTCGGAGCGGCCTTCGCCACCGGCGGGCAGGTCTCGAGCGGCAAAGAACTGACGATGCTCGGCATCCTCGCCGCCATGCTGGGGAATCAGATGATCGTGGTCAGCGGGGGCGGGGCCTTCGGGGCGTCGGCGACGACAGAGGGTGAGAGTCCAGGAATCGACGACAAAGAACTGGCTGCGGCAAAAGAGCTGGGGCGTCGAGTGGCCGAAGTGACACAGCTTGTCGTCCGCGGGCGATCCGAACCCTGACAGTCAGCTCCTTCCCTCCGTCATTTCTCTCTTTGCAGCATCTCCTCCCATCCGTCTCGTCGAATGGGGCATCAATCCAGCCTTGTGAGATGCGCGAGCGTCATCACGCGCGCATCGTCGCGCGGGAAAGCGGTCATCAAAAAACAACGGACAGGGCGAAGAGGAGGTATGGAAGAGATCAGCCGGGAAGATCCGGACGGGATTCAATGGGGGAAAGGAGAAAGGTGTCCCGCAGCTAGTTGAACCAGGTCATCGATGTTTTCGGCACAGCGTCCGCAGCAGCCCTCATCGTTCAAGCCGAACGATGCGATCAATCCGGCGCCGGTGATCTGTCCGCATCGTCCCGCTTGCTGTACATCACTCTCGGTCAGACCCTTACAGAGACAGACATACATGATGATCGTCCTTTCTCTGGTGCTACGTGGTCTTGCCAGGTAACGATTATGAGAACCGTTATCAACATAATACCGCGAGAGCGCGTTTGAGTCAAGGGTCATTTGAAGATTTTCTTCCCCGATGTAGTCTGAATAAATCGATGTCTATCAATAACTTACGAGATCGTCTTTTCGAGATCGGTCACCATTTCTTTTAGAGTATCGAATCCCGATTGCCAAAAGGCCTCGGAGGACATGTCCACTCCGACCGATCGAAGGATCTGGTCCGGCGATTGGGACCCTCCGGTCGCCAGCAGGTTGAGATAGCGCGGGACGAAGGCTTGGCCCTCCTGCTTGTACATGCGATACAGCGCCAAGACGAGCAGGTTGCCGAAGCTGTAGGCGTAGCAATAGAACGGGCTCGCGTAGATGTGGGGAATCGTCAACCATTCCCACCGAAATTCCTTCGGGACCGGCACCGCCGTCCCCAGTTGCTCCCGCAACAGCCGTAGATACTCGGCCGCCACCTCTTGCACGGTCGCGCCTTGGGCGATCAAGTCGTGCGCCGAACGCTCGAACTGGACGAAATAGGCCTGGCGCATGATCGTGGCGTAGGCGTCGTCGAGCTGGGCCATCAGCAGTCCCTGTTTCACCTGTTGGTTGCGTTCCTGCTGGAGGAGCGCGTCGGACAGGATGCGCTCGCCGAACACGGAAGCGGTCTCCGCCAGCGGCAACGTGGAGTGAAACGTAAAGACCGAATGCTTGGCCGCCATCATCCCGTGGACTGCGTGCCCCAGCTCGTGGGCCATGGTCGCGATCTCGCGGGCCTCGCCCGTGAAATTCAGCAGCACGTAGGGCGTCATGCCTGGCACGATGCTGTAGCAATAGGCGCCGCCCATCTTGCCGGGCTGTGTGCGGGCATGGACATGACGCTCCTTGAACACCTGTTCCGCCAGGTCGGCCAGGTGCGGCGAGAACGAGCGGTAGGCCTCCAGGACCAATCGCACCGCGTCCTGGTAACGGAACCGTTTCTCCGTCGTTCGCACCGGCGCATAGATGTGGTAGCGGATCATCCGCGGGAGGCCGCACAGACGGGCCTTGAGCTTAAAGTAGCGCTGAAACACCGGCGCGTTCTTGGTGCAGACGGAGAGCAGGGCCGTCACGGCCTGATCCGGCACGTCGTTCTGAAGATTGCGGACGCTGAGCGGCGCCGCAAACTTGCGAAGATCGAGTTGCTCGGTCTTCCAATCGTTCACCAACATCTTGTAGGTTTCGCCCAAGAGATCGCGCTGCGTCTCGAACACCCGATACAGCTCGCGGTAGGCCGCCTCGCGGAGGCGGGCGTGGGGGCTGCGCACGAAGGCGGAGAGTTGCTCCCGGTTGAGCGTGCGCCGCTTCCCCTTCACGGTCAGCGTGAAGGAGAACCCGTTCGTCACGATCTCGTAGAGCGTGGTCAAGGCCGTGCGTCCGGTCGTGTTTTTCAGGTTGATGACCTGTTCTTCCCGCTCCGACAGCGTGTGGGGACTGAAGCGCCGGATCGTGTCGAGGTGATAGCGCAGATCTCCCGCCGCCTCGCGCAGACGATGGGCGTTCGTCTCGTCCAGGCCCTGCCACCAGAGATCGAAAAACAACAGGCGATTCTGAAGCGCGGCGAGCCGCTGTTCGACGGCGGCCTTATGGGAGCGGGCCTTGGCATCTTTGGTGTTCTCGGAATACCACAGGTAGGCATGGGCCCCGATCGTCGTGGAAATGGTGGCGATCTGTTCGCTCAGGTCGAGGACGTTGCGAAACGAGGCGGTGGACAGGTCGGGAGACAAGGTTGCTCGGAAGGATTCGAATTGCGCCACCAGCTCTTCCAGCCTGCGCAGCGACCGGCCGACATCCTGTTCTCCCTGCGGAAACAGATCGGAGAGATTCCATTGATCTCCATAGGGGGGCGATGTCCGGGACGTAGTTCGGGTTCTCGATACGGGAGCTGTGGCCATCGGTCGGTTCTCCTCTCTCGGCAAGGGACGGGGGCTACTTGTATCACAATCAGGCCGGTTTCTGGAGCGTTGACTGAGATTTCCCGGGTGTTAGAATCCAGCCATGACCGAGCAGGAAATCAACCGGGCCGTGCAGTATGTCACCGCATCGACCTCCTACGATCGCGCGCTTGTCGAGCGGATCGTCCGCACGGGCTTGCTGGAGTTGGAGTCGCTGGCCGCGAGCGAAACCTTTTCCTGCGGGAGGGACCCGCTGCTGGAATATGTCTGCCAGTGGACCATGAAACGGACGGGAGAGGCCGAGCCGCTGGTGCGCGAGGTCTTGGGGTGCGCAGGCCGCTGGCTGGAGGAAGCCTATGATGAGATCGCCAAGCACCATCCCGAACTGGTCAAGCCGTCGGGTGACGAGGGAAGCGGATTGACGTCGGCATAACAAATCATGCGAGGGAACCATGGCGCGGTTCAGCGAGGCCCACAATGTCGGCCAGCTCGTCGCTCCGGAGTCGAGTCTTCGCAGTCGGGAAGGGTTGCCGCGAGGGAAAGGTTTCTGGCGGCAAGTCGCAAGGGATTGGGAGCGGCTCCACGGGGCCTGCCGCGATCGGGCCAGTCAGCGCCGCTTGCAACATCTCCAACGGCGATTGGCCAGTTCGCATGCCGGCGCGCGTGAATCGGCGATCGCCGAGCTTGACGTGGCAGCCAAGATCCACCGGGCCGGCGGGTCAGTGCAGTTCCTTCCGGAATCCGTCGCGCGGAGCGCGGACTTGGAATGTTGGTTCGGGGACGAACGGCTGTTTATCGAAGTCACGACCATGATCGGCGCGTCCAAGCGGCCGCACGGCGTGGCTCGCCACCGCGCGGCCTTTCAGCATGAGCCGGAGGGCGACTTCACCGTCGGCGACCTCCTGATCAACCGGATCTTGGCCCGGATCGGGCAGAAGGCCCGCCAGTTGTCCGACTACTGCGCGCCGGTTCTCTTGGCGGTCCATGTCCGACAGGCCCTGGACGGCCGCGAACAGGATCGGCCTGGGAGATTCGAGGGGGGAACGCGGAGCCACAGCCTGGTCCCGCTGGACCTCAGACGGCTGGCCGGGGCTGTGACCAGCCTGCTGCTGCCCTTACATCATTTGAGCGGCGTGCTGTTGGCGCTATGGGATGTGGAGGCCCTGCCGGCTCCATCCAGCGTGCGGTTGGCCAATGTGGAGATCGCCGAACGAGCCGGCGGCGACGCCCGGCATCCGATTCATCGAGTCTGCGTGCTCAATCCGGAGAGCCGGTTTCAGGTGGGCGAGTGGGGACGTCACAGCCTCCGCGCGTTGCTGTAGCAGCCTGTGCTGCTCAGTTCAGCCGATCGTCTGTATGAGCGCTTCGAGATTCTTGGTCACCATCGCGTCGCCGTTCTTCGTGGAGACCTCGATGCCCTGCCGGCAGATCTCGCGGCAGCGGTCCAGTTGCGCCAGTTTCTGAAGCGATTGGGCCAGCGCGAGGTAGGCTGCGGAATAGGCTGGCTTGACACGGATGCAACTCTCCAGCGATTCGACCGCCGCGTCCCAATTCCCATCGTCCATATAGGCCTTTCCCAGTCCAAACCAGGCCACCTCGTCGTTCGGGTCGATCGCCAGCACCTTCTTCAGGGGTTCGATGCGGGGATTAGGCACGCGGTCCTCCTGTCTGGCTGTGAAACCGTCACGGCGGTTTCGATCCGGCGCAGACCCTAGCATGCTCGCTTCGCATTGTCTACGGCTCGCGGCGCATGCTACGATCGATTGGCTTTTCTTCATCGCAGGCACAGCCCGATAGAGCAAACATGGCGCGAACCGGCTTCGTTTCCGATCCGCAATATTTAGAACACGACATGGGACGCGGTCATCCGGAGTCTCCCGACCGTCTCCGAGCCATCACCAGGCAACTCGAATCGACGGGGGTGATGGCCCGATTGCTCCGCATTGAGCCGCGACCGGCAGAGGACCGGTGGATCATGGAGATCCATTCCCCATCCTATGTCGCCAAGCTCAAGCAAAAGTCCCCCTCGTCCGGCCGCGTTCAGCTCGATCCCGATACCTCCATCTCGCCTGGGTCGCTTCAGGCCGCCTACCTGGCAGCCGGCGGGGCCTTGGCCGCCTGCGATGCCGTGATGGACAGCCAGATCGAGCATGCCTTCTGCGCCGTCCGGCCTCCCGGCCACCATGCGGAACACAACCGCGCCATGGGGTTCTGCCTGTTCAACAACGTCGCGGTGGCGGCCCGATACCTCCAGAAGCGGCACGGCATCGGCCGGGTGCTGATCGTGGATTGGGACGTGCACCATGGAAACGGCACGCAACAGAGTTTTTACGAGGATGATTCGATCCTGTTCTTCAGCACGCATCAATATCCGCATTATCCGGGAACCGGCCGCGCAAGTGAATCCGGGGCAGGGGCGGGGACGGGGTACACGATCAATGTGCCCCTGTCGGGCGGGGAGGGCGATGAGGAATACGAGGCCGTGTTTCGCGAAGTGCTGGTTCCCGCGGCCGACCGGTTCGAGCCGGAGTTCGTCATCATCTCCGCCGGGTTCGACGCGCATCGCGACGACCCGCTGGCCAGCATGGGGCTGACGGAACGGGGCTATGCAGCATTGACCGGCATCGTGGCCGAGATCGCCGCGAAGCATGCCCGGAAGCGAATCCTGTCCTGCCTTGAAGGCGGCTATCACCTCCCGGCTCTGGCGGCTTCGGTTGAGGCGCATCTGCTCGCGTTGTTGGCTGCATGACTCGCTGGATGAAGATCACGCTGGCGGGGTTGGGCCTCGCCGGCTTGACGTATCTGTACTATACGGAGATCAAGCCCGTGGTGATCTTTGGTCTCCGCGACGACTATGCGAGCGCGATTCCCTATCAGGCCGTGCCGGCCGGGTTGGAGAGTCTCAAGGCCGAATCCTGCGGAACCTGCCATCGCGAGATCTACGAGGAATGGAAGAGCAGCATCCATGCGCATGCCTATGACGACCCGTTCTTTCAGGCCTATTGGAAAAAAGACAAACACATCTGGGTCTGCCTCAACTGCCACACGCCGTTGGAAAACCAGCAGCCGACCCTGATCAAGGAGATTCCCCGGGGGCGGGTCGAACGGGCGGTGCAGGAGATCAATCCGCGGTTCGATCCGGACTATCAAAAGGAGGCCATCACCTGCGCCGCCTGCCATGTCCGCGACGGGGTCATCCACGGCCCCTATGAGGATTCCGCCGCGCCGCATCCGACCAAGTTTGATCCGACCTTTCGCACGGCGCAGATCTGTTACCGCTGCCACAACGTCGTGTCCGGGCCGGCGCAGTTTTACAGCGTGGGGCCCTGCGGCACCTATGCGGAATACGAAGGCAAGTATTTCATGCAGGAGCGGGGCTTCATCTGTCAGAGCTGTCACATGCCGGAAGTGGACCGTCCGGTGGCCGACGGGTCGCCGATCCGTCGTGGCCGCCGGCACCTCTGGCGGGGCGGGCACGACCCCGACATGATCAAACGGGCCGTCGCGGTCGAAATCACAGCCGAGCCGCGCCGGCCCAAGCCGGGAGACGAGATCACGTTTGCCCTGACCCTGGTCAATGCCGGTGCAGGCCATAAGATTCCGACGGGCGATCCGGACCGGCATTTCACCGTGGAGTTCGATGTGGAGGACGCGAGCGGGCGGGTGGTTGCGCACCAACAGGACACGATGGGGCGCTGGATCCTCTGGCAACCGGCCATCCTGGAGTTGTACGATAACCGCCTGTTGCCGCTGGCGAGTCGGGACTACCGATTCCGACACAAATTCCCCAGCGGGCCGGAGCGGCTGACGGTGAAGGCCCGTGTGCGATACCATATCCTCACGGACGGGCAGCATGAGATGTTGACGCGCAAGTATGGATTGACTGCAAACGATCCCTATTCCTTCGTGATCTATGAACGGGCATTTCCTTTAACCGACGACTTGCCCGGCCTGCTCCAGGCGGCGTCAGGCGCCGAGAGCCAGGCCTGTCTCGCCGACGGCAAGGCCGCGGGGTAAGTCACAGACGAGGCATTGCAATGAATCATCCCTACCTGATCGACACCGAAACCTTGCAGCAAAATCTGGGACGGCCGGGGCTGGTCGTGCTGGATGTCCGCGGAAAGGCCGCCTACGAATTCGGCGGACATATTCCGGGCGCCGTCCATTCGACCTGGCACGAGTACAGCGATCCAAAGGCGGTTGCCAAGGGAGTGCTGGACCCGGATGTGTCCAAGCTAGAGCAGAAGATCCGGGCGCTCGGCATCAACAACGAGAGCGACATCGTCATCTACTCGAACCCGTTCGACAACTGGGGCGATGAGGGGCGGATGTTCTGGATGCTCACCTACCTGGGGCATACCCACCTACGCATCCTGGACGGTGGATGGGTGAAGTGGGTGGAGGAGCGTCGTCCCTACGAGTACGGGCGTCCGTCGGTCGCTCCGGGAAATTTCCGGGCCACGGTCAATCCCGAGGTGAGCGTCCTCAAAGACGAGCTCAAACGCCTCGTCAAAGGTCCCGAGGCGAAAACCATTACGATCCTCGATGCGCGAAGCCTGGAGGAGTACTTGGGCAAGGAGATGGTGGGGATTCCGAGACCAGGCCATATCCCGGGCGCGCTGAACGTGCCCTGGAATGCCTTTCTCAATCCCGATGCCACGCTCAAGAATCCGGACAAGATCAAGGCCGCGCTGGAAGAGAAAGGCCTGGCCGATGCGGCGGACATCGTATGCTATTGCACGGGAGGCGTCCGCTCGGGATGGCTGTGGTTTGTGCTGAAAGTGCTGGGGTACCCGAAGGTGAGAAACTATGCCGGTTCCTGGTGGGAGTGGAGCCGCGACTTTGCCGCGCCGGTGGAGAAGGATGCCAGGGGCTTGCAACATGTGCTGGGGCAAGACGAGCCGGTCAGGCCTTCTTGACTCAGCGCGTCCGGCTCAGTAATGTGAAACCACAAGGGCGGTTCCTTTGACATCGGTCGGTGGAGCACACCCAATCACGCACCTACCAAGGAGGAGAACGATGAATAAGATCACGGTCATGGCTCTGGGAGCCTTCGCGCTTCTGGCGGCTCCTGTCGCATCGAACCTGGCGCTGGCGGCGGCGAATCCGCATGTGGCGGAGGCGCTCGATCATGCCAAGGGCGCGGTCACGCATGGACAAGAAAACCATGCCGGGGAAGTTGTGAAACATGCGGAGGAAGCCCTCAAGCATGCGCAAGCGGCTCAAAAGGACATGAAGAATCCTCACTTGGACGAGGGCGTGAAGCATTTGAAGGAAGCCATCGAGCATGGCAAGGCCGGGCATGCCGACGTGGCGACCAAACATGCCGAAGGCGCGGTGACGCACCTGTCCGAAGTCAAGTAAGCACAGGTCAAGCGGGCGTCGAAACGGGCGGGAGTTTTCCTGCCCGTTTTTGCATGGGGACTGTCATATGCGCGTCGGGTATCTTCAGTTCGATCCGATCTTCGGCGAGGTGAAGCGCAACCTCGACCGGGTCGCGGAGCGTCTGAGCCGCGAGGCCTGCGGCCTGATGGTGCTGCCGGAACTGTTCGCGTCGGGTTATCAGTTCGTCTCGGAGGCCGAGGTGCGGGCGCTGGCCGAACCGGTTCCCGACGGACCGACCACTCAACGGTTGGTCGAGATCGCCCGCGAACGGAATATGCACCTGGCGGCGGGACTGCCGGAGCGCGGGACGGACGGCTGTTACAATTCCGCCGTGCTGGTCGGGCCGCAGGGCTTCATCGGCCTCTACCGAAAGACGCATCTGTTTTTCGAAGAGACCCTATGGTTCCGTCGGGGGAACACGGGGTTTCAGGTATGGGACCTTGGGATCGCCAAGGTCGGCCTGATGATCTGTTTCGATTGGTACTATCCCGAGTCCGCTCGCACCCTTGCTCTCAAGGGGGCGGAGATCATTTGCCATCCCTCGAACCTTGTGTTGCCCCATTGCCCGGACGCCATGGTGACGCGCTGCCTGGAGAACCGGGTGTTCGCGATTACCGCCAACCGCATCGGCATGGAGGCCAGGGGCGGGAAGCCTCCCTTGACCTTCATTGGGAACAGCGAGGTCGTCACGCCGCGGGGCAAGATCCTCCAACGCGCGCCCCGCGACCGGGAGGAGGCGGCGGTGGTCGAGATCGATCCGGCGGAGGCGACCGACAAGGTGTTGAATCCGTATAACGATCTGCTCAAGGATCGCCGGGTGGAACTGTACAATCCCGCGTGAGGGTCTAGCGCGCATTATTCATGAACGCTCCTACTGCAACGCGCATTCGCTGCTGCGACAGCCTGCACACGGGCGTTACCGCCTATGCAGGGGGCGGGCTCGCCACTCAGACCCTCGACGTACTGTTTCAAGTACGCCTCGGGTCCTCCCGGCTCCGCGCGCCCGTCTCGCAACGCGACTGCCGGGTACCCGTTGCGCTTTCAATACAACGGGTGCAACGTGACGAACCGTCATAAATAATGCGCGCTAAGGCGGCGTGAAAGATGGCAAAGCCGGCGAGTGAGGCTGACATGAAGGAACTGTTTCAAAAGGCTCCGCTCGGGAAGGGGATCTTCCTCGTCGCCTCGCCGGCGCTGCGCGATCCCAATTTCCGCCAGACGGTCGTGCTGCTCTGCGAACACAGCGCCGAAGGGGCGCTCGGATTCGTCGTGAATCGGCCGACGGCCATGGGCCTGTCGGAAGTCTTGCCCCAGATCCCGGTCCTGGAGGGGCAGCGCCATGTGTTGTTTTCTGGCGGGCCGGTGCAAACCAACCAAGTCATGGTGCTCTATCGGCTTCAGAATTTGCCGGACGGCAGTCACCATGTCTTCGACGGGGTTTTTCTCGGCGGCGACTTCAGTTTGCTTGATCAAATTCTGACGAGCGAGAACACGACCGAACGGTTTCGGGCCTACGCGGGCTACTCCGGGTGGGGGCCCGGGCAGTTGGAGAGTGAAATGCAATCCGGCTCCTGGATCACGCTGCCGGCCGATCCGGCGCTGGTCTTCGAGACCGATCCGGCGAAGGTGTGGGCCGAGATTCTCCGTTCGCTGGGCGAGCCGTTTAGGATTTACGCTGAGATGCCGTTCGATCCTAATCTGAATTAGGAGGGACGCGCTGCTCCGCCGTTGGCCAGGGCGGCGGCGAGAAACCGGCCGGTGTGCGATTGACTCTGCTGCGCCACCTGTTCCGGCCGTCCCTCCGCGACGATCCGCCCTCCTGCCTCTCCGCCTTCCGGTCCCAGGTCGATCACCCAATCGGCGGTCTTGATCAGATCTAAATGATGCTCGACCAACACCACTGTGTTGCCGGCATCGACCAGCTTGTGCAGCACGGCGATGAGTTTTTTCACGTCTTCGAGATGCAGGCCGGTCGTCGGCTCATCCATGATGTACAGGAGGTCCCGGGCGGAGGAATCCTTCAGTTCTGCCGCGATCTTCAGCCGCTGTGCTTCGCCTCCCGAGAGGGTGGTGGCCGGCTGGCCAAGCCTGAGGTATCCCAGGCCGATAGATAATAGAAGGTGAAGTTTTTCTTGAAGTGTCGGCGAGCCGGTGAAAAACGACAAGGCCTCATCGACGGTCATGTTCAGGACGTCGTGGATGGTCTTGCCCCGCAGGGTCACGCCGAGCACCTGCGGCTTGAAACGGCGGCCTCCGCATTCCTCGCAGGTCGCGTAGATGTCCTCGAAGAAATACATCTCCAGCTTTTCGTAGCCGTTCCCCTGACAGCGCTCGCAGCGCCCGCCGGTCGTGTTGAACGAAAAATGCGCCGGCTTGAGTCCTTGCTTCTTGGCCTCATAGGTGGCTGCGAACAGTTGCCGGATGTCATCGAACACCTTCATATAGGTAACGGGGTTGGAACGGGGCGTGCGGCCGATCGGTTCCTGATCGATCAACCGCACGCCTTTGAGATGCTCCAATCCCTTGATCGCCGCGAAGCGCCCGATCGGCAGTGACTCGACCCGGAAGGCGCGGGCCACGGCCCGATAGAGCGTGTCCTCCACGAGCGTGCTCTTTCCCGAGCCGGAGACGCCCGTCACGCAAGTGAGCGTGCGCAGCGGAATCTTCACGCTGAGGTTCTTGAGGTTGTTGGCGCAGGCGCCGGCGATCATGAGGGCCTTGCCGTTGCCGTTTCGACGCCGCGGCGGAATCGCGATCGATTCGTCCCCGCGAAGGTACCGCGCCGTCAGGGCGCGGCGATCCTGCATGAAGACCGAACGTGAGGCGGCGCAGACGACTTCTCCCCCCTTCTCTCCCGACCAGGGGCCCAACTCGACGATGAAGTCCGCGGCTTGAATCATCTGGGGGTCATGTTCTACCACCACGACCGTGTTGCCGGCATGGGATAGATCTCGCAGAATCCCGGCCAAGGTTTCCGTGTCGCGCGCATGGAGGCCGATGGTCGGTTCATCCAGCACATAGAGCGTGCCGACCAGTTTCGACCCCAACTGATTGGCCAGGGTAATCCGTTGGGCCTCCCCTCCGGACAGGGTCCTGGTCTGCCGAGACAGGGTCAGGTAGTTCAAGCCGACGCGGAGCAGAAAACCCAGCTTGGCCCTGATCTGCGCCAGCAGGTCTGATGCGACCTTGGCGTCAAAGGCTGAGAGCGAGAGGCGATCGACCCAGGCGGCGAGGTGCTCGACCGTGAGCTGCAACAGCTCCGCAATGTCCCGGCCGTCGATCTTGACGTAGCGGGCTTCCGGCCTCAGCCTGGTGCTGTCGCAGGTGGGACAGGGAAAGGGGCTGCGGTAGCGGCTGAGAAACACGCGCACGTGCAGCTTGTACCGCTTGCCCTCCAGGTATTCGAAGAAATCGTTGACCCCCTCCAGCTTCTTGCCATCACCCTGCCACAACAGCCGGCGCACCTCCTCGGGCAAATCCTTGTAGGGGAGGGTGAGGTCCACGCCGCGCCGCTTCATCGCGAGCAGCATCTGTTGCTGCCACCAGTCCGTGCCGGGTTTGGTCCAGGGCTCGATCGCGCCGTCGCCAAGCGAGCGGGCACGGTCCGGCACGACCAGGTCTTCGTCATACTTGAGGATGTTGCCGAAGCCCTTGCATTCCGGGCAGGCGCCGAGCGGATGGTTGAACGAAAAGAGGAGCGGGCGGATCGGCTCGAAGGACCGGCCGCAGGATTGGCAGCGAAAGCTGGTGCTGAACGTCCGAGTGCCCTGTCCGATCACCTCAACTTGGCAGGTCCCATCCCCTTCGTGGAAGGCCGTCTCGATGGCTTCGGCCAGCCTCGCGCGGCTGTCAGAGCGAAGGATCAGTCGGTCCAAGATGACGAGTAGGGGATCACGATTGATCGCGGGCAGCTTGGTATCCGGCGCAAGGTCGAGCAACGCCTCCCCGCACTTCAGCCGGATGAACCCTCTGGTCAGCAGGGATTCGATGAGCGAGCGGTCGTGCTTCGGGCCTTGATCGCGCAATGGAAAGCAGACCATCACGCGACCCTCTGGAAATTGTTGCAGCAGTTCGTCCGCGACAGAGCCTGGGGCGTAGCTTCGCGCCTCAATATGGCAAGTCGGACAAACGGGTTTGCCGATCTTGGCGAACAGGAGCCGCAACAGGTCGGCGATTTCGGTGGCCGTGCCGACCGTCGAACGGGAGGTCCGGACCGGGTTCTTTTGTTCAATGGCGATAGCAGGTCGGATGTTGACGAGCCGGTCCACGTCGGGCCGATCGACCTTCTCCAAGAACATGCGCGCATAGGTCGAGAGCGATTCGACATAGCGCCACTGCCCCTCGGCAAACAGCGTGTCGAAGGCGAGCGAGGACTTGCCCGATCCGGAGACGCCGGTGACGGCGGTCACTTGATTGTGGGGAATGCGCAGCGAAATGTTCTTGAGGTTGTGCTGGCGCGCGCCCTCGATGATGAGGTCGCTGGCATGGGGGGAGCTATCGTCGGATGGGGCAGCAGTACCGGCCATCGATCAATCCTTGAACGGAGGCAAAACCTAAACATCGTAGCAAGGGGAATCCGCCAGAGCAATGAGGCTTCATCGTGGATTGCTAGCCCTGTGAGGTGGAGGCCGGAACCGGGTAGAATGAGTTTGATACTTGTTGTGTTGTTGTTTCGTTGCTGGACTTGCCTGCGCGTTGATGTGAACAGTCGCTCATGCTGGCTTCCGTCTTCATTCTGCTGCTGTTCTCGCTGTTGGCGGTCACGAACCAACCTGCCTGGGCCGACAGCGCTCTTCTACGGCCGTTTTGGACGGAGCAGGCGATGTTCCGGTTCGGAGATGAGGTGTACTTTGTCGGGGTGGCTTCCTGCGCGGCGACGGCCGAGGACGCCCGGTTGCGGGCGTTCGACGCCGGCATGAAGGAACTGAATGCCTATGCGCAGGGGCGGGACACCTCCCGCCTGTTGATCGAGACCGCCATGGTCTACGAAGAGCCGGATGCGCCCGGCTGTCCGAAGGGCACGACATCGGCCTGGCGGCTCTTGCGGATCAACCAAGCCAAAGTTGCAGCCCTGCCGAAACGTCAGACGATTCCGGAGCGGTCGCGCAAGGCACCAACCTCGGAACAGGAAGAATCCAAACCATCGGAAGCCGCGCCGATCGCGCCACCCCCTGCGCCTCCTCTGATCCAGGACTTGTCGCCTCACGCCGGGATGAGTCGCGATGAAATCGCGCAGCGATTCGGCCAGCCCAAGACGATCAAGAAACGGGGGCAGGAGGAGATCTGGACCTATTCGGATACAGGGTTGACGATCTCGTTCAGCCCGGACGAGACCTTGATCAGTTGGACCGTCACCGGCAGACGTGATGCAGAACAACGCCGGCATGCCGAGACGCCGAAGTCGCCAGAACCGGCCAGGCCTGCTGAGCCGACCAAGCAGGCAGAACCAACCGGGCAGCCGGGCGAACCAAGAGCAGCGGAGCGATCACAGCCCGAATCCCCACAGTCTGAGCCGGTCCAGCAGGCGCTGGCTCTTCCTGTGATTCCATTGGCCAGAGATCCGGTCGCCGAAGGACGGACCCTGTTCAACGGCAAGGGGGCCTGCAACACCTGCCATGGCCGCGATGCCGACATGTTTACGGATGTGAGGCGGGAGGATTTGTTCGGAGTGCCGCCCGGCTATCAACCGTTTCCGTTCACCCCATTCGCCGGGCCGTCTCCTCGTCGTCTGCCGCCGAACCTGCGTGATTGGTTTGCGTTGCGCATCAGAACCGATTTGGAACTGGCCCGCGCGATCAAGGACGGCATCGCCGGCTCGACCATGACCGGCGCCCGCCACCTCTCTGACCGCGAAATTGCCGACCTCATCGCGTATCTCAACTCGCTGCGCTGACCTGCCACCCCCGGTCAGCCTCGGTCCAAGTCGGAGGCTCAGTATTACGGCCGTTACCAAGAGCGAATCGCGGAGGCCGGTCTTGCCTTTGTCCGAGGGAAGCGTACAATGCCGCAGGGGAATTGCCGGGTTGGACCTAGCCTGGTCGCTCGAGTGACGTTAGATGAAAGTCTTCATTTGCTGGTCGGGGCGCAGAAGCAAAGAGGTAGCCAAATCGTTGCATGAGTGGCTGCCGACGGTTCTTGACGGCCTCGCCCCTACCTATTCACCAGACATTCCCAAAGGGGAGCGTTGGTTCAACACCATTAGTCAGGAATTGAGTCGTTCACAGGCTGAGCTGATCTGCTTTACGCCAGAAAATCTGGAATCGGCTTGGGTCTACTTTGAAGCCGGCGCCTTGTTCAGGGAAACGAATAAGGTCTTTGCCTTCCTCTACAAAGTCCGGCCAAGCAACCTTTCCGGTCCTATGAGCCACTTCCAAAGCACCGAAGCACATCAGGACGACGTGCGGAAGCTCATCGCTGTCCTTACGGAGTTAATGGCCGACAAGGCTCCGGCGCCACAGATTTGGCAGCAAAGGCTTACCGAGCAATGGCCGGTTTTCGAGGAGCGGCTCAGGAATGTTGAGCCATTGACTGTTTCAGAAATAGTCCCGGGGATCGATCAACTCTTCCGACGAAAAACCTTTCGTGAACCCCTGGTGGACTGTAAGAACCAAGAGTGGCGAAATCGATACAGCGGTGCGCGCGAGACATGGCTCGAGTTGAAGCGGTGGAGCGAAAGGGTTCGTGAGAATGCGGCGCCCCATATGGCTGACTACTATGACGAGTTGGTTCAGGTGGTCGACGCGTATTGCATGCACATAGGAGGGCTGCTCACTGAGAAGCGGTTTCGCAAGCGCCAGGATGGGAAGTTGGCAATAGAGGACGCGATTGCCGTCCCCTGTGAGGCGCGGCGCAGGGAGATCCTTGGGTTACTCAATAGCCTCCAGGACGGGGGTGGTGCCCCTATACTAGACGAGTCCAGACTGTACAGGAAACTCGTCACAATTGAAGAAAAGAAAGCCCAGCTGATTCAGCCTTTTGAAGCAAGAATCAAACGTGGAGAGATCCCTCAGCAAATTATTCCGGACGGCATGGTGAGCCGATGGGAATTCGATCGCATCGTCTACTACCTGGTTCAAGAAAATCGCGCGGACCTCGACTTGGCACACCTGTGCGAATGTGTGAAGGCCGAGCTCGAGAAAGTTCGAGCGAGGGAAGCAGAAGGCAGTTTGATTCCGCTCCACTATGCCATTCGGGCGCTTGAAAGGGGCATTCGGAAGAGCCGTCTCGGCAAACCCCTGTCTAGGGAGGTGACGGCTGACATCGGCCGAGTCGCAAATAGGGTTAAGCGATACTTGGCCGGAAAGTCAGGTCGTGACGCCGGTGGTCATATCAAGGAAAACCTCGCGGACCTCAGGAAGGCTCTTAATCGAAACTATTCGGTTGAATGAGGATGGTTCTCACTTAAGATTCTGACTGATCTCGATTCTGCGGTGCCATCAAAGATGGCATTGCCAGGCGATGCCCGTAGGCACGGCATAGGGGTTAGTTGGTTACTACGTTCAGTCGTTCAGGTCGGAAAGAGACCGATGACGCTTGATCACTTCGATGTGTTTCTGAGTTACCACTGGCGCGACCGAACGCAAAGACGGGGTCTGGTCTTGAATTTGGCAATCGAAAGTGTTTGATCTTGCGAGGCGTCATCGGCCGGTTCGGCCTCGGTTCCCGTCTAGCCTAGACATTGACTAGCCCCACGCCCGTTTCGCTTTGACCCTTTTCCTCCGGTTCGGCTTGGTTGATGAGTTCTTGAGTGATCTTGGGACGAATGATGGCTGCCAGCGTACCACAGGCTTGCGAATTGTTGGTATTTGCACGCGCGCTCAGGAAGTCGTCAGCATCCTCAGGATACGCTTGGCGAGGTGTTCGTTGATCTCCGCATGGCGTGGGACGGGTTGAGAAAGCTTCGTGGCGGGATTGTGATACCAGTCGTGTTTTCCACCATGACGAATCAACATGCAGCCGGCCGCTTCAAGCTGCCGGATGAGGTCCTTTCGCTTCACTGGAGCGTCAGCTCGGCGAGCCTGCGAATATTGGGTATTTCGCCGCTGGTCACATCCCGGTGGAGATCGCGAAGGTGGGCCTCCAGATCCTCGAGCGACTCCCCCTGAGTCCAGTAATCAGGGTAGTCTTGTAAGTAGCCAAGCCACTGACCCTGATCTTGCCAGTAGATGTATTTTATTGATTCCATATTGGTGATTATAGCGTCGGCCGCCCGGCTTGCAAAGAGGCAGCCAGATTCAGGACCAGAGACCAGTTCCGTGTTCCTCGGAAGAAAAGAAAAGCGTCCGTCTAGTATTTGTGTATCGAACGTTGTCTTCACATCGGAGGCGCCGTGAGCCACTGGCCGTGCAGTCATGTTACGAGTTGCTCCTCCGGCCGATCCCCCAGTTCGACAAATTTCGCCCTTCGCGCTGTTCGCCTGAATCGTCTGGAGAAGAAACCCCGAGGCAGACTTGATATCTTGATAACCATCCGTAGATTCAAAATTAGCGATAGACATCTTGCCGGTGCTCGATCGACAGGACGTCCAACCAATCCGCTCCTTCCCGCCGGTAGAGAATCCGGTACGGCCAGACACGGTAGGACCAGACCTTATCCTTCTGGAACTTGCCTTTGAGTGGCTTGCCGTCGAGCGGGTGTTGCGCAAGATGGCGGAGGGCGTTCTTGATTCTCTGCTGGGTCAACTCATCAAATACGGTCAAGTCCCTGACGGCTTGCGGCGTCAGCCGAACCTCCCTCACTGGGGCTCACTAAAGACTCGCTCAAACGAACGAAGCTTGCCCGTCTTGGCCTGCTTGAGTCCTCGCTCCAATGCCTTGACGGCCTTTGGATTGGACAACAACTCCAAGGTTTCCAGCCAACTGTCGAATTCATCCGCACTCATCACGACGGCTTTTGGGAGGCCGTTCTTGGTGACGACGAAACGTTCGGACAAGCGGTCGGCTTTGTCCACCAGTGAAGAGAA
>DATIBM010000267.1:0-2680 GCA_035457545.1 Nitrospiraceae bacterium
CTTGGCGGCGGCATCCATGTCCGATTGCGTAAAGAAGTTTCCCTGTGCGAGCGGCCAGCTCCGGATGTCGGGAAACACCGGGGTCGTGCCGAGGACGATCGTGCTCCAATTCTTGTTCTCATGAATGACTTGCAGGACCGAGCGGGTGGCGTACATGACTATGGCGACACCGGGGATCTTTTTTTCGATGTCCTCTCCGTCCCCGACGGTCAGCGTCGAAACGGAGCCGAGCCCGCCGCGCACGCCTCCGACCGTGGTCGCGCCCGGGACGATGATGAGCACGTTGGTGCCGAGACTGGAGATTTCGGCCTGCACGGAAGCCGTCGCGCCTTGTCCCAGGCTGACCATGGCCACCACGGCGCCGATGCCGATGATGATGCCGAGCATGGTGAGCCCCGCCCGCAAGGAATTACGGCGCAGGATGCGCAGGGCGGAGAGAATGGTGAGCCAGAGGAAGGGCATAATTTCTTGTTGATGGGGTTTGTTTGGTTTGTCTCGTTTATCTGGTTACACGACCAAACAAACCAAATAAACCTGATGAACCAAACAAACGAGCTTCACCTCATCCGCGGAGTCAAATCGAATCCCGGAGGAAGTTTTTTTTGGGCCGCTTCCTCTTCCGGGGTCTCGATGCCGATGATAACGGGGTCGCCTTCCCGCAGCGGCCCCTCCGTGATTTCCGTGTAGAGCGAGTCGGCGATGCCGGTCATGACGGTGACCGCCTGAGCCTGGCCGCCTTCCAGCCGCCAGACCCTGGGGGTCTTGCGGTCCACCGGAACGTCGGGCATGCGGAACCGCAAGGCGCCATTCGGCACGCGCAAGGGATTTTCCTTCTTCGCCGTGACGATGGTGACGTTGGCCGTCATGCCGGGCTTGAGCTTCAAGCTGCTGTTGTCCACGGTGATGACCACATCATAGGTCACGACATTCTGAATGCTGATCGGGGCGTTCCGCACCTGGGTCACGAGACCGTCAAAAAATTGCCTCGGGTAGGCGTCCACGCGAAAGCTGGCCGTGGTGCCTTCCGCGACCCCGCCGATGTCCGATTCACTGACATTCGTGTTCACCTGCATGTGGGTAAGATCCTGGGCGATGAGGAAGAGGATCGGTGTCTGAAACGCTGCGGCTAACGTTTGCCCGACATCCACATTGCGGGACACCACGGTGCCATCTACCGGCGAATAGATGGTCGTAAAGCCGAGGTCCAGTTCGGCGGACGCCAGGGTGGCCTCCGTTTGATCGAGTTGGGCTTGGAGCACCTCCACGTTGGCGGCGGCATCCCGATAGCTGGTTTCGGCGAGATCCAGATCCGCTTGCGACACGAAAGCCTGTCGTCTGAGGGCAGCCATGCGGTCCCGTTCCAGCTTGCGCTGCCGGGCCATGTTCCTGGCCTTGACCAGATTGCCTCTGGCGCTTTTCACGGCGGCGCGCGCCTGGCTGACCCGCGCTTTGAACGGCTGTTGGTCGATCTGGGCCAGGATCTGTCCTTTGGCCACCACGGAATTGAAGTCGGCGAAGAGGTGCGCGACTTTGCCGGACACTTGGCTGCCCACCTGCACAGAAACGACCGGGTTCACGGTACCGGTGGCCGTCACGATGGCCGTGATCGGCCCCCGGTCCACCGTCGCCGTCTTGTAATGAACCGGTGGAAGTCCTGAGTCCCACCAATACCACAAGCCCAGTCCGATGAGGATCAGCGCTGCCCCAAGCCCGATGGCCGGCGGAAGCCGCGAGGGTTTCCTTCGGGAAGGGATGAGGGCAGGAAGCCGATGATCGCGGATCGGCACTGCTCCGCTCGCGATGATTTCGCTGACCGGTGGTTCATGCGCGGGGTCCTGTCGGTGGTCGCTCATATTCCACCAGCCGGCTGGAGGAGGCGATGCGCCCGGTGCTGTCTGAGCCGGGCCGCGATCCACTTCCGGCTTTCTTCCGCCAGGAGCAGCAGCCCCGCGCCAAGGGCCAGCGGGGCGAAAATCCAGACGGGCAGCGCGCGCGTTCCAAAGATGGTATGTGCGACGGGCGTGTAGATGAGCAACAGGAGAATGGTCACTTCGAACAGGATGCCCCAGAGAATGACCGGATTGGTCCACCAGCCGAGCCGGAAGACCGAGTACCGATCGGACCGACAGGCAAACACGTTGGCGACTTGCGCGAAGACGATGCCGGCCAGGGTCACGGTCGTGGCCTCCTTGTACAAAGGAGAAGACCAGTCGAGAGGGGTGCCCCAGGTCCAGCCGTGGATGGACAGATACAGAACAAACCCTCCCATGGCGATCGCGGCTTCGATGAGTCCCAGATAGAGATACGCCCGCAGGAGAAGCGAGGTGTTCAACAACCGCTCGGCGATGGGGCGCGGCGGACGGTCCATGACGTCCGGCTGAGGCCGTTCCATCCCGAGACCTAGCGCCGGCACCATGTCGGTTCCGAGATCGACGGCCAGCACCTGAGGAATCGTCAGCGCGAGCGGCATGCCGATGAATCCGTATCCCAGGAAGGGAACGATTTCGGGCACGTTGCTGGCCAGAATGTAGGTCGAGAACTTTCGGATATTGTCGTATACGGCGCGGCCTTCCTCAATCGCGCTCACGATGGTCGCAAAGTTGTCATCGAGCAGGATAATGTCGGCGGTTTCCTTGGCCACATCCGTTCCCGCCAGGCCCATGGCGATGCCGATGTCGGC
>DATIBM010000268.1:0-29546 GCA_035457545.1 Nitrospiraceae bacterium
CGTCAACGCGCGCGCCGGCGCGGTGGAAAACCCGGCATGGCGGGCTTTGTTCCACTGCATCGGCGTGCGCACGGCGTTGCGGCCCTCCAGGGACAGGTCGTCGCCCATGCCGATTTCATCGCCATAGATCAGCATGGGCGCGCCGGGGAGAGAGAAGAGCAGGCTCATCGCCAGCTCCAGCCTTCGGCGGTCGCCCAGCATCGGAGCCAACCGGCGGCGGATGCCGCGGCCGTAGATGCGCATCTCCTGATCGGGCGCAAAAGCGCGGTAGACCGACTCCCGCTCGTCCTCCGTCAGACGTTCCAGATCCAATTCATCCAGGTTCCGGAGAAAAGTCACCCACTGGCACCCGTCAGGGATAGAAGGCAACAGGCGAAGCGCCCGCTCGATCGGTTCCGCCCGGCCGGTCGCCAGCGCCAGAAAGAGGAAATTATCGAGCAGGAAGTTATAGAGCAGGTGAAGCTCGTTACCCTCGCCGAAGAACGCCGCCAGCTCGTGGGATTCCACGTCGGCTTCCCCGAGGAGCGCCGCGTCGGCGCGCCGGGATGACGTGAAGGCGCGCAGATCCCGCAGGACGTGATGCGCATCATGACGCAACGAGGGGTCCGGGCTGGGAAGCGGCGATTCGATCATGTGCGAGACGGCGTCCACGCGGAATCCCGAGATGCCGAACGACAGCCAGAAATCGATGACCCGCTTGATCTCCTCGCGGACCTCCGGACAGGTCACGTCGAGATCCGGTTCGAAATGGTAAAAGCGATGGTAATAGTATTGGCCGGCGATCTCGTCGAACGTCCACACCGAGGATTCTTGGCCCGCAAAGATATTTCCCTGTCCCGGCTCGGTGGGCGGGGGCATGTCGGTCCATGTATAGTACCGGCGGTACCGGGACGCGGGATCGTGCCGAGCCGCGCGAAACCAGGGATGCTCGTTGGAGGTATGGTCCATGACCAGATCGAGAATCACGCGAAGACCCCGCTCTCCCGCCTTGCGCACGAACGTCAGAAAGTCCTCGAAGGTGCCCAACCGCGGATCGATCCCGAAGTAATCCATGACATCGTAGCCGTTGTCCCGATCCGGCGTGGGAAACATCGGAAGCAGCCACAGGCAGGTCACGCCGAGGTCGGCCAGGTAATCCAGGCGCCGGCACAGGCCGGGAAAATCACCCACCCCGTCGCCGTTGGAATCCTGAAACGTCGCGACGTCGAGCCCATAGATCACCGCGTTCTTGTACCAATGGCTGGGCGTTCGTTCATCCATCTATCGGTCCTTCACCTGGCGTGCCGCGCGGGGCGGGGGCTGATTACCGTCCCGCCGTTCGGATGCAGCACTTGGCCGGTCATGTAGGAGCTGTCTTCCGAGGCCAGAAAGACGTAACAGGGGGCGATCTCTTCCGGCTGCCCGGCTCGCTGTAGCGGAACGTCTGCTCGACCGCCTGTCCGCACCACGCGGCATGCCGCTGTCACCGCCGCTGATCAGCGCCGCCTTGCGCGCGAGCTTGCCTCTGCCATGATGCTTCTGATCCTCTGTCTTCGGTCGAGGCGTCATGTCTGATTCCAGACCGGGCTGTCGATGTTGCTGCTGAGGCGGGCGTTGGGATATTGACATGGTCCATGATCCCTTTCCCTATGAATGAAGCGCCTCTGAGGTTGATGCCCCAACATACGAATGAGCAGGCGCCGGAAGTGACTAGGATCATGCCTAGGTTGGGACCTGGTCGGGAAATGGTCAACTGAGCGAGGGATGGTACTCAGCCCGGAAGCCCGCACAGCCCAGTCCGACCGGTTGTTTGATCCCGGCCGTAACTGCTGGCGCGTCGAGCCTTGCCCGCGCGCCGCGTTCTTGGTGGACGGCCGGGATCGATTGGGACCGTTCCTGAGCGCGCTGCTGTGTCTGCCGTCCCATCTCCCAGCCCAGCGCCGGCTGCACTTCGTGAAAGACGGCGCTCACCCGGTCGGCGCGTCCCATCATCAGAAGATCGTCGTGATCGACGCTGCAAGAGGTGGACTCGCCGGGACACCACGGGCTCGAACTGTTGTGGCGGCTCGTGCATGCGGTCAAGCTCATGCCCATCGCCGGCCCGACCTTGCTTGAGCGGAAGGGACATTACGGCAATGCGGTGTTGACCCGTTGTTCCCCGGCGGACGTGCGGTTGATGGACCTCAGCCAGCCGGGGCGGGAACCGCGGGGCGCGATCGACATGGAGATCACGTGCAATGGCTCAGGCCCTGGGAACGGCGTCTTCAGGTCGAGGAATTGCTGAAACGCTTTTCGCGTCGCCACTGTGTCCTGATGGGAAATTTGAACGAATGGTTCCTGTGAGGCAGGCCGCTTCGATGGATCAAGCGCATCTTCGGCCATGCGCCGGCCTTGCGCACCTTTCCGTCGCCCGCTCCGATCTTCGCGCTGGACCGGATTTGGGTCCGCCCGCCGGCGATCCTCTTGTGCACGGAGGTGCACAAGACGCCGCGCTCGCGCAAGGCTTCCGACCATCTCCCGCTCAAGGCCGTTGTGGAATGGTAGGGGGAGCGCGACGGGTGGAGGCCGATAATGGTGTTCCTACCACCCTCTCCATGGTCCAGACCGTCGATAGGATGGATAAGCCAACCAGCGCGTGCCCTCCGGTGAAGAGCACGCAGCGGGAAGGCGCCCCCATGATCACCGCAGGGCCATGGACAGCCCTGATCGTCCTTATCGCGTTCGCGATCACAGGAAACGGCGCATGCCGGGTCCGGAAAACAGACGACGAGCTTGGGCGTGCGGTCAAGCAGGCCCTCTACGACGAGCCAGCCGCGAATCTGCTGCAAGTGGACGTGACTGTCGAGAGCGGCACCGTCTACCTCAGCGGAGAAGTGGATCTGTATGCATTCAAGGAACGAGCCGGGCAACTCGCGCGGGGAGTGGGCGGCGTCACGGCCGTGGTCAATAAGGTGCAAGTGCAACCTTAAGGTCTTGCCCATCGTATGCGCCGGCATGGCGCTATGCGCCGGGCCGGCCGCCGCCGAATCCATGCCGGAGAAGACCGAGCCGAATCCCTGGCAATATGGGGCCCTTCTCGATGTGAGCTACGGCCTCAATTTTAATTTTCCGGAGAATCATCAGTTCCGCAGCAAACAAACGACCCCGCGCACGAATGAGTTCTCGCCGAACATGGCGCTCGGCTATGTTCATAAGGAACCGCATCGAGCGCGCGATTGGGGGGTGGAACTCGCCGGGCAGGCCGGTTACGATACCGACGCGCTGGTGCCGCGCGAGCAAGAGGCCCGGGATCGCCCGGTCCCGGGCGCGGACCTGTTGCGGCATCTCGCACGCGCCAACGTGAGCTATCTGGCCCCGATCGGCTCGGGGCTCCTGCTGACGGCGGGCCTGATGAAGGGCTATATCAACTTCGAATCGTTTTATGCCAAGCAGAATTTCAACTATTCCCGTTCGTATCTCACCGATTATTCCCCGAATTTTGTCTTCGGCGTGGGGAGCCGCTACGCGATCAACCACAACGTGGATGTAGGATTCCACGTGATGAACGGGTTTCAGCACCTCGCCCATGCCAACGACCTCCCCAGCTACGGCGCGGAATTGGACTGGCGGGTCACCAAGCGGCTCGCAGTCGCGCAGAATCTCTATTACGGGCCGGATCAGGCGGATACGTCGCTTCGCTATTGGCGGTTCTTTTCCGATACGCAGGTTCAGTGGCGCGGGGACGAGGTCACGATCGTCCTCGCCTACGATATCGGCACGGAACGGGCCGTTGATCAACCGGATCAGGCGCGAACGTTTTGGACGGGCGCGGCGCTCTTTACGCGGTGGGACCTCAGCGGGCCGTGGAGCCTGGCGGTGAGGCCGGAATGGTTTTGGGACCGGAACGGCCGCCTGACCGAGTTCGAACAACTGCTATGGGCCGTCACCACGACGCTTGAGTACCACCGTCACGTCGGGCCGCAACTGTGGCTCACCCGTTTGGAATATCGGTACGACCACTCGACCGGGCAGGACGGCGGCTTTTTTAGAGATGGGGACATCGCGCCCGGCGTGCCGCGATTGGCGTCGAGCCAACACCTGCTGTTGTTGTCCCTCATCTGGGCGTTCGACTCGTAGCCCAATAGGCTATGTTACATGAGAGACTTCAAGTAATGGGCGAGCATGGGACGCCCGTCATCCGGCCTCCTTGTCCGGAATAATCGAAATCCCGCCCCCCACTTCCAGTACGGCATACTTGATCTGCTCCATTCGTTCCAGCCCCTGCGACTTGCGAGCGGCCGCCAGCACGTCTTCTTCATCGAGCCTGGCCCGATCCATCAGGCTCTTCAATGGGCGTCCATGCTCCACGATCACCATCGGAAGCCCGTCCAGCCATCGCTCAATGAAGGCGCTCCGATGTTTCCAATTGGTGAAGAGAATATCCAGTCCCACTAAGGTGATGATGACCAGGATGCCGTTGGTTATCGAATAATCATTGCCGAGCATGGCATTTTGCGTGGCTTCGCTGATGATCAGAAGCAACACGAAATCAAAACTCGTCATTTCACTCAAGGTCCGCCGGCCTGCCAGTCGGAACACGACCAACAACACAAGATAGACAACCAACGCGCGGATGACGGCATCCATAATCGCTCCTTTGGTTGCGCACGGGTTAGGGATAGATGAATTGCTGAATCCGTGCATCCATTTGACCGGATGCGTGGAGCATTCCCGAGAGAGGACCGACGGTGTGGGGCTGCAGGTAGAACGTCACCACGGCGGGTTCTTGGGTATCGGTCGCCCACTCGAAGCGAACCCCGCCGTCTGCCAAGGTCGCGGCCTCCGGCGGAGGAACGATGTGCTGGATTTCCATGTGCGATAGATACGGCTGACCGATCCAGAGGGAGAGACGCCGGTCATGCGTCGGACGGACAAACACACGGACGTCAGTCGGGCGTTGCTGGCGGCCGAATCGCTCGTATTCCACGTGCAGGCCCTTGGACAGATTGCCCTCCGTGGCCCGGCTGATGGGGCCGTGGCCGAACAGGCCGGCCATAGCCAGCAGGACGATGACGCCCATTGCAGCCCATCCGGCCCGCTGGATGCTCCATGTGAGCGTCTGAACCGATAAGTCCTGGTTTATCTCCAACTCGCCAATGCGAATGATCGGGGCGCCCATGCCAAGGCTCTTGATCACATCCTGGTCGTAAAAGACGCGACAACATTGGTCCGTCGAGGACGGCAAGGTTCGTTTGATTCACGCGCGCACATGCACGGCGTCATGGAGGACCTGCAGGAGGCGATCCAAATCGAATGGTTTCGGCAAGCATGCATAGGCGCCCCGTCCTTTCTGCGTGGCTTGTTCCATGAGATTCGGATCAGACGAGGTGAGGATGACCGGCGTCTCGGGCCAAACAGTCTGGCTCATGCGCAGAAACGTCAGGCCGTCCATTTGCGGCATGTGATAGTCGGACAACACCACATCATAATGCCGCTTATTCATGGCCTGTAGAGCCTCGCTTCCATTGCGAGCTTCATACACTTTATACCCTTCCTGGGTCAGGAGATCACATAAGAGGTACCGGATATCTTGGTCATCCTCGACTAAGAGGATGCGTTTTTCATTGTGGTCCATCATGGCCTCTTCATTGGCGTGTTCCTCATAGGAGCGTGATGGAATGCCCAAATTGTCATCGGGCGGCATGAGGCGCCTGTTCATGAGTTTGTGTCATCGAATGATCGGTCAGCGCCTGATAGGCGAGCGCCGCCGATTGGATCGGCGAGACCTGCATGAGAAATGGATTGACCCAGTCCGAATCGGTGATGTCAAGCTCGTCCGGGATGATCACGCGCCGGAGGTGTTGTTGCGAGGCCGCCGCGATCTTGAGCGGGATCGAGCTGACTGGGCCGATGCCGCCCTCCTGGGTGATCGTGCCGGTCATGGTGCGGTCGGAGGGGATCACGTCTCCCTTTGCCAGCGCGACGACCGTCAACCCCACCAATCCTGAAAGACTATCGCCGTAAATGGTTCCGGCCGGTTCGCGAACCTTGAATGTGACCGTCCAACTGTCCGTCCGCAGACCCGCCGCATGCGCGGCCCGATCGATGGCCAGCAGGATGGCGAGTTCGGTGCCGGAACTCAACGAGCCTTTCCCTCGAAGAAAACTCACCATGATGCCATGGTGATCTGGGCGCTGTTCCCATCCGACGACCATTTGGCCCACCGCGCCCTGACCATTGTCCCGGGCATCGCGGGGCACACTGACTCCAAGAAACGTAATGATTTGACTGCGCTCGATGCCGGCGGTTGCCAGCGGCGCCGCCAAGCTCATCTGCCACAGCCACCCGATTGCCAGGCTGAAGGTCATGGCCAGCGGCGGAGCGAACCAAGGACGTCGATGCAATGACATCTTAATTATCCCTTTGTTTTCAACTACCTGCCACTGGAGTCGCGGCTACCCTCTCTGTTGTTTATATGACGAGGCGATAGCGGGTGCACCTGGGAGCGTCCCGGGTTCCGCTTCAAGCGCACCCTAGGGATCATCCTAGTATGTCGCATGGCTGTCAGCAGTCATCCTAGCGCCGGTCCCACGCCACGCCGACGCACGGAGGGCGCCATGAGCACAGCGGTCAAACAAGTGTCCTTGCTTGTGTGCCGCATCTGTGGACTCGTGAGAGAACCTGAACCGGCATCGGACGTTGATGATGAAGACGTGTGGAGCGATCTGGGCTCCTATCTGGAACGACATCGTCTTCGCGGGGCCGACTATAAATTGACTCATGTCTATTGCCCGGTCTGTGTCGAGCGGTATGGCCTCGAGGGGCAGGGGCAGCCCTCAGCGGATGAAAGGGAACTCATCACAGACCGGGTCCAGCCCATCACCCGCTTGATCTTGCGAACGATCGGTTATAACCAAGGGTGCGGCCTCGAAGCCCTGATCCAAGCCTGCCAACCCTTCACATGGAACCAAATCCTGTTGGAGATCGACCGGCTCAGCCGGCGCGGCGATATCCGGCTGTCACTTTCCGGCCGAGGGCGCTACACCCTTCAGCTCTCGCGTCGGCGGGCTACGCTGACCCAAGGCAAGTCTTCTCGCACGGCCTCCTCGTCTTAGCTCCGGACCTGCCCGCCCCTGCGCCTTCCGCCTTGGGAGCAATTCTTATTTGGGTGCGCGATGCACAACATCCGTTGCCTGCATTGCCCGGGATCGACCGACCGCAAACTGGGCGTTGTCCTAGTGTTCGGCGATGATTGGCGAATCTAGTGTGATGGCAAAGACGGATCTGGCTCGTGCGAGGCTGCTCGCCGCTGGTCCTGAGGAACGTTCTTCCACCTCGACAGAAGGAGGACCTTCGATGAATCGCCTGACCTCTGCTTCGATCATGCCGGTGCTAGCGGCGGCGTTAGTCATGACCGCCTGCGCGTCTCACTCTCCCTCGGCAAAGACCACGGCGGCCGAGACAGAAGCCGGCACCAGGACGGGCGCCGTCAAGAACATCCTGATCAAAGACACGGTCTCTCCGGAGTCGCTCACGGTGAATGCCGGCGACGAGGTGCGATGGCTCAATCAACGCCGGCAACCGGTGACGATCACGTTCCTCGATCCGATCGATCACAGCATCTCGTGCAAGAAAGGATTCACCAAGGCCCTGGGCATGGGAACCGACAACTCCACCACGCTCGATCCCAATGAGACGGCGAGCCTCTGTTTTACGCGTCTCGGCACCGCCCGTTACGCCGTCAAGTCCGACTCCTCCGACGCCAAGGCTCCGGATACGCAAGGCGCCATTACGGTGCAGTAATCCGGATGCGATCCATGCCAGAGGCGCTGGTTCCAAGATCGCATCGCCGTCGCTCGTGAGTGGCAACCGGAGTCCGGACAGCCGACAGGAGCCGAACCGCCGGCCTGCGCCTCTTCACCGGCTCAGATCGGCCGGCCAAACGGGCGTCGCGCTCATCACGGCAATGAGCCTGGTGAGCGGCTGTTCGACGATCCGATGGTTGACTCACGGTCCCGCCTCCAAGAGCTACCAACGACGCTGTATCCCGCCCAAGCCGGACCTGAGAACCGTTCCGGTTTCCGAAGCCGGCGGGAATGGACCGCAGAAGGAGGAGCAAACCCACCATCTGCCCCCGCCGCCAGGCCTGTCCCAGCGCGCGCTGGAGGTGGCCGAGGCGATCGATGTGTTGCCGGCCGTGAAGCAGATCGCCCTGTTGGAACAGTCGGCATTGACACACCCGGTCACGATGCGGACGCCGTTGCTGCGCGCGCGGCAGCAATTGCAGGCGCGCGTGATGCTCGCCTTGCTGGAAGTCTCGGGAACGGCCGCCGAGGCGGACTGCGAACAGGAGCGGGCCGATCAATTGGCCGACACGTTGCTGCAGGCCGAGGGGAGCGAGATCAAACGAAAATCCCTGGCGGGCATTGCGATCGGCGGGTTGGCGGCGGCGTTGGCGGGCGGCCTGGCCCTGGCCTTCTCCTCCGAAGCCCCGGGGGAGATCGCCGCCATCTCCGGAGGTCTGGTCAGCGCCGCCATCAGCGGATGGGCCTATTTCAGCGAGCATCGGCAGGAACTCCAACATCCGCGCAACTTGCTGAAGGAGGTGTGGGAAGGGCCGAAAACCTCGACGGTCTTTCCCCGGTCGGTCTGGCTCTTTCTCACGCAGGCCCGGCAGGGTCACGAGCCGATGCTGACCGTGAGAGAACAGATCCTGGCAAGCTGGAAACAGGAAGCCTATCTGGGCGAACCGGGAAGCCATGAAGAGCGGCACCGGCTCAGCCTGTTGTTCGGCGAGGGTGGCGCGTACACTAGCCAGGAGTTGCGAATCCGGGCCGCCATGTACGATCACCTGAAATCGATGATCAACCTGATGAGCCAGGATTTGGAATTGTTGTACCGTGAACTATCGATTCGGGAGGAACAGATCGAACCGGAAGAAGGCCTTGTGCCGTGATCGGCCTGTGGATTGTACCGGCCAGCCGCCTCGGCCTTGTACCAGGTTGTCAGGAAGGGGTATGATGCCGCTTCCGCGATCGCTATGAATGACTCCGCGCCTGGGACCGAGACCGGATCCGATCGCCTGCCGGCTTCATCTTCTCCCCCTTCTCGCTCCGCGTCGCTCCCGGACCGGCCAGGACTGTTGGCTGCTAGTCTGCTGACGGCCCTGGCTATTTTCCTGCTCGACCTCCAACTCCCGGCGGGCCTGGCCGTCGGCATTCTCTATGTCACGGTCATCGCCATGACCTCGTTGATCCGGCCGGCTTGGATCATGTACGCGGCGACGGGACTCTGTACGGCCCTGATCGTCATGGATATCCCGCTCTCCGCTTCGGGCGACGGTCCCTCCTGGATGGCCTACGTCAATCGCGCCATCAGCGTGCTGACCGTCTGGGGCGCGGGATGGTTCTTCATCCAACGCCGTCTGGTCGAGAATAACGTGCTGGTATCGTCCATCATCGAGTCGGCCCCCACCGGCATGCTGATCGTGGATGTGGCAGGGATCATCCGACAGGTCAACGGCCTGGTGGAGCGATTGAGCGGCTATCGGAGGGAAGAGCTGTTGGGCCAATCGGTGGAGCGGCTGATTCCCGAGCAGCTCCGGCAGGGTCATACCGCTTTCCGCGAGAAATTCATGGAGAGGCCGGTGCCGCGGGTCATGGGAATCGGCCGGGACCTCTGGCTGCGCCGAAACAGTGGCGAGCACGTCCCGGTCGAGATCGCGCTGACGCCCCTGCGGCTCTCGGGCAAGGATCTGGTGCTGTGCACGGTGATCGACATCAGCTACCGGAAGGAACTGGAACGGAACCTGCGGCGGCGGGAAGCACAATACCGGTTGCTCGTGACCAGCGTGCCCGAGGCCGTGTACCGGGCCGTCCCGGACGAGCGGTTCGCCGTGACCTTCGTGTCCAAGCTCTGGACCGAATGGACCGGTTTGACCGAGGAAGAATCCTGCCGCTGCGCGAATGTCTGGGAATCGATCCTCCATCCCGACGATCGGGAGTCCATGATCCGGACGATCCACGAGGCCGTCGCCCGGCGAGACCGAATCGACTGCGAGCACCGGATTCTGCATGTCCGGGACGGGACGGTCCGTTACGTCAAACATCGGGCGGCTCCCGTCGAAGACGCCTCCGACCGCGAAGCCCTCTATTATGGAGGGCTCATCACGGATGTGACCGACCTGAAGCGGACGGAAACGGCGCTGCAGGAACTGAACGCCCGGCTGGAAGAGCAGGTGGCCAAGCGGACGGAGGTGCTGGAACGGAAAACGGCGTTGCTGCGCCGCATGGCGACCGAACTGACCATGGCGGAACAGCGCGAACGCAAGCAGCTTGCCAAGGATCTGCACGATTACCTGGCGCAATTGCTGGTCGTCTGCGGCATCAAGCTTCACCAGGCGATGCGGCGTACGGAAGAGGCTGCGGTCAAGCAACAGTTGGCGGACATGCGAAGCATGCTGGACGAATCACTGGCCTACACCCGCACGTTGGTCGCGCAACTGAGTCCGCGCGTCCTCTATGAAGCCGGGTTGGTCGCGGCAGTCCGATGGCTCGGCGAATGGATGGGCCGGCAGGGGCTGAGGGTGACGGTCGAGGCGGCGGACGGCGTGCCGCCGCTGAAAGACGAGCAGGCGGTCTTGTTGTATCAGTCCGTGCGCGAGCTGCTCTTCAACGTGCTCAAACATGCGGGCGTCGCTGAAGCCGCCGTAACAGTGAGGATGGAAGGGGGCTCGCTGGTCGTGGCGGTGGCGGACGCCGGCAAGGGGTTTGACGCAGGAAAATTGTCGGATAAGGAAGCCGGAGCTGGCTCGCGCTTCGGGCTCTTCAGCATCCAGGAGCGGTTGGACGCGCTCGGCGGCAGCGTGCGCCTCTCGGCCGCTCCGGGGCAGGGCTGCCGCATCGAATTGCGGGTGCCGTTGCAGGTGGGAAAGCCGGACGCCCAGGCGGCCGACCTGACCTGCCTGCTGGCCGATGACCGAGCCATGGTGCGCCAAGGCATTCGCTGTCTCTTGGAGACGTATCCGGATGTGCCGGTCGAAATCGTCGCAGAGGCGGAGGACGGCGCCCAGGCCGTCGATCTGGCCTGCCGGCTCAAGCCGGAACTCGTCATCCTGGATGTCTATATGCCGAAGATAGACGGGGTGGAGGCGACCAAACGGATCGTGCAGGCCCTGCCGAACGTCAAGGTGATCGGTCTTTCCGTCGAACAGGACGAGCGCATCCAGCAAGCGATGAAGGAGGCGGGAGCGGCGGCCTTTCTCGTCAAGGACGGAGTGGCCACCGATCTCTACAACACCGTCCGGCGCATATGGGAAGACCGATCCCAGGGCTCGTCGCGAGCCGATGCCTGATTGGGGGGCTAGGGGTTCTCCCAGGCCGTTCCGGTCCCAACATCCTCCATAATGAAGCCCCCGTGACGCGTCGCTCGACTCTGTTCTCGATGTCGTCGGGACGGCCGAGCAAGCCGGTTCCGCGACATGCCGCCGGTGGTGGAGGCGGCAGCCTTCAACGGTTCCTTCTGTCTCTCCGTACGGCCGCAGCGTCAGGTTGCCGTGGTGCTCCCCGTTCCGCTGCCCGGCGATCGGACGCACGAACACCCTGTGTCGAGCATGATCGGAGTACAAGCATGAACGGGCCTAAGGGGTTTGGTCGGGCCAAGACTATGAGGAATTGAACCGGTAGTAGGTCACATGACAAGACCAGAGAATCAACCGGAACCGATCCGTCAAGCTCTTGCAGGACAGCAGGGCCGACCGGCCGCCCTGCCGGACGCCCAGGTCCGCGCCCTGGCCGATATCGCGCCGGCCATCCTGTGGATGACCGATGAAACGGGCGCCGGCACCTTCTTCAGTCAAAGGTGGGCGGAGGTGACCGGGCAACCGGAGGCCGCCTGGCTTGGCCATGGCTGGCTCGATGCCGTCCACGCCGAAGACCGGGAGCGGGCGGGTCGCGTGCTGGCGGATGCCGTCGAACAACGTCAGTTCTTCACGATGGATTGCCGGCTGCGCGACGTGACGGGAGCCTTCCGTTGGGTCATGGTTGCCGGCCGGCCGCGTCTGTCGGCGGAGGGAAGGTTCCTCGGCCATGCCGGCTCGATGATCGACATCACCGAACGGAAGGAGATCGAGCGGGACCTGAGAGCCCTGAGCGACCAGTTGATCAATGAGCTGGGAGGGCTGGTCCGGCTGCATGAGATCGGGACGCGCTTTTTGCAGGAAGGGCGCCTCTCGTCACTGCTGCAAGAAGTGCTGGATGCCTCGATCTTTTTCACCAAGGCGGACAAGGGCCTGATCCAATTGTTCAATCCCGCCGCCCGCACCCTGGAGGTGCTCGTCCAGCGGGGGTTCTCGCCTCAGACGTTGAGCGTCTTCGATCGGGCGCCCAGCGAACCGGACGCCTGCCTCGCCCTCGCCAAGCAGGCGCAACGGCTGGTGGTGGAGAATCTTCGCACGGATCCGATCTGCGCCGGCAGTCTCGCCGCCGCAGCGTTGCTGGCCGCCGGCGTGCAGGCGATGCAGTCTATTCCCTTGCTCAGCCGCACGGGCCAATTCCTCGGCCTGTTGTCCACCTGTTTCCATGAGCCCCGCCGGCCGTCGGAACGGACGCTCTGCCTCGTGGATCTGTTTGCGAGGCAAGCCGCGGACCTGATCCAGCACCACCGGACCGAGGGCGCGCTGCGGGAAAGCGAAGCGCGGCTCAACGCGATTCTCCAGAACACCGCGGCGGTGATCTATCTGATGACTCCCGACAACCGGTTTCTGCATATCAATCGGGAATTCGAGCGGCTATTCCATGTCAAGAACGAAGACATCGTCGGGAAATCGATCTTCGAACTGTTCCCGCCTGAGGTCGCCGCCGGGTTCGAGCTGAACAACCGGGCCGTCTTTCGTGAAGGGCGGACGATGGAGTTCGAGGAGCGGGTGCCGCTTCGGGACGGCCTGCATATCTATGCGTCGGTCAAGACGCCCTTGACGGATGCCAACGGGGTTCCCTGTGCCCTGGTCGGGGTTTCCACGGACATCACCGATCGGAAGAAGGCGGAATCGCAACGATGGCAATGGACCCAGGAATTGGAGCGGTCCGTCGCCGAACGGACGCGGGAGTTGGTCGCCTCGCGCGAGCGGCTGCGGGATCTGGCTTCCCAGTTGACGCTGGCGGAACAGCGGGAGCGGCAGCGGCTGGCCGCCGATCTCCACGATTATTTGGCCCAGTTGCTCGTGGTCGTGCGCATGAAAATCCAGCAGGCCTGCGCCTCGGAGGACGACCATCGCGCCGGCGTGCGCGACGCCGACCGGCTGCTCGGCGAGGCCTTGAACTACACCCGCTCGCTGGTGGCGACGCTCAGCCCGCCGGTCCTGCACCAGTTCGGGCTCGTGATGGCGTTGCAATGGCTCGCGGAGCAAAAACAGTTGCATGGGCTCGAAGTGACGATCGAGGCCGATCAGCCGGTGTCGTCGCTGACCGAGGATCAGGCCATTCTCCTGTTTCAATCGGTGCGCGAGCTGCTGTTCAATGTGGTGAAACATGCTCGGGCCCGCCGGGCGGCGGTGTCGATCGGCGTGAATCCCGCCGGCGAGTTGCAGATTGCCGTGCAGGACGACGGGTGCGGCTTCGATCCGGCGGAGTCGGCGAGGGAGCGGCGGCCCGGCTCGGGGTTCGGGCACTTCAGCATCCTAGAGCGGATGGAGGCCATGGGTGGCCGGTTCGAGGTGCAGTCCGTTCCAGGACGAGGAACCCGTGCGTTGTTGGCGATGCCCTGTCATGGGGGGAGGCCGGCGGCAACGAACGAGACGGGTCCGGCCGGTTCCGGAGCCGGAAGCGCGAAGAGTCCGCTGAGGCAGGCCGGCGGATTGCGCGTGCTGTTGGCGGATGACCATGCGCTGGTGCGACAGGGCCTGCGGAGCATTCTGGAAGGCTACCCGGAGTTGCAGGTGGTCGGAGAAGCGATGGACGGGCAGGAAGCGGTCGAGTTGGCCGGCCGGCTCTCCCCCGACGTGGTGGTCATGGACATCAACATGCCGCGCCTGGACGGCGTAGAAGCCACCAAGCGGTTGAAACGCGAACAGCCTTCCATGACAGTCATCGGCCTCTCCGTGCATCAGGACGCGCTGATGGAAGAGACAATGCGGGCGGCCGGCGCCGACGCCTATCTCACCAAGGATTCCGCCGCGGATCAGCTCTATCAACTCATCAGGTCCGCAACCAGCCCGGCTGCGGAATCGATGGAGCGGCGGCCATGACGGACGCGTCCGTCGTTCCGGACAAGACGCAGGTGCACCGGCATCTGGCCATGGCGGTCATCATGGCCGGCCTGCTGGGCATCTTCACGCTCGACAGCGTCATGCCGCTGGGCTATGCGGTCTGGTTCCTCTATGTGTTTCCGATCTGGTATTCGACCAGGCTCTCGCCCCGGTCGGCGGCGATCACGCTCGCCGCCGCGGCCGCCTCGACGGCCCTGATCGTCGCGGGCTATGTCGTGAGCCCGCCCGGCGGGATGAGCGTCGAGATGGCCGCCTATAACCGGCTGATGGGCGCGGTGATTCTCTGGGGCCTGACCGCCGCGCTGCTGAAGTCGGGGACGAACGAGGAACGGGTCGGGCGGTCTCAAGCGGCGCTGGAGGAAAGCGAAGCCTTCAACCGCGCTGTTGTGGAGAGCAGTCCGGACTGCATGAAAATTCTGGATCGGGAAGGCCGACTGTTGAGCCTCAACTCCCAGGGGCTCTGTCTCATGGAGATCGAGGATGCCGCCTCGGTCCTTGGACGATTTTGGTGGGACCTCTGGCCTGAATCCTCAAGGGGGACGGTTCAGGCCGCCGTGCAGGAGGCGGTGGCCAACGGGACCGCCCGGTTTCAAGGGTTCTGTCCGACGGCCAAAGGGACGCCCAAGTGGTGGGATGTGATCGTCAGCACCGTCCGGGGGCTTGATGGGCAGCCGATGAGGCTGGTCTCGACCTCGCGCGACATGACCGTCATCAAACGGGCCGAGGAAGCCGTGCGCGAGAGTGAAGAGCGGCACCGGGTCATGGTCGAACAGGTCCGCGACTATGCCATCATCATGCTCGATCCGGACGGGCGGGTCGCGACGTGGAACGCCGGCGCGCAGCGCCACACCGGCTATACGGCCGAGGAAGTCATCGGGATGCCGCTCTCGCTGTTCTTGGAGCCGGGCGCGCGCGAGACCGCGCGAGCCGAACTGGAACAGGCGGCGGCCCGCGGGGTGTATGAACAGGAAGGGTGGCGGATGCGCAAGGACGGCTCGCGGTTCTGGGCCCATGTCATGACGACTCCGCTCCGGGACGAGACGGGCGCCCTGCGGGGGTTCACCAAGGTGTGGAGAGACAATACCCAGCGCAAGCTGGCCGAGACGCAGTTCCAGCAACTCGTCGAGCAATCGCCGAACGGCATCCTCACCGTGAATAGGAACGGGCGAATCGTGCTCGTGAACAAGGAGGGGGAACGGATCTTCGGCTACAATCGCGAGGAATTGCTCAACCAGCCGGTCGAACTGTTGCTCCCGAAGCGCTTCCGGGACGGGCATCCCGCGCACCGCGCGCACTATGTGCGTGAGGCCCAGGCCAGACCGATGGGCAACGGGGCCGCCTTGACCGCTCTGCATAAGAGCGGGCGCGAATTTCCTGTTGAGGTGGGGCTGACGCCGATCGAAACCTTTCAGGGCATGATGACGCTCTGCACCGTCGTGGACGTGACCGAACGCAAGAGAGCGGAGGAGGCGATCCTGGCGGCGAATCGCGAGCTGGAAGCCTTTACCTACACGGTCTCGCATGACCTCCGTGCTCCCGTCCGGACCATGGCCGGGTTCGCAAGGATCTTGATGGAGGACTTCGGGCCGACGCTGGATCCGGAAGCCCAGCGCCATGTGCGGACCATTCAGAAGGGGGCGCAGCGCATGGGCGTGCTGATCGACGACCTGCTGGAATTTTCCCGGGTCGGGCGGGCTGCCGTGGATTGCCGGCCCGTGGACTTGAACCGGTTGGTCGACGAAGTCTGGACGGACCTGAAGCCGCAGCGGGAGGGCAGGATCGTCGAGCTGACGGTCGCCGACCTGCCCCCTTGTCTGGCGGACCGCCGCCTGTTGCGGCTGGTCTGGACGAACCTGCTCGCCAATGCCGTCAAGTATACGGGGCAGCGGGAACAGGCGCGGATCGAGGTCGGGTGGCAACCCGATGAGGAGCAGGCAGGTCGGATGATCATCCGCGTGGCGGACAACGGCGTGGGATTCGATCAGAAATATGTGGGCAAGCTGTTCGGCGTGTTTCAGCGGCTGCATCGCGCCGATGAGTTCGAAGGCACCGGCGTCGGCTTGGCGATCGTGCACCGCATCGTCACGCGGCACGGCGGCCGGGTCTGGGCGGAAGGCCGGCTCGGCGAGGGCGCGACGTTCTATTTCACCTTGGAGAAGGCGGTATGACGACCAACGGAGTGGAGATCCTGCTGGTGGAGGACAGTCCGGAAGACGTGGAGTTGACCTTGCGCGCGTTGCAAAAGAATCAAGTCACGAACCGTGTCCAGGTCGTCACCGACGGAGCCGAAGCGCTGGAGTACCTGTTCGGCACGGGCAAATACGCGCACCTGGCCAACGGACGGGTGCCCAAGATGGTCCTGCTCGATTTGAAGCTGCCGAAGGTCGACGGCTTGGAAGTCTTGCGCCGCTGCAAGAGCGAGGAACGCACGCGCAAGATTCCCATCGTCGTCCTGACCTCGTCCAAGGAAGAACGCGACATCGTGGAGAGTTACCGGCTCGGCGTGAACAGCTACATCGTGAAGCCCGTGGACTTTCAGCAGTTCAACGAGGCCGTCCGCCAGTTAGGGCTCTACTGGCTGTTGCTGAACGAACCGCCCCGGTAGCGCGCCCATGGTGACCCCGGTGAACGAGAATGACGGCATGCCCGAGATTCTTCGAGTCCTGATCGTCGAGGACGAAGAATCGGACGCCGAGCTGATCGCCCGCGAACTGCGACGGGCCGGGTTTCAACCGGTCTGGAACCGGGTCGAGACCGAGGAGGCCTTTTTGGAGCACCTCGGCCGCTCCTACGACATCATCCTGTCGGACCACCGATTGCCGCAATTCAGCGCCGCGCAGGCCCTGTCCCACGTCCGGGCGCTGGGGAGCGACGTTCCGTTCGTGGTGGTCTCCGCCGCCATCGGCGAGGAACAGGCCGTGGCGCTCCTGCGCGCCGGGGCCGCCGATTATCTGATGAAGGATCGGCTGGGCCGGCTCGGCGAAGCGATCCGGCACGCGCTTGAACAGAAACGCCTTCGCGAGCGGGCCCAGACCGCCCAAGACGCGCTCCGCCGGTTGAACGAAGAGCTGGAGCGGAGAATCGCCGAGCGGACGAGCGAACTGGAGCAGGCGAACCGGTCACTGGCCCGCGAGCTGGCGGAGCGCCGGCGGATCGAACAGGTGTTGCGGCAAAGCGAGGCGGATCTCGAACGCCGGGTGGCCCAGCGCACGAGCGATCTCAAACAGTCCCAGGAACGGCTGCGGTCGCTGGCGTCCGAACTGACCCTGACGGAGGAGCGGGAACGGCGGCGGCTGGCCGGCGAGCTGCACGACTACCTGGCCCAACTGCTCGTGCTGGGCCGCATCAAGTTGCAGCAGATCCACCAGCAGCTCTCCGATCAACGGGCGGGGGCCGCGCTGAACGAAGTCGATCAGATTTTTCACGACTCCCTCGCCTATACGCGGTCGGTGATGGCGGAGCTGGCGCCGCCCATGCTGCAAGAATTCGGGTTGGCTTCCGCCCTCTGCTGGCTCGCGGAGCGCATGAAAACCCATGGGTTGACCGTCGAGGTGATCACCCCGGCCGTCATACCCAAGCCGGTCGAAGACCATGCGGTGCTGTTGTTTCAATCGGTGCGCGAGTTGCTGTTCAACGTGGTCAAGCACGCGGGCACCGCGCAGGCCACGGTCACCGTGGGCTGCACCCCGAAGGGAGAGCTGGAGGTCACGGTCGAAGATCGCGGCTGCGGGTTCGACCCGGCTTCGGTGGCCATGGGGCACGTGGGAGGGCAGCTCAAGCAATTCGGCCTGTTCAGCGTGCGGGAACGAATGGAAGCGATGGGCGGCTGCATGATGATCGAAAGCGCGCCCGGTTGCGGAAGCAAGATCGTGTTGCGCGTGCCGTGCGATCCGCCGGAGCGGACGCCAGAGGACGGAGCTGCGACCCGGGCGGCGGCTCAAGACGATGCCGGTGAATCGGAGGTTCCGGCCATTCCGCTCGGGCAGCGTCCGGCTCGGGTGCTCCTGGTGGACGACCATGCCATGGTCCGCGAAGGATTGCGCCGGGTGCTGGAACATTATGACGACCTCACGGTCGTGGGGGAGGCCGCCGACGGGTGGGAAGCCTTGGAGGCGACGCGATCGGTGCGACCGGATGTCGTGGTGATGGACGTGAACATGCCTCGCCTGGACGGGATTGCCGCCACCACGCGCATCAAGCAGGAGATGCCGGACATGGCCGTCATCGGACTTTCGGTGGTCGATACGGAGCCGATGCAGGAGGCCATGCGGGCGGCGGGAGCGGCGGCCTTCGTGAGCAAGGAATGCGCGGCGAGCGAGCTGTATCAGGCCATCCAGACCGCGTTGTTCCCGCCAGCTTGCAACGGGGGCGCGGGGAGCGGGGTCACGGACCCTGATCGATGACCTTCACCTGCACGTCCCTGACGCCTTGGATGGTGCGGAGTTGTGCGGCGGCCGTCGTCAAGGCTTCCCGCTGTTCGGCGGGACCTTCGAGCGTCATGAGGCCGTTGACGACGCGGAGGACCAGCCTGCCGGCGCTGATGTCGGGCGACAGCCTCAAGATCGTTTCGGCCTCATTGACGATGTCCGGGTCGCTTCTGGTCGGACCCGCGACTTCGATCTGATTATGGACTTCCTCCACCAACGGCACGGTCTGCGCCAATCGGGAGGCGTCGGCTCGTTGGGCTTGGCTGCCGACGGCGCCGGTCAGCGTCACCACTCGCTGGGAGACCTGGACGATGATGTTGTTGCCGGGCGTCAACCGCCCGAGTTGCAACGCCTCCTGGACCGCGAGCATCATCTGCTGATCAGTCGGCGGTTCCGTCTCGATCCAGAGATTGTTGGCGATGGATTGGACACCCGGCACCGAGAGCGTCTCCTGAGTGGCCAGGGTTTTCATCTTGGCGGTCGGAACAAGGCCGGACAGGAGCACGTGGCCGTGATCGACGCGGACGAGCACTCGATCCAGCGGTGGCGTCTGCTCGGTCAACCGCTGGGTCACGCCAGTGGTGATCTGTTCGTCGGACGGAGGGTCCAGCGCGCGGCAGGGGGCGGGATCGGCCGTCGTCCAGAGCGCAAGCGTGAGGCCCGCGACGGCGCCGATGGAGAGGCGCGGGCGTGATCCTTGCCTCGGCATCGTGGCGGTGCGCCGCGTTCGTATCGATCGGATGGACATCCTCTTGTCCTTCCACTCCTTGTATGAGCGTAGCCCAGTGCAGGCAGGATCGAACTGGAAGAATCCCTAGCCCCCCTTGTTCATGTTGGTTCAAGACGGTTCGTCGCGTTCCTCTTTGCTCTTCTGTTGCAATGGGCCGAAGGAGCAGCACCGTTCATGAATAGTGTGGGATGGTCGGAAATCCGCCTGGGACGGGCCATTCGAGGCGGTTGACTTGTCCGTAGGGAAAGGGAGTACACTTGCGTACACTTCTACTATTGCTCCCATCGGCGGGCCGAGACAAACGGCCGAGTCCGAACCGTCGGAAACAGCCCATGAAGAGGAGACGAGGATGACCATGGCCAGCAAGCCCAGGGTGATTGTCGCCGACGACCATGAACTCGTCGCCGAGGGCATTCAAAAATTGCTCGAACCCTATTGCACGCTGGTGGGGCGGGTCGCGGACGGCCGGGCTCTGCTCAAGGCCGTGGAAGACCAGAAGCCGGATATTGCGGTCGTCGATATCGCGCTGCCGTTGCTCAACGGGTTGGACGCATCCCGGCAGATCCTCAAGGCGAGTCCCGGCATCAAGATCGTCATCCTGACCATGCACGGCGAAAACAATTTCGTGCGGGAAGCGTTCCGAGTCGGGGTGTCGGGCTATGTTCTCAAGCAGTCCGTGAGTTCCGAATTGGTGCTGGCCATCAATGAAGTGTTGAAGGGCCGGACCTTTGTCTCGCCGATGGTGGCTCAGGGCCTGGTGGATCGCGCCGTGAACCCCGCGGCTCCGGAGGAACTGTCGGCGGAAGGCGGGGAGTTCGCGCAGGGACTCAGCATGCGTCAGCGGGAAGTATTGCAGCTCGTGGCCGAAGGCAAGGCCATCAAGGAGATCGCCGCGATCCTCAATGTCTCGATCAAAACGGTGGAGTTCCACAAGACCCGGATCATGAAAGAACTCGGGCTCCGCACGACGGCCGAGTTGACGAAGTACGCCATTGCTAACGGCCTCGTGTCGATTCAATAACGAATCTTCCTCCCTCGTGATTCCGGGCTGAGTCCTCGCCCGACCTTGGCATCCCCCTTCCGATCATTTCTGACCCTCGCGCGAATGGCCTGAAAGGTTCCGTCGTCGCGGCTGACACCGTTGCGCGTCTGTACGGAGCGACAGGCCGACGCTATTCCTGCGGATGGAGCGAGGTCATCCCCTGGGTCAGGGCGAACTTGGTGAGGTCGGAAATCGTGTGGAGGCCGAGTTTGCGGGTGATGTTGGCCTTATGAAATTCGACCGTCTTCATGGAAATCCGCAACTCGCCGGCGATCTGTTTGGTCGTGCAACCTTTGGCCAGCAAGACCAGAATTTCCCGTTGGCGCGGAGTCAGGTCTCCGGTGAACCCTTCGGGGCGGAGCCACTCGTGCTCGATGACTTCACGGACTTCGGGGGCGATATTTTCCGAAAGATAGCGCTTATTGGCGAGCACGCTGTTGATGGCGGCTCTCAGCTCGTCCGACGCGGATTGCTTCAACACATAGCCGCTTGCGCCGGCCCGGAATCCCTCGCTGATATGGATCGGCTCCGACAGCATCGTGAGAAAGACGATTTTGGCTGTCGGGGCGTCGATCTTGAGACGGCGGGCGGCTTCATATCCGTTCATGTCCGGCATCGACACATCGAGCAGGATCACATCCGGCTTGGTGCGCGCCGCCAGGTCGAGGAGGTCCTTCCCGTTCGATGCAGTCCCGACGATGGAGAAATCCGGCTCCAGGAGTTGCCGGAGACCGTCCAGGACCAACGGATGATCGTCGGCCAACGCGAGCCTGGCTTTGTACATTATCCGGTTCTCACCAGAAGAGTTGAAGGCAGCTTCTGTATGACGGTGATCAAAGGACTGGCGGCCTGTGTTTGAGTGTGTCCCACCCAGTATCCACCAGCAGCAAACCGAGTTCAATAGCGCCGGCTCGGCAGCCTCGGAATGAGTCGGCTTCTCCTGCCGTTGATCGCGACCCTATCCCGTTGGTCCTTTCCTCATCCACTGGGTCATTCCCCGGTTTCCTTCAAGGGTTCGTCCTAGTCCGCAGGGCGCATCCCGCTGCATAGGATGGCGTTATCGGTTCGTTCCGTCATACCCCCGCGCCGCAGGCACCGTTCAACGCACTCGGGAAGGAGGAGGGCCATGGGACAGTCGCGAGTGTATCGAGCCAGATCGTTTGACCTTCACGGCCTTCAGGGAATTTCAGACCGCACCGTCGAGACGCACCTGAAGCTGTACGACGGTTACGTCAAGGCGGCCAACCAGTTGACCGAACAGATCGACGACATCGTGAAACAGGGCGTCGTCGATCAGGAGACGATGCCGGCCTTTTCGGAATTGGTCCGCCGATTGGGATTCGAATACAACGGCATGGTGCTGCATGAAGCCTACTTTGAAAATCTGACGCGCCAGGGGACGCCGGCTCCCGCCCAACACTCCGCCTTTCGCACGGCGACGGAACGCTGTTTCGGAAGTTTCGACACGTGGAAAGAGGCCTTCGCCAGCGTAGGGCGAATGCGCGGCGTCGGCTGGGCGATCTGCTATCTCGATCCGAGAAACGGGCGGTTGAGCAATCACTGGGTCACCCTGCACCAGAATGGCAATATTGCCGGATTCGTCCCGCTGCTGGTGATGGATATGTGGGAACATGCGTACCTGCTTGATTACGCCCCCTCGGAGCGAGGCGAATACATCGCCGCGTTCATGGGGAATGTGAACTGGGAGATGGTGGAGAACCGGATGAACATGCCGATGCCGGCCTGGGCCGGCGCGGGGTCGGCCTGAGCAGCGGATCGAACCGACGGGGAACCGCCGACTTCCGGAAGACAGGAAAGACGGTTGGCATCGGGGGGATCACTATTACCCCTCACGGGATCGTGAGGAACAGAACAGGAGGAGCGAGATGAAAACGGTGTTGAGCACGTTCATGTTTGCAAGCGGGTTGGCCCTCACAACGGCGGCGTTCGCCGATGCCACGGGGTCCGGTCAAGGCCATACGCCGCCCCCGGGCAAGGATCAGACGAATATCACCGACTCGCTGGAGAAGGGCGACATTCCGGAGAAGTACAACATCCTGCCGCTCCTCCACGGGCAGCCGCAATCGGTCGATGGACATGAACTGGAAGATGCGAAGGTTCTCGACAAGAACGGGAAGCCGGTCGGCAAGCTGGAAGACGTCATTGTCGATTCTGGCAGCGGCAAGATTGCCTACGCGGTCGTATTGTTGGACGAGAACCAACGCCGCATGCCGGTCGCCTGGTCGAATTTCAAAATAAATAAGGGAGAAAAAGAGGTGCGGCTGAAAACGAGCGCGAGCGCCCTTCAGCCTTCAGGGGAGCAGGTCATGAAGGACAAAGACGGACCGGACATGGACAAGATCATGAAGGAGGTCGAGAAGAAGCGCCAAGAGTTCAAGGGCACCAAGGGCGGCAGCGCTCCGGCGCCGCATGTGAACATGACGGATCCGCCGGCCCCCCGCGCCACCCCGCCCGTGGAGGCCCCGAGTTTTGAGGGCGGAAAGTAAGTTATTCCGATCGCCAGGAGGAACAGGACGGCCTTCCGGCAGCGCGACAGGTTGCCGGAAGGCCTGATCATGTCATGTGAGGTGGTTCGGTGGCCGGTGAGCTGGCATCAACAATATGTCGGCCGCGGGGATTCGGTTCCCGCCGTGACCGTGTGCTTGTGGAGGAGAGACGTCATGTCGGACAACGCGGCCGATGTGTTGATGGACACGTTGGAGGCCTGGGGCGTCCGGGTGGTCTTCGGGCTGCCCGGTGACGGCATCAACGGCATTATGGAGGCCCTGCGCAAGCGGCAAGACCGGATCCAATTCGTCCAGGTGAGGCATGAAGAGTCGGCCGCGTTCATGGCCTGTGCCTACGCCAAGTACACCGGCCGGTTGGGCGTGTGCCTCGCCACGTCCGGGCCTGGCGGGTTGCATCTTCTGAACGGCTTATACGATGCCAAGCTGGACGGGGCTCCGGTGCTCGCCATCACCGGCCATCATTTTCACGACCTGATCGACACCCACGCGCAACAGGATGTCAGTTTGGATCGCGTGTTCGCAGACGTCAGTTGCTACAACACGCGGGTCATGGGAGCGGCCCATGTCGAAGCGGTCGCGAACCTTGCCTGCCGCACGGCCTTGGCCTGCCGAGGGGTGGCCCATATCAATTTTCCGGTCGATCTTCAGGAACAGGTCTGCGACGCCCGTTCGAAGCGCAACGTGCCGGGCTACCCGTCCGATGTGTTTACCACGAGCGCGCGCCTGCCCTCCGAAGAGGATATAGGCCGGGCCGCTGCCGTTCTTAACGAGGGGCGTCGTGTCGCGATCCTTGTTGGACAAGGAGCGTTGCGCGCAGGGGACCTCTTGGAACAGGCGGCCGAGCTGTTGGGCGGACCGATCATTAAAACGATCCTGGGCAAGGCGGTGGTGGACGACGACAGTCCCTTGACCACCGGAGGAATCGGACTGCTCGGCACCAAACCTTCGCAGGAAGCGATGGAGGCCTGCGACACCCTGCTGATGGTCGGCACGTCCTTCCCTTACATCGAATTCTTGCCCCAGCCTGGACAGGCCAGGGCGGTGCAGGCCGACATCAATCCCGCCCGGATCGGGCTCCGCTATCCGGTGGAGGTGGGATTGGTCGGGGATGCGCGCAAGACGCTCGCGGCGCTGCTGCCGCTGCTGGAGCGAAAGGTGGACCGCTCATTTCTGGAACAGGCTCAACGGGCCATGAAAGACTGGCGGCGCCTGATGGAGCATCAGGGCACGCAGCCAGACAAGCCGATGAAGCCGCAGGTCGTTGCATGGAAACTGGGCCGGCGCCTTGCGGACGATGCGATTGTCTCGTCGGATTCCGGCACCATCGCCACCTGGTTTGCGCGGCATATCCCGGCGAAGCGCACGCAGCAATTTTCCCTTTCCGGAACCCTGGCGTCGATGGCCAACGGGTTGCCCTACGCGATTGCGGCGCAGATCGCCTATCCCGGTCGCCAGTGCGTGGCCTTCGTGGGCGATGGAGGCTTTTCCATGCTGATGGGAGAATTCGCCACGGCCGTCAAGTACCGGTTGCCGATCAAAGTCATCGTCGTAAAGAACAATACGTTGGGCATGATCAAATGGGAGCAGATGGTGTTTCTCGGCCATCCGGAATTCGGCTGCGAATTGAGTCCCATTGACTTTGCCGCCGTCGCGCGGGCCTGCGGGGGGCGGGGCTTCACGATCGAGGACCCGGCGGACTGCGATCGCATCTTGGCGGACGCCTTGACCTGTCCGGAGCCGGCGGTCGTCGAGGTATTGGTCGATCCCTTCGTGCCGCCGATGCCTCCCGCCATCACCTTTGATCAAGCCGCGAAGTTCGCCCAGGCCCTGGCCAAGGGCCAGCCGAACGCGGACAAGATCGCCTGGACCCTGTTGCATGACCGAGTCCGAGAATTGATCTGACGCGCGCTTTCCCTCATCCGTTGAGCTATGCGGGGGAAAACCGGGACGGACCAGGGATTCAGCCAGGTGGGGCCGGCCTTTCAAAGAGCTAAGAAGGACACAGGGAATGGAGCGATGCATCAAGAGCCCCGATTATCAGTTGACGCGCAAAGGGTTGGCGAAACCATGCCGATGAAGCGGAACTATCCGCTGATCTGGCTGGGAGCGGTGCTCTTGCTGAGCTTGGCCGTCGTAGTTGGCATCGTCCAACATTACCAACCCCGCGTCTTCGCCGAGGAGCCTAAACGTTATCAATACAAGATCGTCGAGGTGTCCAAAGAGACGGATCACATGCAGGCGGTTCTCAATGAATATGGACATAGCGGCTGGGAATTGGTCGCGGTCGGCATGGGCGATCTCGCGGCGCCGAAGCTGATCTTCAAGAAGTGATCGTCAAGGGGACGGGCCGGAGCCCGGAAAGGAGTCTCTTATGCAACCAACGGAAGCCACGAGGCAGTTACGGACCACATCATCCGGGTGGAGGGGACGCCGTCCGATGGTGGGGGCGGCCGTTCCTTTCAGGACGTTTATGAAGGTCAGTGTGGACCAACTTTGGCCCGACTTGATGCAGGACTCAGGCGAGCGCTCGGTTGCGACCAAGGTCGCCGGTCTCGAAGGGAGAATGAGCCGATGAAAGCTGCGATGTCGAGCTTCTGTGTGCTTCTGTGCTCGGCCGTCCTGTTGGCCTCCGCCGGTTGCGAAACGACGCACGGCCAGTCGGCCTCCTCCTTTATGGACGACACCAGCATCACCACCTCGGTCAAGGCGCGCCTGGCGTCGGATCAGATGGGAACGGTGACCAGGATCGACGTGGAGACGACGCGCGGCATCGTCCACCTGAATGGAGTGGTGGACAGTGTTGAAGACAAGGAGCGTGTCGAGCGGATAGCCGGAGGCGTCGAAGGGGTCAAACGCATCGTCAATAATCTGCAAGTGCGGAAATAATCACACGTGCGACAACAGACCTGCGGTCGGTCGAGGCCGGAAGCGCTTCATAGGACGCTGGCCGCCGCATCGCGACGGAGAAGGAGGAAGCTATGCGATATTTGATCCTGTGGTTACTGGGCGTGCCGGCCAGCGTGTTGTTGTTGCTCTGGTTTTTCAAGATCCTATAAAGCGCCATCTGTCAGTTGCGCAGGGCTTCTAATGACCGGTGATCAGTGAAGGAGGAATTCATGTTACATGTCGAACTGCCGGGAAAAGCAAGGACGGTAACGATGTGGGGCTTCGCTCTCGGCTTCCTGGGATTGAGCGTGGCGGCTTGCGCCGATCACCAGTCCTCCATGCATGCGAGGACTGCGCGCACCGGAACCGCGTCGGAGGCGAAGGTTTCCAAGGGAATGGTCAAAGGCGAACGGACGATCAAAGGAACCGTGACGGAGATCGCCGGCGGGCAGATCAAGGTCGATACCGGTGAGCCGCAACCGCGGTATCTACCGCTGAAGGCGGGCGGAGAGGAAGCCGCCTCCTTTCGGAAGGGGGATGCCATCGAGATCGTGGTCAACGAGCAGAACCTGGTCGTGTCCTACCAACGGCCGGGCCAGATCAGCACCAAGGTTCTGCGGGGCGCCCTGGCGCAGAGTCTGCCGGTGGGCCAGGACCGGGCGGTGATCAGGACCGAGGAGGGAAAGGAACTGTCCTTCTATGTGTCTCCGTTGGCCAAGGCCAAACTTGCCGCGCTGCAGGTCAATGAGCCGGCGGAATTCGTCTTGAACGAGCAGAACCATATCGCCGACCTGCACTCGCAGTCCTCGTCGGACAACGGCGGCCAGGCCGACGTTGGATCAACGCCCAAATCCGTGCATACCCGGTTGGACGCCACGGTGATTTCGGCGAATGAAACTGAATTGCGCGTGCGGACCGCGGATGACCAGGAGAAGACCTATGCAGTCCGGCCCCTGATCGGGTCGCGGGTGGCCAGCCTGTCGAAGGGCGAGGATCTGGCCATTTTCCTGGATTCCGAAAACTATGTCATCGACATCGCGAAGGCCAGGCCGATACGCTAGCGGCAGGCAACGCTGAGTGGAAGCATGATCGGCCGCCGGTGACGCGGCCTCGCGCCAATGGGGACACAAGTCGTTCCGAGAAGCAGGCGACGGTCGTCCACGGCGGCGTCCGAGAAGATTCGCTATGCAGTGGTGGGCTTAGGCCATATCGCCCAGGCCGCCGTGTTGCCGGCCTTCCGCCACGCCAGGCTCAATTCCGTATTGAGCGCGCTGGTCTCCGGAGACCGGAAGAAGCTCGTCGCGCTGGGACGCCGATACCGGGTTCCTCACCTCTATACCTACGACCAATACGACCGTTGTCTCGGCAGCGGCCTGCTGGATGCAGTTTATCTGGCCCTGCCGAATCACCTTCACGAACCCTATGCCGTCAGGGCCGCCCGTGCCGGGGTCCATGTGCTGTGTGAAAAGCCACTCGCCCTCTCCGAGCAGGAATGCCGACGTATGATCGCCGCGGCCGCGCGCCACGACGTGAAGCTCATGACGGCCTACCGGCTCCATTTCGACGCGGCCAATATGGCGGCCGTGCAGGAGATTGCCAAGGGCCGGATCGGCGAACCTCGAATGTTTCAATCGGTCTTCTCTCTCCAGGTCAAGCCCGGCAATATCCGGGTCAAGCGGCGATTCGGCGGAGGCCCCCTCTGGGATATTGGGATCTATTGCGTGAATGCGGCCCGCTATCTGTTCCGGGACGAGCCGGTCGAGGTCTTCGCATTTTCCGCCAGCAACGGGGAAGCGCGATTCCGCGAAGTGGAGGAAATGGTCTCGGCGACGCTCCGGTTTCCGCATGACCGGTTGGCCATCTTCGCCTGCAGCTTCGGCGCGACGGACCTGTCCGCCTATGAAGTCGTAGGAACAAAAGGGGTCCTTCGTTTGGATCAGGCCTACGAGTATGCCCTTCCGATCAAACAGACGATCACCGTCAACGGCAAGGCCACGAGTCGAACCTATCCCAAGCGGGACCAGTTCGCGCCGCAGCTTCTTCATTTTTCGGACTGCATCCTCAATCATCGACAGCCTCGGCCTTCCGGCGAAGAGGGACTGCGGGATGTCCGGATCATTCGGGCGCTCTATCGATCCGCAGAGACGGGCCGGCCGGTGGCGCTCGCCGCGGTGCCCGACACCGAAAGGCCCTCTCGCCGGCACGTCAGCACCAAGCCCCCGGTGAGGAAACCGCGCGAATTTCGCGCCACCCCTCCGAGCCAATGACAACAATAGACTTGAACCTATCTCAAAATTGAAAAATGCTGTACCGCGGGAAACTCTGGATGGCGAGGCAGCGTTAAATGAGGTACAGCTATCGTGACCGCGTTTCATCGCATGAAAAGAAATAGTGAGTCCTTTGAATTGCTGTCCCTTGAAGACGCCTATGACCAATGGGCCGAGGAGTACGATGACGCTGATCCGAGCACATTGCTCGATGAGCCATTCCTGCTCTCCCAGCTCAAGATGTTCGCCGGTTGTCGGCTGCTGGATCTCGGATGCGGCACCGGTCGATACCTTCGTCTATTGGCCCAACCGGGCATCTCGGTGGTAGGGTTGGATCTTTCCCAGGGCATGCTCGCTCGTGCAAGACGGACATTCATTCCCGAGGCGCCGGTCGGGTGGGTCCAAGCATCGTTCGGATCTCTCCCGTTTGTAAGTGGAACGTTCGATCGTGTCATTTCCGGCCTGGTGTTGGATCACGTAGCCGACCTCCACTTGTATTTCCATCAGGTCGCCGCGATCCTTCGAGCTGGGGGTCGGCTTGTCTTATCGACCGTTCATCCAGAAATGCAACGTCTGACGGGAATAAACGTGCGCTTCGCTGCGCAGGGTCGCTACTATCATATGCAGGGGACTGTGCACGAAGTAGATTCGATTGTAGAGGCCGCTCAACAGGCTGGTCTGACGATCGAGAGTCTCTTGGAACCTTCGGTCGATCAGAATATGGTCGCTCAACGGCCTGCCTGGAAGAATAGGCTGGGTTGTCCCGCGTTGGTGCTCCTGGCTGCTGAAAAGAGCCACGTCTCTCGTGGTCCCAATGACTTACTACAGGGCACGCCTTCTCGCATGAATCATGGAGGTATCCGATATCTCCTGGCACCGCTGATAATATAGATCCAGCCAGGGCGCCAGTCGGCCGATGCCCCGGGAGGGCTGGGCGACCAGCGCACGGCATACCCATTTGACTAACCTTTCTTCCCAGCGCGCCCATGTTTTTGTCTCCTGGTCTGCCAACGGGAGCAACGTGTCAGGGTAGACCCAGCACCGACGGAACCCATGGCGTCCCACGAGTTGATCCAGGGTGGAAATGGAATAGCCATGGAGGTACGGGAATGCGAGGAGGTTGTTCCATGCGAAAATCGTGATGACCATGTTCTTTAATGCCTGTGCGTCATTCATGATCTCTACGCCTTTCCGATAGAGGGACCCATTCGGTATTCGAACGATGAGAGAACCGGCCCGTCGCAAGATCCGACGAGCGACGGCCAGCGTTGCGTCGGGATTGGGCAACTGATCGAAGGTATTCCAAATCACGACGGCATCGACTGAATTGTCGGCGATCGGCGCATCCTCTAACGTTCCACAGTAGACGGGCAATCTTCGATCGCGGCAGAATGCCGTCACGTGCTTCCCGGGGTCCACTCCCAGCACGGTCCAGCCGCGGCGCT
>DATIBM010000269.1:0-7262 GCA_035457545.1 Nitrospiraceae bacterium
GCGAACCGTTTCGATGATCGCCTCCGTCACCTGTTTCTTGTCGTAGGGGATGGCCATCATTGCGATATGCGTCGATTCGAACAGCCGGTCCACATGCTCTTGTAACCGGAAGATGGCCGACCCCTGCTTGCCCTTGTAACACCGGATCCCTTCAAACGCGGCCAATCCATAGTGGAGCGAATGGGTCAGGATATGGACGTTCGCCTCGCCCCAGGGGACAAACTTGCCGTCCATCCAGATTTGTTCACTTGCTTGCATGGGTCATCACCGGGGTGCTGGTGCCGATCGAACACAGGTGTTGGCGCTACGCACGGACATCATATGCACTTGTACCATGTACCACTCGGCTCACGCTATCATCAAGTGGATTGCTTGACACGTTCTTTCTCGATGTGATACCTGTGTTGGTCTTTCAAAAATCCAGAGGATCATCTCGCTATGTATGCCATCATCGCCTCAGGCGGAAAACAGTACCGTGTGGAGCCGGGCCATGTGCTTCAGATTGAAAAGCTTCCGGGGGACGTGGGTGCCACGGTTGAATTGAACGATGTCCGGCTGGTCCAGGGTGACGAGGGCGTCGTGATCGGCCAACCGACCGTCGCCTCGGCCCGCGTGACCGCGGAAATTCTTCGCCAGGGCAGGACCAGATCGATCATGGTCTTCAAGAAGAAGCGGCGGAAGAACTATCGCCGGACCAAGGGGCACCGGCAGGCCTTCACGCAGATCCGAATTACGGGCATCGAAACCAAGTAGTCGCGAGGCAGGACACCATGGCAACAAATAAAGGTGGCGGATCATCCAGAAACGGTCGCGACAGCAATCCTCAGTATCTCGGGGTCAAGGCCTACGGGGGGCAGGTCGTCCCTGCAGGGAGCATCATCGTGCGCCAGCGCGGGACCAAGTTCTTCCCCGGGTTCAACGTCGGCATGGGCAGGGACCACACCTTGTTTGCCAAGATTTCGGGCGTCGTCAAGTTTGATGGCGGACGCGCGCGCGCGCGGGTCAGTGTCCTTCCCGTTTCTTCTTGACCCCCCTCTCATCGCGCCCCTTCCGGCACTAGCCCTCGCTGGACAAGCCATCCTGACTTCTGATTGAATCTCGTTTCCTGGCCGGCCCCTCAGCGGGCCGGCTTGTATGGGCTTTTATCACGCAGGCTCCCCATGTTCGTCGACCAGGTACGAATCTTTGTAAAGGCAGGGTCCGGGGGAAACGGAGCCTGTAGCTTCCGCCGGGAAAAGTACGTTCCCCGGGGCGGCCCCGACGGAGGGGACGGAGGCAACGGCGGATCCGTGATTCTCCAGCCGTCCCATCGCCTCACGACGCTGCTTGACCTGCGTTACCAACAGGAGTATCGGGCCGAGCCGGGAAGGCCGGGAGAAGGCTCAAACCGGCACGGCAAGACGGCGCCGGATGTCGTGATTTCCGTCCCGGTCGGGACCCTGGTCATGGATAACGAGTCCGGAGAGGTCCTCGCCGACCTCACCGCCGAGAACCAAACCTATGTGGCAGCCCGCGGGGGACGCGGGGGGCGAGGCAATGCGCAGTTCGCCACCTCGACCAATCAAACCCCGACTCACTGCCAGCCGGGACAACCGGGCGAGGAACGTTGGCTGCGACTTGAGCTGAAACTCCTGGCCGATGTGGGCCTGGTGGGCCTGCCCAATGCGGGTAAATCCACCTTGATCGCGGCCGTGTCGGCGGCCAGGCCCAAAATTGCGGACTACCCCTTCACGACCCTGATCCCGAACCTCGGCGTCGTCCAGTGGGACGCGGAGCACAACTTCGTCGTCGCCGACATTCCCGGCCTGATCGAGGGAGCCCACGAGGGCAAGGGCTTAGGCCATCAATTTCTCCGGCATATCGAACGGACCTCCCTGCTTCTGTATCTTGTGGATATCTCCGAATGGGCGACGGAGGATCCCGTGCGATCGTTTCTGACCCTCCGCCGTGAAGTCGAGACCTACGATCGGACCTTGAAGAAACGGCCCTTCGCCATCGCCGCCACCAAATTGGATATCCAAGGCGACAGACGTCGTCTTGAGGACCTCCGAGCCTTTTGTAAAAAGCGCCGCATTCGTCTGTTCCCGATTTCGGCCGCCACGCGGGACGGGCTCGACGAGCTGATTTGCTTCCTCGGCAAACAGGTTCTAGCGCTGAGACAAACTCCATGCGCGAGCAACTACTGAAAGACGTCTCCCGGCTGGTCGTGAAGATCGGGAGCAGCCTGATCGCGTCCCGCAACCTGGGCCTGCGCGAGGACCAGATCGAGCGCCTGGCGTCAGAGATCAGCTCGATCAAACAGGAAGGCCGCGAGGTGCTGATCGTGACCTCGGGCGCGATCGTGTCGGGCCTGACCAAGCTGGGGCTGACCTCGTCCCCGAAGCATTTGCCGGTCAAACAGGCCGCCGCCGCGGTCGGGCAGAGCCGTCTGATGTGGGCCTATGAGAAGGCGTTCGAACGATTCGGTCAGAAGGTCGCGCAGGTGCTCTTGACGCACCAGGATCTGGCCGACCGACGCCGGTTCTTGAACGCGAGACATACGCTCACGGCGCTCCTGGAGTTCGGCGTGATCCCGATCATCAATGAGAACGACACCGTCGCCGTGGACGAGATCCGTTTCGGCGACAACGACACGCTGGGGGGAGAGGTGGCCCATCTGGTCGATGCCGGCCTCCTGGTCATCCTGTCGGATGTGGACGGGCTGTTCACGGCCGATCCCCGCAAGCATCCCCACGCGATCTTGATCCCGCTCATCGAGAAGGTCACAGACGAAATTCAACAATTGGCCGGCGACGCCTCGACCCTGGAAGGAACCGGAGGGATGGTTACCAAAGTCGGCACGGCCAAGAAAATCGCCGCCTACGGCGTCGGCACGCTCCTGCTCAATGGCGAGAAGCCCGGTCTGCTACAGTCCGTCCTCCACGGCTCACAAGGAGGCACCCTGTTTCTCCCGCAGTCTCGCCGGCTGGCAAGCCGGAAACATTGGATCGCCTTTACCCTGCGGTCGAAGGGACGCCTGACGTTGGACGACGGTGCCGTCCAGGCCTTGGTCGAACGGGGGAAGAGCCTGCTGGCTTCGGGCATCATCGGCATCGACGGCGACTTCCAGGCCGGCGATGCCGTCTCCTGCATGACGCGCGACGGGCAGGAATGTGCCAAGGGGTTGGTGAACTTCTCCGCCGAGGCGCTGTCGCGTATCAAGGGCCTCAAGACCGCCGACATCCGGGAACGGTATGGGCAACAGGAATACGAGGAAGTCATCCACCGGGACAACCTGGTCCTGCTGGACTAGCCGGTTCCCCCATGTCCTTCCCAAGCACCACGGTTCCGAGCGGCAAGCCGACCCGCAAGATCGGCCTGCTCGGCGGCACGTTCAACCCCATTCATCGCTGCCACCTCACGCTCGCCCACGACGTGCGCCAGCGGCTGCACCTGGACCAGGTTCTCTTTATCCCGACCGGCGATCCGCCCCACAAGCTTGCCGTTGATCTGGCCCCGGCCGAGGATCGGCTCGCCATGGTGACGCTGGCCTTGGAGGGGGAACCGGGTTTGGCGGTCTCGGACGTGGAAATTCGGCGACCGGGCATTTCCTATTCGATCGACACGGTGACGCTGTTGCAACGGGAATGGGGAGCGAGCGCGGAGCTGTATTTTCTTGTCGGCCTGGATGCCTTTCTTGATTTGTCTACTTGGCGGCGCGCCGGCGACCTGCTCACTGCCTGTCACTTTGTCGTCGTCTCGCGAGCCGGCGCGTCCTTCTCTCAATTGTCGAACATGGAGTTGCTGCCGCCTCTCGATAACCCGGCGCTTCGCGACCTGGAGCAGGGCCGTACGGATTCGCTGGTGTTCGAATTGCCGGCGGCACGATGGCTGTTCCTGCTGGCCATCCCCCCTTGTTTGGTCTCGGCCACGTTGATTCGCGAGCGGATTCGTCTCGGGGCCGGCCTCGACGGTCTCTTGCCCGCCCAAGTCGAATCCTATATACTCCGCAAGGGGTTATATCGGGAGAATCATCATCTCGCTGGATTCAAAAGCTAAAGCACTGGCCATCGCGCGGGCATCGCTGGACAAGAAAGCCGCCGATGTGCTCGTTCTGCATGTGGCCGCCCTGACCTCGGTCGCCGATTATCTCGTCATCTGTTCCGGTGAATCTGAACGGCAAGTCCGCGCGATCGCGGACAGCATCGACGGGACCCTCTCCGCGCAGCGCCATTCTCCGCTCAGCATGGAGGGCGCGTCCTCGGCAAAATGGATTCTCATGGACTTCGGCGATGTCGTGGTTCATATTTTCCACAGCGCGGTCCGCGACCACTACGGGTTGGAACGTTTGTGGTCGGACGCCAAGCGCGTGCGCATTCCCAGCTCGATGCCATCCCCTAAAGCGGCGGAACGTCCGCGGCCGGCACGCTCTCGATCATCCGGGCTCAGCCGTGGAGCCTAAGCCATGTTGCGGTTGCTGTTCTCGATCTTCCTGTTTACGGTCGTCTTCCTGTTCTACGGTTACTTCCGCGAGCTGAACCCCGGCGCCATCACCATCCGCACGAGTCCCACGGTTTCCCTCGAACTCAGCCCGGTGACGCTCGTCCTGTTGTCGATGGCCGTCGGGGTGTTGATTGTGACGGTCCTCGTCGGGATTCGCGAAACCACGCATCTGATCGGAGCCTGGCGCAGCACGAGGCTCCAGCGCCGGCATGAGAAGGTGACCGCCCTGCACCAAGAAGGCATGCAGGCGTTCCTGTCGCGGCGACTCGGCGACGCCAAGGTGATCTTTCAAAAGGCGCTGGCCATCGATTCCCACCGCATTGAAACGCTGATGTGGCTCGGCAACCTCTACCGGGCCGAACACAACTTCGTCGAGGCGATCCGGCTGCACCAGACCGCCCATCGCGTTGAACCTCGCAACATCGAGGTGCTCCTCGAACTCGCCACGGACCTGGAGGGCGCCAAACGGTACGAAGACGCCTTGCAGGCGCTGCAGGATATTCTGCGGATCGACTCCGACCATCTCACCGCCTTGATCCGCAAGCGGGACCTGCTGATTCGCCTGGAAAAGTGGAGCGAGGCCCTGGAGATCCAGCACCGGCTGGTCAAGGCCAATCTGCCGGCGACCGACGCCCAGGCCGCGTCGGACCTGCTGGTCGGCTGTATGTACGAGGTCGGCCGGCAGTTTCTCGAGCGGGGCCATCCCGAAAAGGCCCGCCGGTACTTCCGGGGCGCGATCAAGAAGGACCGGCGGTTTCTGCCGGCCTATATCGGGCTCGGGGAAATTCTGCTGCACGAAGGCAAGATCAAGAACGCCGTGGAGATCCTGGAGAAGGTCTATGCGAAGACCAAGAGCATCATCATCCTCCATCGGCTGGAAGAGCTGCACTTGGAACTCGGCGAACCGGCGGAGATCATCCGCGTCTATCAGACCGCGATTCAACGCGATCCCCAGAATCCTGTCCTGCAGTTCTACCTGGGGAAGCTGTACTATCGCCTGGAAATGGTCGATGACGCCTATGACCTGCTGAGCGCTCTTGAAGGGCCTCACGACCAATTGGCCGATTACCATAAAATCATGGCCAACCTGCATCTCCGCAAGCACCATATGGAAGAAGCCGTGCTCGAGCTCAAGAAGGCGCTCGGATTCCGGAAGCGCGTCGTGGTCCCCTACCGGTGCCTGCATTGCCAAGCGGAATCCAGAGAATGGTCCGGACGCTGCCGCGCCTGCGGCCAGTGGAACTCATTCGTGGCCCTGCCCTGGCTGGGGTCGCCGGCCCAGGCGTCCGATCAGGAAACCTCGCAACCGGCGCCCCGCCCGACCTACCAAGGGGTTGCATCGCCGTTTGAAACCGTGTAGTCTTCCGTTTCTTTTGACCGGCAAACGGTTCCCATTCCCGTGATGACTGACGCGCTCTATCAATCCTGTGCAGCCAAAGCGCTTCGGGATGAACCGCTGACCCGCGACGAGGCGGCGGCCGTCCTGTCGGCGCCGGACGACCATCTCCTGAAGCTGCTCGACGCGGCCTTCGCCGTGCGCCGGCATTACTTCGGCCGCAAGGTCCGGCTGCAAATGCTGCAAAACGCGAAAAGCGGCGCGTGCCAGGAGGACTGCCACTATTGCTCGCAGTCGTCGATTTCGACCGCGCCGATCGAACGTTACGGCCTGCTGCCGCGCGAAGCCATGATGGCGGGAGCCAAGCAGGCGGCCGCGTCCAAGGCCCAGCGTTATTGCATCGTGATCAGCGGCCGAGGCCCGCTCGATCGGGAAATCGACGAGATCTCCGAGGCGGTCCGCGCGATCAAGCGGGACATCCCGATCCAAATCTGCTGCTCGCTGGGCTTGCTGAACGGAGAGCAGGCCCGCCGGTTGAAAGCGGCCGGCGTGGATCGCATCAACCACAACCTGAACACGAGCGAGCGGTACCATCCGTCGATCTGTACCACGCATACCTACCAGGACCGGCTGGCCACTATTCGCCACGCGCGCGACGCGAACCTCGAGATCTGCTGCGGCGGCATCCTTGGCATGGGGGAGCAGGACGAGGACGTCCTCGAGCTGGCGTACGCATTACGGGATGTCCGGCCGCATTCGATCCCGCTGAACACCCTGCACCCGGTTCAGGGCACGCCATTGGAGGGCTGCAATGATCTGAGCCCTCAGCGCTGTCTGAAGATCCTCTGCCTGTTCCGTTTTCTCCATCCGAAGACGGAAATCAGGGTTGCCGGCGGACGGGAGCACAACCTCCGCTGGCTACAGCCGTTGTCGCTGTATCCGGCCGATTCCGTCTTCGTGAACGGCTACCTGACGACACCGGGACAGCCGGCGCCGGATGTCTGGAAGATGATCGAAGACCTCGGCTTCGAGGTCGAGGTGCAGGACGACCAGCCTGCCGGAGCCGGGCGAGAAGCCTGATCCGGTCCTTTAACTTCCCTCACTCATAACGCAACCCCTCGGCAGGGACCTGTCTGCTCACCCAACGGGCGGGCCAGTAGCCGGCGACGAGGGCCGCTCCCATCGCCAGCGCGACTGCCTGTGCCAAGACGGGAAACGAGACGGTGAGTTGCACCGTCCATCCAAAGGACTGTTTATTGATGACCCGCACCAGCAGCAGCGCGAGACAGAGACCGCTGGCCACTCCCAAGACCGCCCCGATCAGGCCAAGGTACAGGGCCTCCCATAACACCAATCCGGTGACCTGTCCATCGCCCGCTCCCACGGCCCGCAGGGTGGCGAATTCCCTCTGCCGCTCCAGCACCGACGTCAGCAGCGTATTCAC
>DATIBM010000270.1:0-12674 GCA_035457545.1 Nitrospiraceae bacterium
CGGCAGTCCAACGTGGAAGGGGAGCTGGTGACCTGGATTCAGGAGGCCCGTGGTCGGTTCGACGGCATCGTGATCAATCCCGCTGCCTACACTCATACGAGCGTCGCCATCCGTGACGCGATCGCGGCCGTCCAGGTCCCGACGGTCGAGGTGCACCTCTCCAACATTCACCAGCGGGAGGAGTTCCGGCGTCATTCATATATCGCCGGGGTGGCGGTGGGGCAAATCGCCGGCTTCGGCCCGGACAGCTACCTCCTGGGACTGCGCGGCCTGCTGAACCATCTGAACGGGCTGAGCGGGCGAAACGGAGCTCGAGCGACAGGCTCCGCAACCCGTCAAGTCAAACGCAAACCTGCAACCAAGCGGACCCGCATCGCATAAACGCGGGAACCAAGTCCGCCGCTGAAACGCATGAGGAGTATCGATCGTGATTTCGACCGCAGATTTTCGCAACGGGGTCCGGCTGGAAATTGACGGAGAACCTTTTTATATCGTGGAATTCCAGCACGTGAAGCCGGGCAAGGGCGGCGCCTTCGTCCGGACCAAGCTCAAGAGTTACAAGACCGGGAACGTGCTGGATCGGACCTTCCGCTCCGGGGAGAAATTCGACGAGCCCGAATTGGAAGAACGCGAGATGCAGTTCCTCTATGCCTCGGGGGACCAGTATACCTTCATGGATACGGACACCTACGAACAGTTCACCTACGACAAGGCCCACCTGGGTGAGAACGCGGACTTGCTGAAAGAAGACATGCAGGTCAAGATCCTCGTCTATCACCATGCGCCCCTGGCCGTCGAGCTGCCGATCTTCATCGAATTGAAGGTCGTCGATGCCGATCCCGGCATCAGAGGCGACACGGCCTCCGGCGGCAGCAAACCCGCCAAGGTCGAAACCGGCGCCACGATCAAGGTGCCGCTCTATCTGGAAGTCGGCGAAACGATCAAGATCGACACTCGAACCCGGGCCTACGTGGAGCGTGTGCGGTGAGCAAGAAGAAACCTTCCTCGACAGGAGCGGCCTCCGGCCGCAAGGCGCCGATTCTGGTGCCGGACCGGTTCCTGGAATCGGGCCGTTCCCAGCCGACGGAGGACAGGGCGAAGCTGATCCAGGACCTGGCCGACCTGCTCCGGAAGAACAACCTCAGCGAGCTGGAGTTCGAGCGCGAGGGCCTGCGGGTGCGCCTCCGCCAGGAACTGACCGCGAAAGCGGCCGGGCCGGCCGGGCAAGAGCCGGTTGCCGGCCAAGCGCCGGCGCTTCCCTCCTATGCCGCGGCTCCACCGGCCGATACGGGCGGGCTGGTGACGATCACCTCGCCGATCGTCGGAACGTTTTACCGCTCGCCCTCGCCCGATGCCGATCCCTATGTCGAGGAGGGGGACACGGTCAAAAAGGGGCAGGTGCTCTGCATCGTCGAAGCCATGAAGCTGATGAACGAAATCGAATCGGAAGTCGACGGCCGCGTCGTCAAGATTCTTGTGGAGAGCGCCAAGCCGGTCGAATATGGGCAACCGCTGTTCCTGATCGAACCCACGCCTGCTGCCTGACGCGCCCATCCACGAACTTCGGAGGCAGCCGTGTTCAAGAAAATCCTGATCGCCAACCGGGGAGAGATCGCGGTGCGGGTCGTCCGCGCGTGCAAGGAACTCGGCATCAAGACCGTCGCCATCCATTCCGAAGCCGACACGGGCGCGCTCCATACGCGGCTCGCCGACGAGCATATCTGCGTCGGCCCGCCGGAAGACTCGCTCAGCTACCGCAACATTCCCAACGTCCTGAGCGCGGCCGAAGTCACCGGCGTGGACGCCATTCACCCCGGATATGGATTTCTCTCCGAGAACGCCCACTTCGCCGAGGTCTGCGAATCGATCGGCATCAAGTTCATCGGACCGACCTCGGAAAATATCGCGCTGATGGGCGACAAGGCCAAGGCGCGCGAAATCGTGGCCAAGCGCGGGCTCCCCGTCACGCCCGGCAGCCCCGGGGTGCTGAACAACGAGCAGGACGCCCTAGAGGCCGCGAAGAAGATCGGGTTCCCCGTCATCATCAAGGCCGCGGCCGGCGGCGGCGGGCGGGGCATGCGCGTCGTCAACAAGACCGACGAACTTGAACGGGCCTTTCAGGCCGCGCAGGCGGAAGCGAAGGCGACGTTCGGCAACGACGGCGTCTACCTCGAACGGTACTTCATCGAACCCCGGCACATTGAAGTCCAGATTCTGGCCGACCAGAAGGGACGGATTGTCCACTTGGGAGAGCGGGACTGTTCCATCCAGCGACGCCACCAAAAGCTGGTCGAGGAAACGCCTTCGCCCGCGGTGGACGACCGGCTGCGCCGCGAGATCGGGCGGGTCGCGGTCGAGGCGATGAGGGCGATCCAGTACCGGAACGCCGGGACCGTGGAGTTTCTGCTGGACAAGGACCAAAACTTCTTTTTCATGGAGGTGAATACCCGCATCCAGGTCGAGCATCCGATCACGGAGATGGTCACCGGCATCGACCTGATCAAGGAACAGATCCGGATCGCGGCGGGGCTTCCGCTGACGCTCAAGCAGCAGGACATTCAGATTTCCGGCCACAGCATCGAATGCCGCATCAATGCGGAAGACCCGGAGCGCTTCACCCCCTCGCCCGGACTGATCACCAGGTACCGGCCGCCCGGCGGGTTCGGGGTGCGGGTTGATTCCGCCATGGAGTCCAACACGATGGTCGTGCCGCATTACGACTCGATGATCGCCAAGCTCATCGTCCACGGCCGCGACCGCCAGGAGGCCCTGGCCCGCATGCGCCGGGCATTGAGTGAATTCGTCATCGAGGGGATCAAGACCACGATTCCGCTGCACTTGCGCATCCTGAGCAATCCGGATTTCGAAAAGGGCTACGTGTCCACGAGCTTCCTGGAGCGCTTTCTGGCGCAACAATCGCCGTAACTCATCGGCCCGGCCGATTGAATCTCCCGACGACGACGTTCCGTGACAAGCCCCCGCCCGCCGCTCTCCGGCCTCTATCTGATTCTGGACCCCTCGATCAATCACGGCCGCGACCTGCTCGCGGTGTTACGGGAATCGGCAGCCTGTGGCGTCCGGCTGTTTCAGTATCGGAACAAACAGGCCTCCATGGGGGAAGCATACGAGGAAGGCGCCAGGCTGCGGGAGGCCGCGCGACGGGCGCAGGCCTGCTTCATCGTCAACGACCGGTGCGATCTGGCGCTGGCCCTGGAGGCGGATGGGGTCCACCTCGGCCAGGAAGATTTGCCCCTTCCGGACGCCAGGATGCTGCTGGGACCGGACAGGCTGATTGGCATCTCCACGCACAACCCTGAGCAGGTCAGAACGGCAACAGGGGAGGGGGCTGATTATCTGGGCTTCGGTCCGATCTTCGCCACCTCGAGCAAGCCGGACCATGAACCGGTGGTAGGGGTGGAGGGCCTGGCGGCGATCCGTCCGCTGACGCCGCTGCCCGTCTTCGCGATTGGCGGCATCCAGCCGAGCACCTATGGCGCGATTCTCTCGGCGGGAGCCAACGGCGCCGCCGTGATGTCAGCGCTGTTGAACGCTCCCGACATCGGCCGGGCGATCGAGGCATTCATGCGGGCAGCGGCGCAAGCAGGCGGGCCAATTCCTCGATGACCGGATGGGCCGAGAGAACCTCGATCCCCGCATCCCAGGCTGCCGTGAGTCGTCGCTCGACGGGAAGGGGCCCCAGCACCGGCACTGGACTCCGCTCCCGCAGAATCTGGGCTGTCGAACGTTGTTGCCCCTCTTCCTCTTGATCGCTGGCCGCCCGAATCTGATTGAGCACCAAGGCCAGGACCGGCAGTGTCCTCCGTGCCAGCGATTCCAGCGTCAAACGGGCATGGTTGACGCCGCCCAGAGAAACACGCCCCACGACCAGGACCGGACAGGCCAACTCGCGGATGAGGTCGCTCATGTCGCGATCTCCCGAAATCGGCACGAGCAGGCCGCCCGCCCCTTCCACGAGCAGAATCTGATGGCGCTGCTTCAAGGTCTGAAACGCCTCGCGGATGGTTTGGAAGGTCACCACTTGGCCTTCCATTCTGGCCGCATCCACAGGGGCTAAGGGGGCCGCGAACCGATAGGGATTGATGAGGATCCGGTCGTCCGAGCTGGCGGCGGCCTGCCTTAAGCGGTTTGCATCGCTCCGATCCGGTTCGTCCGCCCGGCCTGCCGGCACGCCCGTCTCGATCGGCTTCATCACGCCGACTCGATAACCGCGTTGTCTCAAGCAGGTCGCCAGCGCAGCGGTCACGACCGTCTTGCCGACTCCCGTATCGGTCCCCGTGACAAAGAGGGTGGCCACTCCGTTCGGCATGGTCTGAGAAGGGGTCTGTTTCATAGTCAGAGGAGACGGCTGTCGAGATTCCAGACCTGCCCGGAGGTATCCTTCACGGTCGCCAGGCGGTAGATCGACCCAACCACTTCATCGAGATCGGGCGTCCGACCCAACGCATGGTCGGCCAGCCAGGGCCCTTCCGGCATCGCTTCTCCCGCCAGCTCGGTCCTCTGCCAGCCGGGCAGCGCGACATTCACCCTGATGTTGCTCGGCCCCCATTCCCAGGCAGCAGACCGGACCAGGCCCAGGAGACCGGCCTTGGAGGCGGAATACGCAGCCTGCCCGCCGCCTCCGTGGAATCCCGCGAAGGACCCGACAATCACAATGTTGCCACCGCGCCCCTCCATGAGCGCCGCAGCTTCGCGCAGACAGTGGAAGACCCCGGTCAGGTTCGTGTCGATCACTGTGTTCCAGTGATCGGGCGGGGTCCGGACGATGAGTCCGTCCTCGGCCACGCCGGCGCAGCAGATCAGCGCGTCCAACCGATGCCACCGCTCCTCGATGGATCGTGCGGCCTTGGCCACCTGTCCGGCATCGCGCACATCGGCCTGGACGACGACGGCCTCGCCTCCCGCGGCTTTGACCAGATCCGCGGTGTGCTTCGCCTCCGGCTCGCGCCGGCAATACTGTACCGCCACCCGCCAGCCGGCTTCGCCGAATCGGCGGGCAACCGCGCGGCCGATGCCCCGCGAACCGCCCGTCACCCAGAGGCAGGGAGACCCGCTGGATTCAGGGCTGCGCCCTTGTGATTCCTTTCGCTTCACGACTGATCCTTTCGCCAGGCTGGAGGATTATGGGTAGCCGGCCGACGAAAGGCAACGTGCGGGGCCAGGGCATTCCACGAAATCGCGCCGTCACCTGAGCGTTTCATCGCGCGGCCGTCGATTGCCTTGCCCGCCTGTCGGCCCCTGTGATACGGTCCGACGATTGTCGAAAGGAATCCCTATGGCTTGTTCAGTCCCTCGCATCTGGTTGTCGTTCGGTTTCACTCTGCTGACGCTCTCTGCCGGGCCCGGTTGGGCCGATTCCATGCAGACCGTCGAGGATTCGCCGGCCTATTTTCCCGACGACCTCGGCAACCGTTGGTCATACCGAGGCGAAGTCACGGAAGGTCCCGTACAATCGATCGACCATAAGATGTTCGTCAATGAGTCGAAGGTCCTCCGCACCGAGAAACGGAAGGGTGTGCAGGTGACGGTGTTCCATGACTCGAATGCGGGCAACCACGGCCCCTCCGACAGTTTTTACCGGCGGGACGCCGTGGGCATCGTGTACCACGGCTCCGAGCCGGGCACGCCGCTCGAACGGCAACTGGTTCCCTATCAGATCGTGCAGTTTCCGCTGCGGTACCCGTCGAGCTTTCAACAGTTCGACCGGAAACAGTTGGATTTCGGAAACGACTTGGACGGCGACGGCGTCAATGAGCGGGTGGACGTGCTGGGCACAGTGTCGGTGGTGGGACGGGACCATGTGACCGTGCCGGCCGGACAATTCCCGGACTCGGTCCATCTCGAGGCCCGCATGACGCTGCGGATCACGCTGTCCGCCGACAACCATGCCGTGGTCGGCACGGACGTGATGAATGCCTGGTTCGCGAAGGGCGTCGGGATGGTGAAGTATATCGAGCGGCAGGAATTACCGCCTCTGCGGCGGGACCGAGGGCTGGTCAGCGAGATTCAGGAGGAGCTGGTGGAATACAAGGTGAAGCCGCCGGCCCACTCAATCGAGCGGCGCGAATCCCCGCCGAAGGGTATTCTCGCTCACGACGCGCGCCGTCATGAACTGGAGTAGGTAGTCGTCGCCGCCCGCCTTGGCGCCGACGCCGGACAGCCTGTGGCCCCCGAACGGTTGCCGGCCGACCAGCGCCCCGGTGATCGGACGGTTGATGTAGAGATTCCCCACGTCGAACCGCTCCCTTGCAATCTGGAGATTTTTAGGACTTCGCGAATAGACCCCGCCGGTGAGCGCATAGTCCGTCTCGTTGGCCATGTCCAACGCCTGCGAAAAGTCCGAGGCCCGCATCACGGCCAGGACCGGACCGAAGATCTCCTCCTGCGCGAGCCGATGCTCGGGGCGGATCTCGGCCACGATCACCGGTCCCTGGAAATAACCGGGGCCGGACATGGTCCGGTCGACGATCACGCGGCCTTCGCGCCGGCCGATTTCCACATAGTCGCGGACGGTCTTCAACGCCCGCTCGTCGATCATCGGCCCCATCCGCGAGCCGGGATCTTCGGAAGGACCGATCGTGACGGCCTGGACGGCGTCGGTCAATCGTTGCACAAACAGATCGTGCACGGCCCTATGCACGATCACGCGCGAACAGGCCGAACACTTTTGTCCTTGATAGCCCGTGAACGAAACCACCACACCCGAGACCGCTTCGTCGAGGTCGGCCGTCTCATCGACGATGATCGCGTTCTTCCCGCCCATTTCGGCAATCACGCGCTTGACGTGCCGCTGCCCCTTTCCCACTTGGGCCGCTTGCCCGAGTATCCACAATCCCGCGTTCTTCGAGCCGGTGAAGGCAATGACCCCGCTGTCCGGATGTTGCACCAGGGCCCGGCCGAGATCCGGACCGCCCGGCAACACCTGTAAGACCCCCGCCGGCAAACCGGCTTCCGCAAGGATCTGTCCCAGCAGACAGCCGACGATCGGCGCCCGTTCCGAGGGTTTGAACAGCACCACATTGCCGGTGACCAACGCCGCGGAGACCATCCCGGTGGGAATCGCCAACGGAAAATTCCAGGGCGCGATCACCGCCGCGATCCCTCGGGCCGTATAACTGAGATGATTGGCCTCTCCCGGCTCACGGCCCAGCCGGCGGGGCACTCCCAACTGTTCCATCCGGCGCGCATAAAACAGCAAGAAGTCGATCGCCTCCGCCACGTCCGCATCCGCCTCGCGCCAGGGCTTTCCTTCCTCCAACACTTCCCAGGCTGCCAGCTCATACCGGCGCTGTCTCATCAGGGCCGCCGCCCGTCTCATGATCTCGACCCGCTCGGCAGCCGGTCTGTCTTTCCATGGTCCGATGCGCTGCTTCGCGCCCTCCATCACCGCCGGGAGGTCGGCCGGCAACACCGTCAACACGGTTCCCAGAAGTTCATCGGGACGGCTGGGATTTCTTACAACGAGTGGAGGACCGGATGGCGGCCTGTTGGCAGCGAAGGGCACGGAAACCGGTTGTCCAAGCCTGCGGCGAACCGACTGAATCGCCTCCGCCATGGAGGCGCGGACCGGCGCCAGCGAGAAATCGGAATGGGGCTCGTTCCGAAAGGCGCCCGGCTCAGGCTGTTCCTCCGGCTGCTCCGACGAAAGGGACGCGGGCGGCTCCGGTCTGGCCAAGAGCAGATCGAGCGGGTGGGATTCGACATATTCCTTTCGTAGACACGACTCGTTGGAAGTGTTTTCGAGCAGCCGCCTGACCAGGTAGGCCATGCCCGGCAGCAGTTCGCCCACCGGCGTATAGAGTCTGAGCCGCCGCCCGCGCCGAACGACGGCGGCTTGAAGGGGCTCGGCCATGCCGTAGATCATTTGATATTCCCAGGCATGGGCCGGCAGATTCAGCCGGCTCGCGTAGGCTTCCGCATGGGCCAGCGTGCGTAGGTTGTGGGTGCCGAAGGCCGGTCGAATCAGGTGATGGTGGTCCAGCAGCACCCTGGTCAAGGATTCGTAGGCGACATCGGTTTCGGCCTTGTGAACGAACAGGGGAACCGGCCACCCCCGCTGGCGGTAGCGGATCCAATCGGAATCCCAATAGGCGCCCTTGACGAGCCTGATCGTGATCGGCGTTCCTCGCTGTTGAGTCCAGCCGATCAGCCTCTCCACATCGCGGGCCGTTTCCCGGTGGTAGGCCTGGATCGCGAGGCCGGCATGGGGAAACGCGCGATAGGCCGGCTCCGACAACAGTCGCGTGAAGATGGACAGGGTGAGGTCCTTGAGCTCAGCCTGTTCCATATCGAAGATGATGCCGGCCGGAATGGATTTGGCCAGGTCCAGCAGGGGCCGCAATCGATCAGCGACCGCCCGATAGCTGCCCTCGGGATCAATGGCGTCGAGTTGCGAATAGAGCGCGGAAATCTTGATGGAGAGTTGAACGCGGGGAATGGGCCCCATCTGGTCCTGCTCCAGCAGGGGAGAGGCGGGCCAGCCGGCGGCGGTCTCCGCCAGCTCGCGCAAGGCGGAGAGACACCGGTCCCGATATCGGTCGGCTTCCACTTCCGAGACGGTGGCTTCTCCGAGCAGATCGACGGAGCAGGCGCGGCCGTCGTTCCAGAGTCGGGTGAGGATCGAAGCGGCCTGCGCGACGGTCTCCCCGGCAATGAACAGCCCGGCCATCTGTTCCACCTGCTTGCGAAGCGACCGCGCGCCGAGCTTGGCCGCCAAGGTCGAGCCGGCCATGACTTTCATGCCCCATTGGAGCAGGCGGCCCAACCGTTCCTGATCGCTGAAGTACTCGTCCAGCAGACGGGCGACCTGCTCGTCATGGCGCAACACCGGCAACACATCCACGAACCGGAACAGTTGGACCTTGAACTCGGGGTCGTTCATCGCCCAATCCAGCAGCCGGTGCGACCAGCGCTGGCGGTCGAAGAGCGCCGGCGCTGCGCCGGATGAGCCCTGCGCCATGTCGGTTCCGATGTGATGAATCAGCGGTTCGAGCGAGAGGGGATCGATCGACATCGCAGCCCCGCGCGTGGGATGAGGTGCTGATTTCAGTATACACCGAGCCGGGCAACGGGCCGAACTCGGACGCCGCGCTTTCCGGGCGAAGATCGGCGAGACGCCGTGGGTCCATCGGGCCAGTCATTGGGGCGCCCGCACCATTTCAATTCCGTCGGGAGATCGCTTATGATGGGACTCATCAAGTCGTCGATCGTGAGGCGTCGTTCGTCTCGTGTTCGGAGCGGGTGCCGCCCCTTAATGAGCCAAGCTTCCCGGGTGCGGGGCATCACACGGCTGGCGGACATTTCCAATATCCTGGATGTGGAGGATCGTTTATGTCGCAAGAACACACAGAACAGCCCGGAACGGGCGACGGGCCGGCCCGATCCAGCCTGATCCCCGGCGTGAAGTATGCCCTGGCCGTCAGCAGCGGGAAGGGCGGGGTCGGCAAGTCCACGGTGGCCGTCAACCTGGCGGTTGCGCTCCGGCAGTCCGGCGCCACGGTGGGCCTGCTCGACGCGGACATCTACGGGCCCAATATCCCGATGATGATGGGCGTGACCAAGCCGCCGGAGCAACGGGACGGAAAAATCATCCCGGCCGAAAACCACGGCGTGAAACTGATCTCGATGGGGTTCTTCGTGCCGGAGGAAACGGCGGTCGTGTGGCGGGGTCCGATGGTGCATACGGCCATTCAACAGTTTTTCCGCGACGTGCTGTGGGGAGACTTGGATTACCTGCTCATCGACCTGCCGCCCGGCACGGGAGACGCGCAATTGACCCTCACCCAACTGGTTCCGCTCCGGGGGGCCATCACCGTGACCACGCCGCAGAACGTCGCCCTCTATGACGTCCGCAAAGGCATCATGATGTTCCAGAAAGTGAACGTGCCGTTGCTGGGCTTGATCGAGAACATGAGCCACTTCGTCTGCGGCCATTGCGGCGAGAAGACGGAGATCTTTTCCTATGGAGGAGGGGAGCGCGCCGCCCAGGCCATGGGCATCCCGTTCCTCGGCCGCGTCCCGATCGATCCCGCGATCCGCGCCGGAGGAGACAGCGGGCTGCCGATCGTCGTCGGGCACCCCGACTCTCCCCAATCGCAGGCGTTTTTGGACATCGCCAGGAAGATCCGGGAGGAAGTCGAGGAGGCGAAACCAACGACGGCCCCGCCGCTCGAAAGCCTGTTGAAAAAGATCAAGGCCCCGTTCGGCAAGGGGTAATCGGCATCGCACCAGCAGCAACCAACGCAAGGAGAGGATGACATGGCGGAGTTCGTGAAAGTGGCGAGTACTGACGATGTCAAACCGGGCACCGGCATCGTCGCGGAAACGAATGGCAAGGCCCTGGCCCTGTTCAATCTCGACGGCACCATCTATGCCATCGACAACACCTGCGTGCATCGGGGCGGCCCGCTGGGGGAGGGCGATTTGGAAGGCGAGGTCGTGACCTGCCCCTGGCATGGATGGCAGTTCAACGTGAAGACCGGAGGGTGCGTGAACAATCCCGCGTCCAAGATCGACACCTATCAGGTGAAGGTGGAAGGAACGGACATCAAAGTCCTGCTGTAGCCTCGCCGCCTCCTCACCATGATCATCCATTTTTATCTTTAACGAGAGGACCATCGCCGTCATGAATCACACTTCCCCGTCGCCCACGCACATCGACCTGACCGAAACGTTCGTCCGGCTGTATGTGTTCTTGAGCCAATACCTCGATCGCTGTCTGGACGAAGGGCTCAGGCGGAGTTACCCGGAAGAGGAACTGCAGAAACATCTCGCCGACACGCGCTCGCACCTGCGTGACATCATCTCCATCAATCCGGTCGTTCGTCAAAAGGTCGAGGCCGAATGCGAAGAGATCCTCCGCTTGGGCGGGGTCTGCCTTCGTGAGGGCAAGACCAAACCCAACGCCGGCGAGCAGGTGCAGGCCTCCCGGACCATGCTGAAAAACAAGGTGATCGCGCTGAGCGATCTGCTGGCCGTCTTTCGCGCCGTGTGACCCATGTCTGAAGAGGTCGTGGCCCGATATCAAGTGACCGGCCTGGACGAGCGGGAACGGGGCTTCAATCGGACGGTCGAGGTCCGCTGCGAACAGGGCCGATACCGCGCGTTCCTTCGGTATGAGCAGCTTGTCCTCTCTACTGCCTGGCATCCCGCGCATGAGGGGACAATCGGCGACTTGATACAATTGCTACAGGATCGCGGCTATCGCCAGCTCAAGAGCCGCGCAAGCTTTCGAGGCGAGGCCTATTTGGGAAGCCAGGAGCCCTGGATCGAATACCCGGACCCGCCGCAGCCCGCCGAACCTTCTCGTTGGTTCTCGCGGCTGCTCGGCCGGTTGGCCTTCCGCGGTTCCCATGAGGGCCGATGAAGCTGATTCCCGCTGCAGAGCTGACGAGATCCGGCCGGCGCCTGCCGGACTGGTTCAAAGTGCGCCTGACGACCGGGCCCGAGTATCAGGAGGTCCGGCGGATCGTGGACCGGCTGGGGCTGCACACGATCTGCGAAGAAGCCCGCTGCCCGAACCGTTGGGAATGTTGGAATCACCGCACCGCCACCTTTCTTATTCTGGGCGACATCTGCACGAGGCGCTGCCACTACTGTTCCGTCGGCACCGGCAGGCCCCTCCCGATCGATCGGGACGAGCCGCGACGGGTGGCGGAGGCGGTGCAGGCGATGGGGCTCCGTCATGCGGTGATTACCTCGGTGAACCGGGATGAACTTCCGGACGGAGGCGCCTCGATCTTCGCCGAGACAATCCGGTTGATCCGACAACTCACGCCCTCCTGCGCGGTCGAGGTGCTGATTCCGGATTTCGAAGGCAGCGAGGCGGCGCTCCAGACCGTCCTTGACGAGCGCCCGGACATCCTCAACCACAATATCGAAACGGTCCGGCGGCTGTTTCCCTCCATCAGACCGCAGGGCAAATACGACCGGTCCATCCAACTGCTCGACCGCGCCAAGCAGGTGGGCGCCAGGACCAAGTCCGGCGTGATCGCGGGGATGGGCGAGACCGCCGACGAGATCCGCGAGGTCATGCGCGATCTCCGGGCAGTCCGTTGCGAGATCCTCACGATCGGGCAATATCTCCAGCCGAGCGCGCAGCACCTGCCGGTCGCCCATTTCTACCATCCGGACGACTTTGCCACGTTCAGAGATGAAGGCTATGCCATGGGCTTCGCGCATGTGGAATCGGGGCCGCTGGTGCGCAGTTCCTACCATGCTGCGGAGCAGGTTGGTGGCTCCCGCGCCGACGTTGGCGAGACCGCCTGAGCGGCGGGTCGATCGTCAGGCCACGTCTCGTACAACCTCGGCGACATCCGTTTCCGATCTCTCGCAAAATTGACTCTCCCCTGAGCCGTCACTATAATCACCCATCATCGTCCTTGCCTGTTGCGAGATTTCGCTCCAGCGTTGCGCTCCGACGTTGCAATTGACGCCGATGATCCCGCGCCTGAAAGCGTCCTTCACCGAACGGCTTCGGAGACTCCGTCCTCAGTTGGCGCATGCCTTTACCGTTCATCAGGAGAACCGGCCGCTGTCTCTGGAAGACCAGGCTCTGCTCGAGCGGTTGGCCGAGACCATCATCGACCGCCGCATGGCCACGCCGGCGCTGCTGTTTTTTGAGTCGGTGGGCCCGATGAATTTTCTTGGCAGTCAAG
>DATIBM010000271.1:0-30629 GCA_035457545.1 Nitrospiraceae bacterium
GGGCCTTCGTGACCGCTGTCTCCGGGTCATCTGGGCCGAAGGGTCCCCGAGACGGCCCGCTTGAACAGCCCGCTGTACAAACCACTAGCATGACGGTTATAATCCCTCCCGCATTCCCCAGTCTTATCATCGTGCGTCCCGTCCTTATGGAGCCTGTCCGACATTGACCTTTCTACTGCGGCGAACGATGTACCGGCATCTGCTTCGTTCTCGGCCAAGAAAAATCCTCAACGTATTCCAGCGAATACGCCTCCGGGTTTTCGTGGCCTGCGGCCTTGCATCTGCCAGCACCTCCTTCGCCTCGTCACGAACGGCAATGTCGGACAGGCTCCTATGGATCGTCCTGGTGCCGGCGGCTTGGCAGAGACTGGTTCCGCAGCTTAGGGATTTACTACGCAAGAGTCAAACCCGACTCTTCATCCCGGGCTGATCTCAATAGGACCATTTTATTTCGCCGTTCACCTCCTTCTTTCCCTACGTGATCGTCTGAACAGGTGGTACAGTTACGTCATTGCGTTGAAGACGGCTGATGGGACCATCACCCTGGCTCCAGGCCGTGAAGGGGAGATCGCGCTATGCCTTCCGTCTTGATCGTGGACGATCTAGAGCCGCTGCGCAGTTTGGTCCGTTTCTCGCTGGAACGGGAAGGATTTCAGGTGTCCGAGGCCTCGAACGGGCGCGAGGCGCTGGAGCGTTACCGGACAGCACCGGCTGACATCGTGCTGCTCGACCTGTCCATGCCGGAATGTGACGGTCCGACCACGCTCCGCCGGTTCAAGCAGGAATTTCCGCAAACCCGGTCTCGTTTTATCCTCCTCTCGGGCGACCCCGGCCGCGCTGAGCCGGCCCACCATCCGCCCGTGAACGACACGAACGGGTTTCATTGCACCATTGCCAAGCCGTTCGAACTGGACACATTCGTCGATCTCGTGCGGCGGGAGTATGCGGTGAAGGCAGCGGAAGACGCGGCCGCCGGCCGGCCCTCGAACACAGCCGGAGATCTGCTCGGTGCCCCTCTTCCCTACCGCTCCTAGGACCAATCTCCCCTAGCGTTTTTGACGCCGCCTCCAGTATAGTCCATTCTCCCACCCGCCAGACTCGACGCCTGCACGGCGTCGGAGGAGGAGGCTGCGCGACTTTCGCAAGGGAGAATACTATGGCCCCTTCCCAGTCAGTGGACGATCCGTTCGCGACCGAGGCCCGCCATCTCCATACGCGCAGCATTGAGCCGGAACAGCGGCTGTCGCAACAGTCGGTCCTTGATCCATTGGATCGGTACCGCGCCCTGTTCCTCCAATCGCCCGAGGCGATGGCCTTCCTCGATGCTCAAGGCCGATATCTGGAGCAGAATCCGGCCCATGCCAGCCTGCTGGAATACTCCGACGAAGAGCTGAACGGGCATACACCCGCCCTCTATATGGGGCAGCGCGACTTTGTCGCCATCAACCGGCAGCTCGCGGACAACGGCACGTTCCGGGGCGAGATCGTGGCGCGGACCAAGACCGGACGCACCGTCTCCCTCGACGTCTCGATGTTTGCCATCGCCGACCGGAACGGCGCCACGGCCGGCGCGATCGGCGCGTTCCGCGACCTCACCCACCGGCGGGGACTTGACGGAACCGTCGAGGGGGCGGTCGTCATCGCGCGGGATATGACGGCGGCCAGGGAAGCGGAGGAGGAACTCCGCCGGGCAAACCGTGAACTCGAAGCTCGGGTGTTCGAGCGCACCAAGAGTCTGGAGGCCGCCAACGCAGCGCTCCGCCTCAGCGAGGAACGGCTTCGGACCCTCTACGAAGACACGCCCTCGATGTATTTCACCGTGGACCAAACCGGGTCCGTCCTCTCGGTCAATCGCTTCGGCGCCCGCCAACTGGGATTCGAGCCGCATGAGCTGATCGGCCGTTCCGTTCTCCGGGTGTTTCCCGAGGACCAACAGGGCCCCGCCGGCAACGCGCTGGAGCGGGCGTTTCAGGCTCCGGACGAGATCCATCACTGGAAACTCCGAAAGATCCGCAAGGACGGCACGGAACTCTGGGTCGAGGAAACGGTGCGCGTCGTCAAGGATGCCGACGGGGCTCCCGTAGCCTTGATCGACTGCCGGGACGTGACTGAATTCGAACAGGCGGAGGCGGAACGGCGGCGCGCCGAGGAACAATTGCGAAACACCACCGACCAACTCGAAACGCTGGTCCGGCTCTCTCCCCTGGCCATCGTGAGCCTGAATGAGCAGGGTCAGGTCATCCGATGGAATCCCGCGGCGGAACGGATATTCGGATGGTCTGAGCAGGAGGTGCTGGGACGCGAGCTTCCGTATGTGCCGCCCGGCATGGAACAGGAGGCCGACGCCATGTGGGAGAACGGCCTTGCAGGGCTCGTTCAACCGGGCATCGAACTGCGCCGGCAACGCAAGGACGGGCGCCTGATCGACATCAGCCTGTGGCCGGCCGTCTCCCGGGATCAGAACGGCCGGATCACAAGCATTTTCGGCATCCTCGAAGAGATTACGTCGCGCAAAGAGGCGGAGGCCTCCCTGCGCAAGCAACGGGCGTTTCTCCGCCAGGTCATCGATCTGAGTCCCAATTTTGTCCTGGCCAAGGATCGGGACGGGCGGTTCACCCTGGCCAACCAGGCGGTGGCCGACGCCTACGGGACCACGGTCGAAGCCCTGGTGGGCAAGACGGATGCGGATTTCAGCATCAACCAGAAGGAGCTGACGCGCTTTCGGGATATGGATCTGCGCGTTTTCGACACCGGAGCGGAGATCTTTATTCGAGAGGAACCCCTCACCGATTCGACCGGCAAGGTCCGCTGGTTGCAGACCGTGAAACGGCCGCTCGTCAACGAGCAGGGGGTGGCGGATCAAGTCCTCGTGATCGCCACCGACATCACCGAGCGCAGGACGGGCGAACAGGCGCTCCGCCGAAGCGAAGAGAATCTTCGTCTCGCCTTGGAAGAGCGCGAGCGCCTGAGCCAAGATCTGCATGACGGCATCCTGCAATCCCTCTACGGCGTCGGCCTGGGGCTCGATACGGCCGGCCGGCTCATGGACGCCGCGCCGCGCAAGGCCAAGCGGGAGTTTGCCCATTCCATCTCGCAGCTTAACCGCACGATCGAAGAAGTACGCAGCTTCATCACCGGGTTGCACTTCGATTCGTTGGAGGGCGATCGATTCAAGGAGGCGCTCAGGTCGGTGGTCGGCGTCTACGGCAGTTCCCGCCAGACCCAGTTTGTCGTGCAGGTCTCTCCCAAGGCGGTGGGGCCGCTCACACAGCAGCAGCGCTTGCATCTTCTGAATCTCGCTCGCGAAGCGGTCAGCAATTCGATCCGGCACGGGCGGGCCCGCGAGGTGCGCGTCGGCCTGCGCCGGCATCGCGGCGGGGTCCGGCTCGAGATCCGGGACAACGGATCGGGTTTCGATCCGGCGACGGTCAAGACCTCCGGCTTCGGCCTGAACAATATGACGGCGCGCGCCGCGAGGATGGGGGGCCGATTCCTCGTGCAGTCGCGCGTGGGGCGAGGGACCAGGGTTGTGATCGAACTGCCCCAGGGAGGCCCGCATGAGCAAGGCTAAGCCGCGCGCCATCTCCGTGCTGGTCGTCGACGATCACGAGGTGGTCCTGGCCGGCATTCGCAGCGTGCTCCAATTGGTGCCGGATATCCGGGTGGTCGGCGCCTCGGACACCGCCGGAAGGGGTCTGGCCGAAGCCGCCCGCCTGAATCCGGACGTCGTCCTGCTCGACATCCGACTGCCGGACCGCAGCGGCATCGACATCTGCCGGGATATCCTGTCGGCCTGCCCTGAGACGCGCGTCCTGTTTCTCACGAGCTATGCGGACGAAGACACGGTGCGCGCCGCCGTCCTGGCTGGCGCGCACGGCTACGTCCTCAAGGACATCCGCACCAGCACGCTCGTCGATACGATCCGGGCCGTCGCCTCGGGAGAATCGCTGCTCGATCCCACGGTGGCCAAGAAAACCCTGTCGTGGCTGCGCAATCTCGCCGCGAAACACGTCACCTCGAAAGCCCGTCGCCTGTCCCCCCAGGAAGAACGCATTCTCCCGCTCGTGGCGCAGGGCAAAACGAACAAGGAGATCGCCCTTGCGATGAACCTGAGCGAAAAGACCGTGAAAAACTATCTCGCGAACATGTACGACAAACTCGGCATCACGCGGCGCTCCCAGGCCGCCGCCTTCTACGTCGAGCAGGGACGCAACGGGCTCGGGTCATTCACCGAGTGACGCGGCCTGGACCGGCGACCCCGAGTCGCCCGTTCAGAAATGCGCATTGACAGAGACGGGCGAGATGGCTACGATACGCCCGGTTCGTCGATTGCGCGCGTGTCTTGCGCGAAGTCCAGGGCTCCCGCCGTCCCGTTGATTTCCACGTAGATCGATCCGTGAGGCGTTTGGTTGGCTGACTCGCACCACGACCACGGGCACCCGGTACAACCCCGTCTCCGCGCCGCCGCCGTGCCGCGAGTCGAGCAGGCGTTTGAGACCGTCGTCTTCGCCAGCCGCTGGATTCAGGCTCCGCTGTACGGCGGCCTGATCGTCGCGGAACTGCTCTACGCCTACAAGTTCCTGGTCGAACTCTGGGAGATGGTGCATCACATCGGAGACATCTCCGAGACCGTCTTCATGCTCGGCGTGCTGTCACTGATCGACATCACGATGGTCGCCAATTTGCTGACCATGGTCGTGATCGGCGGGTACGCCACGTTCGTCAGCAAGCTGGATCTCGAGGGCCATCCGGACCGGCCGGACTGGCTCAGCCACGTCGACCCGGGCACGATCAAGGTCAAGCTCGCCGCGTCGCTGATCGGCATTTCGAGCATCCACCTGCTGAAAGCCTTCGTCAACGTGAGCAACGTGCCGCCGGAACACATCCAATGGCAGATCCTGATCCACATGACGTTTCTCGGATCGGCCATTCTGTTGGCATGGACCGACAAGCTCATGCAACGGGACCGCAAGCACGGGGCCTAACCGACCGCCGTCGCGCGGTCCCGGCGGGCATGCAAAGGCGCCAACCGTCAATGGCCAACCGTCAACCGTAGGAGATCATCCTGCGCGTGACGAATGACGGTTGACAAATGACGTGTCTCCAGGGATCGGGGCGTATCCATGGCTGTCCCCGCATCCCGACCAGAATTCCTCCGGCTGCTCGGCGTGGGATGACCAACCAAGCCTCGTGGCAGCCGCCATCGATGAGGACCATCCATGACCATCCCCACACATAGCCTTCAGCCGGCAACCGCCTCTCGTCCTCCCGATCCCAGCCATCCCCGCCAGTCGCGCGACCGCCGCGAGACGATTCACGGGGAACAGATCCGGCTGTTGTTCGCCAACGCCCCCTTCGCGCTGCTGATCTCCTCGTTGAACGCCCTGATTCTCGTGCTGGTACAGCGCCACGTCGTCACCCCCCGCATCCTGCTGTTATGGGTCGGATACATGTTGGTGGTGATCGTCGGGCGGCTGGCTCTCGTGTACGCCTTCTTGCATCGTTCGGAATCCCGCCACGGTCTCCGCCGCTGGGAGCGGTGGTTTCTTGTAGGCACACTCCTGTCAGGCATGGGTTGGGGCGCGACCGGGATTTGGCTGATCCCGTCGAGTTCCCACACCCACCAGGTCTTTATCCCCTTTCTCCTGGCCGGGACCATCGCCGGAGCCGTGATCGCCCTCTCGCCCAGACGGGAAGCGTTTCTCTGTTTCGCCGTGCCCACGCTGGGTCCGCTGGTCTGGACCCTGTTTGCCGAAGGCGAACCGTTCTCGATTGCCATCGGGTCCATGACCGGCCTCTTCGCCGCCCTGTCCATCGCCATCGCCGAACGGATGTACCGCACCATTGCCGCTTCGCTTGAACTCCGGTTCGATAATCAAACCTTGATCACGGATCTGAGGGGGCAGGTCGAGCAACGGCGCCAGGCGGAGGAAGCGCTTCATCAAGCCTACGGAGACCTGGATCGACGGGTCCGGGAACGGACCGCGGAACTGGCCCAAGCCAATGAGGCGCTGCGGGCCGAGGTGTTCGAACGCCAGAAAATCGCCTTGGCGCTCCAGGAGAGCGTCGAACGGTTCAACCGGGCGGTGCTGGGGTCGCGGGAAGGAATCTGGGACGTCCGCTGGACGTCGACGGATTGGTTCCATCCGGATCAGCCCATCTATTATTCGCCGCGGTTCACCGAACTCCTGGGCTATGCCATGGACGAATTCCCCGGCGTCATGGACAGTTGGATGTCCCGCATCCACCCCGACGATGCGGACCGCGTGTTCGGCGCCCTCCGCCGCCACCTGGAGGAGCGGGCGCGCTTCGATATCGAGTTCCGCATGTTCACCAAAAGCGGGGACTGCCGGTGGTTTGCCGCGCGAGGCCAGGCGATCTGGGACGAATCGGGCACGCCGGTCCACATGTCCGGCTCCCTGCTCGACGTCACGGAGCACAGGACGCTCGAAGAGCAACTGTTGCAGGCTCAAAAGCTGGAGGCGGTGGGCCGGCTGGCGGCGGGAGTGGCGCACGACTTCAACAACCTGCTCACGCCCATCCTGGGCTACGCGGAGGTGTTGCTGACAAAGGCGCCGCCCGACAGCCTCGAAGCCAAGCGCCTTCTGGATATCAGGCGCGCCGCCCTGCACGGCGCCACGCTCGTCCGCCAGCTCCTGGCCTTCGGCCGCAAACAGCCGGTCACCCCGACCGTGTTGGATCTCAACCGGCAGATTCGCGAGAGCGAGGATCTGCTCCGGCGGACGCTGGGAGAGGATATCGAACTGTTGCTTGATCTCACCCCCGACCTTAGGCCGGTCAAGCTCGATCCGACTCAGTTGCAACAGGTCATTCTTAATCTGGCGGCCAACGCGCGCGATGCCATGCCTGAGGGCGGCTGCCTGACCTTCGCGACGGCGAGCCTGCAGCTGAACGAGGAGCAGGCCGAACTGCCGCCGGGGCACTATGTCTGCCTCACCGTCACCGATACCGGCGCCGGCATGGGTCCCGATGTCCTGCAACGAGCCTTTGAACCGTTCTTCACGACCAAGGAAGTGGGGCAAGGATCGGGGTTGGGCTTATCCGTGGTCGAAGGGATCGTGTCGCAGGCCGGCGGCAATATCAGCATCACTAGCCAAGTGGGGATCGGAACCTCGTTCCATATTCTGCTCCCTGAAGCCCATTCGCCGACCCAGGCCCCGATCGACCTTCACGCGCATCCGGATCAGGCCACCGGCACCATCCTGCTCGTGGAAGATGATCCGGTGGTGCGGGAATATGCCGGGACGCTGTTGCAGGAACTCGGCTACCAGGTGCTGATCGCCCGCCATGGACAGGAGGCGTTGGCGATCGCCCAACAGCATGACGGGCACATCCACGCGCTGATGACGGACGTGGTCATGCCGGGCATGAGCGGTTTCGAACTGGCCGGCCGGCTGGTCAAGATTCGCCCGATGCTGCGAGTCCTGTATGTCTCCGGCTATCAGGAAGACCGATTGATCCGGCACAACGCCACGACTCCGGTCGGTTTGATTCTCGCAAAACCTTTTACTCGTCAGGAACTCACCGGTAAACTGCGCGAATTGTTGCTTGATGCCTCCTCGCCTTCCAAGGGCTCAAACCAGGGCTAGCTTACACTGATCGAATGGATCGATCTCGGACCCACTCCCGACAAAGGACATCAGACATATGAGGACGCGCCCGATCTCGCAGGCGCGGCTGCCGGTCCTCGGCCGGGTGCCGCTCGCCTTGCTCACACTATGGATCGTGATGGGAACGCCGCAGGCCGCCGATGCGGTCAACGGCCTGAACCTCATTGGATCGGGAGGCTGGTCTTCTGCCCTTGCCGGCGCCGACACCGCCATTGCCCTGGACTTTACGACGATGAATACCAACCCGGCGGGCATGAGTCGGATCACCCAATGGACGGCGGGCTTGTCGTTCGGCACGATCAAGCCGAATAGCCGATTTCAGAATGTCGCGAACAACGTCGAGGGCAGCGACGATGCGCTGCTGTTCACCAACTTCGGGTATATCAAGACGCTGGCTGGCACACCGATCTCCCTTGGAATCGGATTTTTCACGACGGGGGGCATCGCCACCGATTTCAGAGGGCTCCGCACCCCGTTCGCGCTCGATGATCGAACGGGCAGCCAACTGCGTCATTATAAGGTCACGCCGTCCATTTCCATCCAGCTCACGGACAGCCTGTCGATCGGCGCGTCGATCGGGCTCTCCTATGCCGACGCGGCGTTGACGGTATTACCCAACACCCCGACCGGGTTTGCCATCGAAGGGTCCTGCACCCACCACAGCGGTCTGGCCCCTCCCGGCGGCACCTGCGCCTACGCCCTCGGGATTACCCCCAAGTTCGGGATCATGTACCAGGTCACCGACCGTCTCACCTTCGGCATGGCCTACACGATGGGGACGAATCTTCCGTTTCGCAATGGGCGCGGGACCCAAAACCTCGGCCCGCTCGGCACCGCCACGTTCGATGTCAAGGCGACCGGGTTGAAATGGGCGGACGACCTGTCCGTCGGGCTCTCGTACCGTCCCACCGACGCGCTGCTGCTGGCATTCAAGTTTCAGTGGATCAATTGGGACGGCGCCCTGAACAACGTCGTCATCGACTTTACGAACGGGAGCAACCCGCTGGTCCCAACCAGCCGAGCGGTCGTGCCGTTCAATTGGCGCGACCAGTACGTGACCGCCCTCGGCGCCGCCTACGATCTCACCACGTCCCTGAATCTCCATGGCGGATACAATTTCGGGAACAATCCCACCCGTTCGACCTCGCTGGACCCGACGACCGCCAACATCACCGAGCACCATTTCGTGGGCGGCCTGTTGTATCGGATCACTCCCTCGCTCTGGTTCGATTCGAACTTCACCTATGTCCTCGCCGGCACACAAACCTACAACAGCCCCCTCTACGGACCCAACGCGACGAGCCGCGTCGGCGGGTATGAGTTGATCTTTACGCTCGGGTATTGGCCCAAGAGCTGAGCTGCACCGGTCGCTCACCGCCGCAGATTCACACTTGTATCCATTGGGGTTCTCTGATATAGCTACCGCCCACTATAGCCCGTGGTTCAGGTCAGACCAATGAAGGTGAGTATGTATCGACATCTATTCCGCTGTCTTCCTCTCTTCGTGCTCGGCATGATCGGTTGCACCAGTGTTCACTACAATGAGACCGACTGCGGCACGTTGCCAAGTGACACCTTCTGGTCGGGGAACGTGGCGCTTCAATGCCAGGAATATCGCAGGCTCCAGGCGGAAACAGCCTATCGAGAGGAAGTGGCAAAACAACTGAAGAATTACAGAGAATGCCTGCAAAAGCATGAGGGCTCTCTGACCGAGGCCAAAGAACAGTGCTCGGTATACGCTCAAGCCTTCCGCGACCCATCGGTCATGCCAAAACCACCGAAATAACGCCGGGTAACGCCATTACACTGGGCACACAGATTCCCTCTCGACAGCCGATCACCGAGTGGTTTCGCCCTTCGCCCCCAGATACCACCTCCACCGACGGCTTGTTCGCAACATTGACTCTCCCCTGAAAGGGCCTGCGTGAGTCTTCTTCATCATGCCGCGAAGGAAGGAACCCACCTGACTCCCTGCGCCACTATGACCAGGGTCGTCGTGTGGCTCGTGTTTGTCGGCTGTGCCACCGGCTGTGCAACGGCCTTCGACCCAAGTCCTGCCAGCGATCTCCGGGACATGACCCGGACGCCTTTCCTGCCTGCGCCTTCGAGCCACGAATCTCCAGATCACACGCTATTTCCCCTTCAGGCTGCGACGGAAACGGACCGAAGCCGGCTTGATGTCCCCGATGCCGACAGGGCGACCACGAAGGAACGCGACCCGGATTCGAGGTGGCTCTCGCTCACGGAACGAGACGTCACGGTGTGGTGCCATGGAACGTTTGCCTCTGGAGTTGGCTATGCGGGGAATCGAATCTGCCCAGTGCCGGCATTGCCGCTACTTCAGGATCGCGCGTTGGGGAACGACTTACCGCTGCGCCCACCCCTTCGCCAGACATGGTTCCATCACCCCAGTTTGGTCCCGCTCGGGGACGATATCGAATTTGGTCTTCCCGACGGCGCCGTACTCGCACACCGTGACCGCGTCTCATCACGCCCCTTCCGCAATGCCTACGGCGGGTTTCGCGATCAGCCGCTCTTGCATCGCGACACCTCTCGCGCCCCCGTCACGGATTCCACGCTCCCGGAGATCGGGCCTCCCCCTCCTCACCACGCGGCGAAGACCGTGACGGCCCTTATCGGAGGCGTGTGGCTCGGCTTTGCGGCCTATGCTTTCCTGCCATCCTCGTTCACAGGGGCCACGAAGGAGGGCGCCGTGGAAGAAGCGTGGGAACATTTTAAGGACGCCTGGACCAAACCGCCGGTGATCGACAAGGATCGAGAGATCGTGAACTACGCGGGCCATCCCTATTTCGGCATGAGCTTCTATCTTTCTCAGCGGAATTTCGGCGAAAGCCCACTCAGGTCTTTTCTCTTTTCGACCGCGATGTCGACCGCCTTTGAATACTTCGTCGAAAGCTGGGCGGAACGGCCCAGCATTCAAGACTTGATCATCACTCCGATCGTAGGATCCATTCTGGGAGAACTGGTCTTCAGAGCCACGCTGGCGATGCGAAAGGACGGATTCACCACCGCAGAGAAGATCGCGGTGACCGTGCTCAACCCAATGTATGTCCTCCAAAACGGATACCGGTAGGGCGTTCGGTCTTCAGCATCGATCGCCGCGACGAACAGGCCGGCGCTACTGATAAGCCGGGAGGAGATTGTCCGTCGAGTCGCGCCAGTGCGGGAGCCACGCCAGCGCGACCAGTTTGACGGAGATATTGCTCTTGGTCGGACGAAGCGGGACCGTTTCGAGCGGTTCCGTCTGTGGATCGGCTTCCGACAAGCTGTCGGTCTCCGACTTGAACTGGGCTTCGAGCTCAGCCAGTTGTTGCTGCAGCGCCGCGACGTTGTCCCGCGCCATCGCCACGTCTTTCGCGTCCTTCATCGCTCGGCCGGCCTTGCCGAGGGCCGTGGTGGCTTTGCCGATCGTCGTTGCGGAGATGATTTTTCGTCCCATAAAGGCCCCTAGAATTGTCGCGCCGACTGACAGGGCCGTTTGGAGCCCCGTCTGTTTCGCCTGTTCCTTTTCGCGCTCCACGGCCTGTTCGGCGCGCCTGATGCGCTCTTGCAGCGCCGCGATTTTCGGCGCGTACTTCTGGCGAAGCTTGTCGGCGGTTGCGTCCCGGCGCTCGTGCGCGATTTGCATGAGCCGCACCCGAAAGTCCCGTTCGGATTCACCGGGCCTGGAGAGTTCGGACAGGCTCGGGCTCCGGTACAAGTCGAGCTTGGCGGTGCGGAACAGCCAGTTCGCATAAGCCTTCTTCCATTCCTCGTACTGCTTCGGCTGGCCAGCCGGGGGAGTGATCTCCTCGAACTGGGCCTCGGGGTCCGGCTCGCGTTCCAGGTCGTCCTGCGCAATCGACACCGCCGCGCTCCGCTCCCAGTCCAGCACCCTCGCCGCCCGATCGACGGGCATCACATGGGCTTCGTCATGGATGGCTTCCAGCCCCTTCTTGGCATCGGCAAACCGGATCTGCGAAAGGCCCAGGGCCATCGGGCGATAGACGAGCTGGCTGCCGCTCGGCTGAGTTCCACGCACTGGGACGAAGTATTGCGGAACGCCAGGAGGGAGGACGGGACGTGTGGCGGTCACTCGTAATCCGTCATTCGTCATTCGTAAGAAGGCTGATTCATCACTTCCGTCCGTTTGACTGTTGACGCTTGGCGCTTGACGCCTCACCGGGTCCATCAACGATTTGATCTGGGTCCTGGTCAAGGGACCGCGCAGGTACGACAGGGCCCAGCGGGTTTCAAAGATCACCGGCTCGTCCTCATGGACGTTGTTCATCAGAAAGATCCGATTGCCCAGCCCGGCCAATGTTTCCTCCATCCGTTTGCGATCGAACCGCTGCCCCGATCCCGCCGACGCCCCTTCAAGTCCTTCAAGCACTCGTGCCTTGTCCCGTTCTGTCTGCAATCGGCCGATGAACCAGGTGCCGGTGTTCGCCAGGCCCTTATAGTCCAGATCCACCGGGTTCTGCGTCGCCAGGACGATCCCGACGCCGAAGGCTCTCGCCTGCTTCAACAGGGTCAGCAACGGACCTTTGGACGGCGGATTGGCGACCGGCGGGAAGTAGCCGAAGATCTCGTCCATATAGATCAGGGCGCGCAGCGAGGTCGTGCCGGATTGGGCTCGGACCCAGCCGAGCGCTTGGTTCAGCAGGAGCGACACAAAGAACATCCGCTCGGCCTCGCCCAAATGCGCGATCGACATGATCGCCATTCTCGGCTTTCCCTCCGGCGTATAGAGCAACGACGACAGCTCCAGCGCCTCCCCTTCCATCCAGGACGCGAACCCCGGCGCCGCCAGCAGATTGTTCAGTTGCATCGCCAGCGCAAACCGCTCTTTGGAGGGATAAAACGATTCCAGATCCATGACACCGACCTTCGAGACAGGCGGTGTCTGGATCTGATGGATCAAGGCCGCAAGATCCAGGTCCTGCCCTCTTCGCCAGGCCGCGTCGAGAACGGTGGAGAGCAGGATATGCTCACGACGCTTGATGGGATCGGCCTCGATGCCCAGCAAGCCCAGCAGGCTGGTGGCGGTCGTGCTGATGCGCTCCCGGAGCAATTCGGCATCGATGCAAATTCCCTGGTCCGGAGCCGCGAACGACTTGAGGATCGACACCGGCAAGCCCGCGTTACTCCCGGGCGTGTAGATCGCAAAATCGGCCGAGGCCCGTAACCGAGCGATCCGCTCCCCATCCTGTCCCCACTGCGCCACCCCCTTCTTCCAGAGCTCCGCCTGTTTCGCGGCATAGTCGGCCGGCGAGAGTCCCTTCTTGCGGGCTTCGTCCTCGTTAATCCAGGGCTCGAAGTCCTGCGCGCGTAGTTCGGGAAACGTGAGGAGAAGATTGCCGAGATCTCCCTTCGGATCGATGATCAGGGCCGGGATGCCGTCGATCGCCGCCTCTTCGAGGAGCGCCAGGCAGAGGCCTGTCTTGCCGCTCCCGGTCATGCCGACGCAGACGGCATGGGTCACGAGATCCTTGGAGTCGTAGAGGAGCCAGCCGGGCAGCGGAGTCTTGGTGGCGAGGTCGAAGGGCCTGCCCAAATAAAAGACGCCGAGCTTCTCGAAATCCTGCGCGGTCGGAGGGGGCGACGGGGATGCCGCCTTGGAACTGGGCGCGCTTGTTTTTGCCGTCTCGCTCTTTTTGATCCTGGGCATGTGACCTCCGTCGTGAGGGAATAGGTCGGCTGGGCGCATCATTTTATGGAGCCACCCTTTCGTGATCAAGCCAGCGCCATTGGCCCATGGACAACACCCGTCACGCTCTCCTCCACGGTGAAGAGGGCAAGGGAGAAGGGAAATGCGACGGTTTCGCGGACGATCTATTGAGGAGGAATATGGGGCGCAAGCTTGGCGATCAGCGAGGTGTCGTACGGGAGCACGCTGAAGACCTTGGCGACGTTGATCGAAGGCTTGCCGGGCCGGAGCAGTTTTTGCGCAAGCGTGGCCACCCAGGACAGCGGGATCAGAACGAACGTCGGGAGCCAGATCACAGTGAGGTCGGGATTGGCCTTCCGGAGCTGATCCAGCAGTTCCCGCTTGGTCGGCAAGACGGGATCGAGCAGGTTCAACCGACTCGGCACCTCATCCCAGTGGTCCACCGTCCAAGCCAGGAAGCGCCCGGAGAAACCGACATCCACGACGCCGAGCCTGTCGCTCGGCGATCCAACGGCCACGAAAATATTGCCCAGCCGCTTTCCAAGCCGGCCTGGAGGATCGAAGTCTCGATAGTCCACCAACGCGCCGGGCCGGACGACCTTGACCGACAGGCCCAATTCCTTCCCCACCAGCACGGCCAGCCGCTCGGATTCCAGCTTGCCCCAGACATAGGGGCCGGACCCCTTGCTGTCCGGTTCCAACGGATGGTTGTCGCCGATCGGCGAACCGGTTCCCTGGGCCAGCACCGCCAGGCTGCTGACGTGGATGAAATGAACAACGCCGGCTGCGGCCGCTCCCCGGACCATCCGCTCGGTCGCGTCCAGCGAATTCCGTTGGTGCTCATCCCACCCGCCCGCGGTTTCGGCCGCCGCATGAATGACCGTGTCCACCCCCTTGAACAGATGGGCTGCCGCTCCCGGCGCGACATCGGCCACCACATACTCGGCTCCGGCGATCCGCTCCCAGGGAGAAGGCTCCCGCCGCGCCACGACGCGAACCGAACGGTCCCGCGCCAGCAAGGCGCGCACGATCTCCTTTCCCAGAAACCCGGTCCCGCCGGTCACTAAGACGCCGCGGCTCTCGACCGGTCTCGGTGCAGCCGCGGCGAGCGCCTTGGCCTCCCGCTCGCGAAGCGCCTGCGCCACCCGCTCGCAGATCCGCACGGTCTCCAACAGACTTTCGGGAGACAGGGGGGACGGGGCTCCGTTGCGGATGGAGTCATAGAAAGCCGAGATCAGTTCCGTTAATCCCGGGTAACTACGTTGGCTCTTGAGAAATCGGCGCGCCATCGCGACCGTGGCGCCGGTCAGGAGTTGCCGAGCCTGCCGATAGGGGGCGAAGAGTTTATCGATGCCGGATGAGCCGGGGCCGATCGCCCGCTGGACAGTACTCCGAACATAGTCGGCGAAGAGCGATCCGTTCCGGCCGACCACCCGGAGGTAACTCTCCACAGGGCGCCCCTCCAACGTCACGACCAGCGTGCCCGTCACCGCCCCTCGGCGCACGAGGGCATGGACCGTTCCCGCCTGGCTGACTTCCAATGAGACCAGGTCGATGGTCCCATCGCCCGCCTGTTCGAGGACCTGCAACAGCAGATAGACCGGATGCGGTAGGATATCGAGCAACTGATGGTCCGCGCGGAGCACGGTGCGGCCGCCCGGCGCGTGCCGGACCGTTCGGAACGAGAAATAGCTCTCCACGTGTGCGACCCTCCCGATCGAGGACAGGTAGCGGGCCAGCACCCTGGTCGGCGGCTCGTAGAGCAACTGATGGCCGGCGCACACCAGAAGCCCTCTGGTGCGCGCCTCTTCCAGAATGCGCTGTGCGTCTTCGACCCGCTCGGCGAACGGTTTCTCCACATAGATGTGGCTGCCTGCCTGAAGCGCCGCCCGCGCCAGCGGCGCATGGGACGCGGGAGGCGTGATGATATGGACCACGTCGGGACGCTCGGCGGCAAGGAGTTCCTCGGGCGTATTGAACCGTTTGATACTCGGGACAATCTCGCGCATCGCGGCTTGGGCCGCGTCCGACGGGTCGGCCACGGCCACCAGCTCGGCCGCAGGACAGCGGAGGATCGCGCGCGCATGGTGCTGGGCATGGCGACCGGCGCCGAAGAGCGCAATGCGAAGCGAGCGGACTTCTGAAGCGGTCTGGTTCGGAGTCGTCACAAGATCTATTTAGCAGGATGTGCGATCACTGGATACCGCGACATAGCGGAGCGGCGGTCATTTTGCCTCGGTGTCTTGGCCGCAGCCTTCGGCAGGTGTCAACTATACCATGATCAACAGACCGGTTCTCATAAAAGTCGGAAGTCTTCCTTCGACTTGATTCCCCACCAGGAATTTCCGGGGACGTCATATCAGGAGAAGTTTCTCTTGCCAGTCCCGGCGGCCCTCAGGTATGACGATTGGCACCCGAGCCAGTCCAGTGTCCTTCTGTCGCCCACATACGGTTCTCACGGTCTTGATGGTGCTGCTCCTCTCTCCTCGGATCGGTGTCGCCGAAACACCTGCCCCCAGCGTGCATTGGGGCGCCCTGTCATTTCCGGATCACGACCGCACATTGGACCTTGGTCTCACGGTGAATCGTTTTACGGAGTTCAACCGTCATGGAGATCGCTACAACGCGATTCAAGAAACGGCCGGCTTCAACTTCGCCACTCTCACCTGGACAGAGCGGTGGGCGCGCTTGCCCGGATGGACTACGAATCTCACGGTCGGCGCCGGCCCAACGCATGACGAGTTTACTCGATTCCTCCAGAATGACCTGATTCACAAGGTGTTGGGACTCGACCCTGTGCCGGTCGGCGACACGCGGGGCGGAACCGATTTCATGCTCAGCGGCTCCGCGACCAGATGGTTCACTCTCTTCGGATCGGCCGAGCAGGGCTTCATCGGCATCGGGGCGGCAACCGGGACCCTCTACCACGAACCCTATATCAATGTCGGCATTCGTCGCCTCGCGCTCTCCGACGTCGCCAGCAGTCTGGGGACCCATTCGAGAGGCCTTGAGGACTTCTCACATTTCGCCCGCTTCTCCGTCATGGGCCGGTATGGCAGGATCTTTCGAAGCGGCGCCTACGATGAGCTGGCGCGCCGGAGCTACTTTGGGCAAGCTTCCATCAGCATCGCCGACTATCGCAATGAGGAGGCTGAGCCGCCGCGCTGGGAACTGGAGATCGGCCTGGCGATCGATTCGGGACTTTTTGCAGACCCCTCCGGAAAAGGGATCGAAGGGCGCTTCATCGCGGTCGCGATCCGCATTCCCTACCTCACGTGGGAGACCTGGAACGACATCGGCGGGGGGGACAACGGCCCGACCTTCGGAGCCCGGCTCATGATCGACCTCCTGCAGGTCTACCATCGCTTCAAGAAACCGACGTGACCAGCCTGCCAGAAGAAACCGCGGCCTGAGCCGACAGGCTCACCATTTCTTAAAAATGACGAACACCGCCGCGACCATCAAGGCGAATCCGACGATGTAGTTCCACTTTAGCGCTTCCTTCAGATAGACAACGGAGAAGACCGAAAAGACCACCAGAGTGACGACTTCTTGGATCGTCTTGAGCTGCGCGGCGCTGAATTGCGCGTGCCCGATGCGGTTCGCCGGGACTTGAAAGCAGTATTCGACGAAGGCGATGCCCCAACTGACGAAGATGACGGTGAGGAGCGGATACTCCTTGAACTTCAAATGCCCGTACCAGGCCATCGTCATGAACACGTTCGAAATCGTCAGCAGGGCGATTGTCTGCATGGATCCTTCTCCAGATAGGGTCTAGGGGGAATGGTCCGGGCTTTGAAGTCAATCCCATCGCCATCCGGCTGTGACACGCCTACAGCATCAGCAGCAGTTCTCGGCATATCCCCTCGCAGTCAGACGCGATGAACTCGATTGTCTCGGCGATTCGAGTACCTGTCAACGGTCTCCCACTAAAGTGACGCGACTGGCAGGATGCCGGCTCGACTTTCTGCTTTACGGCCTTTCCGCACAGATGGAAGGGATAGATATGAAGAGCGTCGTCATGGGAAACGTACAATTAATCATCAACGCCTGATAGCAACCCTCGGAATATCCCCGTTTGTCACCCTCGTACTTTACTTTTTCCCAAGGCTTGGGCGGAAGGCATGAGCCCAGAGGGTTCTGCGTGGCACAAGCTGCCTTCCAAAAGAACCTCCATAAGCTCCTCTTTGTGAGTTTCCCGGATGTAAGCCGGCGGGTGCCACAACAGCAATAAGCTTGCAGACGAAAAGACAGGGGGAGTGGGCGGCAACGACGACCCAAGACCATTTCCCAGACAGGCCTGAAGCTAAGGAGAAGAGAGCAAAAAACGGAGGTACGTTGCGATTGCCCGCTCGTCAGTTCTGAGATCATCATGCGTCAACCCTGGAAGCCGTTGGTTCTCTGCTCCCGTGAGGGCTGGACTGTCCAGATCTCCCACCGGCCACCCAAACAACCACGCGCGGTAGAAAATGTCGGCCCCTGTTCCATCATAAATCGTCATATACCGGGGGGAACCAGGCGCTTCGCTCGCACCCTGGGAACTATTCAATTGCTTGAGCCATGCGGAACCCGGAACTAATTCGTCACACCCCATGAACTCCCCCCAACCAATGAACCAGATCAGCCAGAGACGACGGCAGACGGTAGTCCCATGATTGGGACCGGCGATGGCGACGACGTTCGCGACGCGATTCGAGAGATCGGCATGTTCGGCGAGCACGTTCCGGACCATCATCACCCCCAGCGAGTGGGCGATGAGATCCACCTTTGGAGCGCCGGTATAGGTCAACACGGCTCTGATAAAAGCCGCCAAGTCAGGCGAGTTGGTCCGGCTGTCGGTGCGGCACTGGAACGCCGGCGCGGCGAGTTTTGTGGACTTGCCATTATAGGAAAGCGCCCACAGCTCATGCAGCGAATAGCCAGCCTCCAAGAAGCGTTGCTTGACGCTCTTCCCCGGCTCATCCCAGTCACCGGCATCACGCGTATTGCCATGAACAAAGATGACGGGACGATGACGCAACGGAACGCCTGTCTTGGCGCCACCCCATCCCCCCAACCGATACTCCCATTCGTTATCTTGCAAGATCGGAAAATCGGCCGGAAAGAGCGCTACAGCAGGGTCTGGGCGGCAATGCGCGACCTTATGCAAGGCTTCGGCCCGGGACCAAACGCACACCAACACAACACAGATGCAGACTCCGACTAGAAAGAATTTCCAGCCATGTGCAGTGCGATTCAAGCCGGACCGTCCGGGTTGTCAGGATGAAAGTCCTTCACGCGCCTGCCGGATGGGAGGCACGGCTCGGCACTGGTCCACTGGAGAACTGTCAGCGAGGAGCACGTATCTCGCAACGGCTTTCGCCGACGTGGACCTGGAAGAGGAGCCGCGCACTCGTGGCTGTCAGCCTCGTTCTTGTAGCCACTGAACGATCAAGGGGGGCAGATCCCGCTGCACCTTTCCGCTGACATACATACCGATGTGTCCGACCGGGAAGGAACGCAGCGTGTAGTCTGTCGTTCCGACATAATGCTCGAGCGCAATGGAGGAAGCCGGCGGGACCAGGTGATCCTGTTCCGCGTACACGTTGAGCACGGGCATCCGGACCCGAGTGAGGTCGACCAACTTTGTGCCGATTGTCACGTCGCCCCTGATCAATTTGTTGCCCTGGTAAAAATCCTTCATAAACTGCCGGTAGGCCTCGCCTGCCTGATCCGGACTGTCAAAGATCCATTCCTCCATGCGGAGGAAGTTGAGCAATTTCTCGTCATTATCCAGGATGTCGATCATTTCAAGGTATTTGCCCAAGCCCAACTGGAATGGCTTGAGCATGAGGAACCCGAGATTCATGAACTCGCCCGGGATATTGCCGAAGGCATCGACCAACGCATCCACGTCCATGCTCTGGCCTCCGGCGCTGCATCCGGCCCAGAGATTGGGCAAGCCCTCTTTCACGTGAAAGTCCACCGGAGTGACCATCGTGATGAGGTTCTTGACCTTCTCAGGATAGAGCGCGCTGTAACAGAGACTAAACGTGCCTCCCTGGCAGATCCCCAACAGATTGATCTGTTCCAAGCCGTGCCGCTTCGCCACGACCTCCACACAGTCGTTGATATACCCGTTGATGTAATCATCGAGCGTTAACCATCGATCTCCCCGAGTTGGATACCCCCAGTCGATCAGATAGACGTCCAGACCCATCTTCAGCAGATTGCGGACCAAGGACCGGTCTTCCTGCAGGTCGACCATATAAGGACGGTTCACCAAGGCATAGACGATCAGGATAGGAATGCGGAACGGCTGCTCCACCATCGGGGTGAAGCGATACAACACCACATTGTCATCCCGATAGATTTCCTCTCTGGGGCTGACCCCGACTTGAATGTCCTTGTCTCGGATACGACTGAGGCGCTCGATTCCACTGACCACCTTTCGGTTCATCTCCACGAGCTCGCGCATGGTCTGTTCTGGACTGAGGTAGAAGGGAATCGGCATCACATCCTCTCCTTATTCGCTGGTCACCACACCTCGCTGCAGAGGCGCCAGGTGGTTCCATCGCTTGGGGCCTACGCGGTGGTTATCCGCCGGCCGGTTCGCTCTTTGCCCGACTCGACAGTTCCGCCTTAATATCCTGCAGCGCTTTCTTTAGCTCCTTGACCTCCTTGCGGAGATGATAAATTCTGCGGTGGGCCTCATCCATCTCGCTTCGATAGGGTACGTGGCTGGTTTTCAGAAATGCTTCGACGATTTCGCGTTCACGGAGCCGATAGGTCATCGCGGTGTTGAGTAAGTGTCCCTGCAACCGAATGTACTCATCCGACCGGAAGAGCTTCGCGAACACCTGATCGATCACGTCAATCCACTGAAAGAGCAGTTGCCGCAGACTCTGAACCGCCTCTCCCTTTTCCGCCTGGGAGATCAGGTTCCGGGTAAATTCCTCGAAGGCCTGCGTCCAGGTTTGACCCAGTTCGACCTGGTATTCAAAACTCGCCTGACGGTAATCCATCCACGCCGCAAACCCCCTGAGCAGGTCCTCGTTCAGCTCGCGGGTATGCCCGAGACTTGGACTCTCGATCAAACGGCCGAAGGTACGCTCGTACGCGTCCCCGTACAGATTCATCAACTCGACGAGAGCGGACCCGTCTCCCGTGGAAGCTTGGCCGACGCGCCACGGGGCCCGCTGCAACGACTCTGCCCATGGCTGGAAGAGTTTTTGCCACTCTTCTACGTACAACCGCCACAGCTCAGCCGAGTCCTGGGTCGTTTTTGTCATCCCTTGTGGAGACAGCACAAACTGCTGGCGCAACTGATCCGTATACTTCGTCAGGACGGCTTGCCAGTCTTCCCCGCCCTCTATTTTTGGAGCGACGGCATTCCATGTGCTTAGCGAAAGCTCCAGGAAGCGCAGGACACAATCTTGAGTCATCACCAGTCGCTGGCTCATGTCCTTGGTCACTTGCTCAGCCTCGGTCGTCCAACCTTTGAGCGCCTGGGTCGCTAATTCACGCCACTGGTCGACCACTCCAGGCGACACCGGCATGGCGGAAGGCGCCGCCCGCAGCAGACCAAACCAACTGTCCCACATCTGCTTTTGAACTTCGGTCAATACTTTGACCATCGGTTCAGACTGCTCGCTCGCATGCACGGTATCCCCTCTCAATCAAAGTTGCTCGTCTCGCCGCTTTCATCCACGGCGGAGATTTCATCATTCAGCTTCAACGGTGAAGCGTTCAGGCTCCCGTTTTCCCCTTGGGCTTTTGGCTGCTTGGGCCCGAGGACCAGCGGCGCATCCACTCAGCCTGGGTCTCCAGAGCCTTCTGGACCGCCTCCTGCCATCCCTGCATGAATTTCTGACCCTCGCCGCCCCAGTTCACACCTGTCGCACTGGGATCCAGCTTCTTGACGACCTGGAACCAGCCGGTCCAGAGCTGTTTCTGGGTCTCGTTCCAGCTCCGGCACATGTCCTGGCCTTGCTTGGCCCATTCCGCCATCTCCTTCGGAGCGCCTTGGCTCGTCGTAAAAGTTTCGGTCCAGCGCTGGGTCCAGTCGACCTGGGCATCCAGAATCTTTTTGATGGATTCTTCCCACGCCTCAACGGTCTTGTCCCAAACCTGACTGGACGGAGATTTCCCGAATCCTTGCATGGCCTTCAGCCACTCATTCCACATCTTCGTCTGGGCTTCCGTCCACGTCTTGAACATCTCTTCGGATTGCTTGGTCCATTCCATCGTTTCCATTACAACCTCCATTCCATTTCATGTTTCCTCAATGTCTTCTCTGGCGTGGCCTACTCACTCGAAAGAACCTGCTGGCTCACATGTACAGGCCCCCGTTGACACTCAGAACTTGACCGGTCATATAGGAGGACTTTTCATCGGCCAAGAATGCGACCGCTCGGGCAATCTCCCAGGGTTCGGCCATTCGTCCGGCCGGGATCGTCGCCACAATCTTGTCCACGATCTCCTTTGGAATCTTGTCAGTCATCGCGGTCTTCACGAATCCCGGCGCCACCGCATTGACCGTAATTCCCTTTTGGGCCGTTTCTAATGCGAGGGATTTGGTGAAGCCGATAATCGCAGCCTTGGCCGCGGCATAGTTCGTCTGTCCCACATTTCCCTTCTGTCCGACGACCGAACTGATGCTGATGATCCGACCATAGCCCCGCGAGAGCATCTGGTTGATCACCGCCTTCGAACAGTAAAACACCGAGGAGAGGTCAACCGCGATCACCTTGTCCCACTCGGCGGGTGTCATGTTCTTGAGGGTGCGATCCATCGTGATACCGGCATTGTTGACCAAAATGTCAATCTGGCCGAAATCTTTGATAATGGTTTCGACCACTGACGTGACCTCTTCGTACCTGGAGAGATCCGCTTTGTAGATCTTCGCCTTATGGCCCTGTTGCGTAAATCTCTTCAGGAACTCTGCTGCCACCTCGTCCGATTCCACGAGGTAATGAAGGGCTAGACCAGCCCCTTCTTGGGCGAGAAGGGACGCGATCGCTTGACCAATTCCTCCAACCGCCCCGGTCACCAGAGCCACCCTACCTTTTAGGACATCTCCCATCTCTATTCCTCATTTCTTGTTGAATTCCGCTGAGCCGGTTGCGGAAACCGTGTCGAACAGGCAGAGGCCAATCCGATCAAGACGACTCAGTTCAGCAGTTCGACCGCCAGAGCGACCGCCTCTCCACCGCCAATACAGGGACTGGCAATCCCGCGCTTCAGGCCCATCCGTTTCAGCGCGTACAGCAAGGTGGTGAGCATTCGGGCGCCGGTCGCTCCGAGCGGATGGCCGAGCGCGACGGCCCCCCCATGTATATTCACCCTGGTCGGATCAAGTCTCAGTTCCTTGATGGCCGCCATCGGCACGACCGCGAACGCCTCATTCACCTCGTAGAGATCGATCTGATCGACATCAACCCTGAGTTTGCTCAACAAGGCTGAGATCGCCTGGATTGGCGCAATGGTGAACCATTCAGGTGCGACCGCCTTTTGAGTAAAATCAAGAATTCTGGCCATCGGAGTCACGCCCATTGACTCGGCTCGCTCCTCCGAGAGGACCACCATGGCCGCCGCTCCATCATTCATGCCGGATGCATTACCGGCCGTAATGGTGCCATCCTGCTGAAACGCGGCCTTGAGCTTGCGCAATTTGGCCTCGTCGAAGCGCCCGAGACGTTCGTCCTCCTGGATGCGCAGCGGCTTCGGCTTGGCCGGAACCTCAACTTCGATGATCTCGTCGCGGAACCACCCCTCCTGCTGGGCCTTCAAGGCTTTGGCATAGCTTTGCACCGCAAAATCATCCTGTTCCTCACGAGACAGTTGATACTTTGCAGCGCACAGTTCCCCGCAAGCGCCCATGCTGAGATTCCCGTATGGATCCCAGAGCCCATCCTTGATCATGCTGTCAACGAGCTCTCCATGTCCTGATTGGTACCCGGACCGGGCTCGCTCCAGGATATAGGGAGCCCTGCTCATACTTTCCATGCCACCTGCCACAATGACTTCGGCATCTCCAGACTGGATCGACTGGCACGCCATCATGACCGCCTTCAGCCCTGACCCACAGACCTTGTTAATCGTGGTGGCGCAGACTGTATCGCCAAGCCCCGCTCCCTTTGCAGCTTGCCTGGCAGGAGCCTGACCAAGGCCTGCCGACAGCACATTCCCCATAATGACTTCATCGACCGCTTCGGGATGAACATGCGCCCGCCGTAACGCTTCCCCAATGACGCGGCTTCCCAAAGCCGTGGCGCTCAAGGTGCTGAGCGACCCGTTGAGATTTCCGATCGGAGTGCGCACCGCTCCGGCTATGATTACGTGTCGCACGACCCACCTCCTATCTCAGTTTCATGGTTGATGAGCAGGTTCCACGCGACTGCCACGAAGTTGCCTGCCCCCTACCGCATGATAGGCCTTTAGGATCACAATATAGGCCTATTGTGCCCACAATGCTAGGTCTTATGGCCTATCATTTTCCACACCCACCACGGCCACCCAACGAAGAGGTGGCAACATGCGGCGGCGATTGAAAAGGTAGTTTGTGCAGATCCCTACAAGTGGCGAACGCGGGAGAGTGTTCGTGAGATCCGAAACATCGCCGAACCAGCCACCCCTGGGCTGGGAACGGCTTCAGGTTGTGGGCTAAGGAACAGGACGAGCCGTCCCTTAGCCCACAAACAGTCATCCTCTATTGTTCTGGATTACGAGGGAATAACCAGGTCCAACACTTGCTTGTTGATGTCACGCACATATTTTCGTGATGGAGCCGCCACCACGTTCTCATAATACCCCAATGAGCGCTCCACAGCCGTTTCTGAATTCTTCAGGAGCGGCTCGACCGTTGCCAGAACTGCCTCGGTGGACTGCTTCGTGAATCCCAGAATCGGATTAGTGACGTTCGCCTCCCTCTGGGCCTCCTCCTGTACGCGCCGTTGATCCTCGACCCGATCCTTGAACCAGGTCAGGAATTGACGCGATCCCGAAAGCCCCTGTTTGACCGAATCCCTAATCAGACGCTCATTGCCTTCTTGCCACTGCAACCAAAGGTTCAAACCTTGGAGATACCCGTCCTTCCAGGTCTGGGCCATCGCTCGGTAACCATCCCTTGCTGTTTCCTCGCTCATGCTTTCGACGGTCATGTTTGATTTGCTCCTTTCTTGATCCTCTGATGTTTCAGGTTGGTGACCTCGATTTGCTTCTGTGTGAGCCACAACGAGCGGCGACACTCCTCGAAAGGCGACGTCGCTTCCTTCGTGCTTCCGTGTTAGGTGCTCGCCTCTTTTCCTGTTTTTTGCTGCCATACCCTTCCTCTTCTATCGCCGATCAGGATCATCCTCGGCCGCTTGCCACAGCTCGTGACCAAGTCACGCTCACCTAGCGACAGTGCCAACCTACGTGAAGCGTGTCGTGATAAGCAAGCTGCAAACGTGCGCATCGTGATATCCTACCTATTGTTTACCTGTTGTTAACACAGAAGCTGCCCATCGCACCTATACGCCCTTCCCTTTCTACCTATGCCCGCTTCCCCTTTCCGCCCACGGCTGGTGATTATGCACCACCTTCGCGCATCGGCGATGCCGGTTTGTCTCGATGCCAGAGCCCGACCTCACCGCTCGGCGGATGTTCTCCAACCCTGCGCAAAACTGACATACCAGGACATGAAAGAATGCCGACGAGACTGCCTATTGCGTGTCACCGTTTGGACAAAGTTGTGTGACTGAATGTGCTACGTATGATTCAGCGGTCAGTGGGCAGAATCAATCGCAGTTGATCGAGGAGAATCAGAACAGAATCACAGGGCCAATTGACGGGTGGGCCTGGGAATGCACCTGATGAAACACCGCCGCGACCATCAAGGCGACTCCGACCACAAAGTTTCACTTCAACGCCTCCTTCAGATAGACGACGGAGAAGACGGAGAACACGACCAGGGTGATCACCTCCTGGATGGTTTTCAACTGCGCGGCGGTGAATTGGGCGTGTCCGATTCGGTTCGCCGGGACTTGAAAACAATATTCGACGAAGGCGATGCCCCAACTGACGAAGATGACGGTGAGGAGCGGATATTCCTTGAACTTCAAATGCCCATGCCAGGCCATCGTCATGAACACGTTCGAAATCGTCAGCAGGGCGACGGTTTGCATGCAACAGACTCCTTCCCTTAGAGAATGGGTCGGAGCTATTCTCTCCTGGAATCGCCAAGCAGGAAAGTGAAAGAGGGAATAGTTGAACCGAGCCTCGGCGCGAAGTCGAATGCGCTCATCAGTCGCCACCCTTTACCCTATCTTCTTCCCATGCGCGAGGCTGAGGGAGGCACGGCGCCATGGCACGTATGAAGGTCGGGAGTTCCGATTTATTCAGCCTCGTGAGCCATTGTGCTCGACCACGCGAGTCTGTCACGCCCCTGCATCCTCCTGCTCTTGCGGACCGTCGCCCGCGGGACGCGCGGTGTCCCCACCTTCCACCAGCCCTAATTTGGCCAGCCGCGACCGGATGGCCCCTCTCGTTCGGTTGAACGATTTCGCAAGGTCTGCGACGGGCGCCCCCTTCGCAAAGAGGTCCCTCAATCGGTGATCCTGCGCCTGATCCCATGGCAAGTACGCATGAGGGTGACGCGCTCTGATGGCGTCGAACCCCGATGGAGGAGAAGTCTTCCGTTCACCCCTCGTGTCGCCGCGCTCGCGGGCCACTTGCGGAGTGCGAGACGCGTTCGGCGCGCTCGCGCCGCTTTCCGATTGGATCGTCCCCCCGCATCGGCGAAGAAATCGCTCGTGCTTGGCCGTGATCTCCTCTCCGGTCATCCCGCTGAATCTGCGCGCGGCCTGCTCCGACTGCGTGCGGAACTCGGTATCTTTGGCCGAGACATCCGGGTGCACCTGAAACGCGCGTTCCGTCCAGCCGAGGAGATGCAGGCCAGACAGCCGCCTGACGCGCGAGAGCGCAACATAACCCTGTCCAAATTCAAACACCTCGCGCAAATCCATCACCGCTTCGTCCAAGCTCATGCCCTGGCTTTTGTGCACGGTAATCGCCCACGCCAGCCTCAGCGGCGCCTGCGTGATGCGCGCGCGGACGGTCCCGTTCTCCTCCACCGCCCAGTCCATCGGCTCGACTTCAATCCTCCTTCCGCTTCGCGTTCTGACGATCGGGTGGCCGTCCTGGCGATCGAATCCCTCCACCACGCCGAGCGTCCCGTTCACGAACCCCTCCTGGGGATTGTTCTTCGTGAACATCACCGCCGCCCCGACTTTCAGGCGCAGCGTCTCGGGCGACAGACATCCCTTCTGCAGGGCGGAGACAAGCGCGTCCGGGCCTTGCGACGTCATGGGATAGACGCGCGGCTTGTCGGGCAACTGCGCGAGAATGCCGTCATTGACCCGGTCTACATCGACATTGTGCGAAAAGAGCTTCGGCGTATCCTTCGGCGCATCCGGATGCTGGACGGTTCTGCTGGTCAGCCGGCGCACATGGTCGGGGCCGACCGCATTACGCCGGATCGCCGAGAGTATGGCCAGAAGCTCGCCGTCGTCTTGCCGGTGCTGTTCGGTGAGATAGCAGACCGTCAGGTTGGCCCCTTTCCACGCAGGAGAGTCATAGGCGAACCGGGCCGATGACTCGTTTGTGAACAGAACCGGCGCGCCCTGTCCCGCTTCCGTTTTGACGACCGGCGGCAATTGGAAAAAGTCGCCGACCAGGACCACTTGCATCCCGCCGAACGGCTCCGACCGCTCTTTCATTTCTCGACACACGGCATCGACCATCGAAAGGGTCTCGGCAGCCAACATGGAGACTTCGTCGATGATCAGCACCTTGGCGCGCCCGATGCGCTTGGCGATCGGCTTGTTGGACGCGATGGCCTGAAGATCGGATCGGCTCACTGTCGTCTTAATGCCGATGCCGCTCCACGAGTGAATCGTCATCCCGCCGATGTGCGTCGCGGCGATGCCCGTTGACGCCGTGATGGCCGGCTCGATCCCTCGCGCGCGCAAGTAGGCGACATACTCGTTGACCGTGTGCGTCTTGCCGGACCCTGGCTCGCCGGTCACGAACACGTTGGCACCTGTCTTCAAGATGGCAAGCGCCTCAGATTGAGTCATCGACGATTGATTCGGGTTGTAGGGGGAACTTCAGGACGGGTCGTGCCGAAATCGCCCAGCCGAGCAACCGTCCAAGCGGAGCAACTTCGACGCTCGTCAGGGTTCGCACCAGCGGATGGTTAGCCGGCTTTCTTCATTTCTTCCTTCAATCGCTCGGTGATCCAAAGCTTGATCACCGATTGCCTTGTCACTTCAAGGCGGCTCGCCTGGGCATCCAGTGACTCGATGCTCCAACTGGGGAATCGACGTTGACGCGTCTCTGTTCATATCCTGTCATATCCTGGACGCCGTGCTTTTGAGAGCACAAGATGACGCGTGACCTCCTTTCCCTCATCAAACATCTTCTCGAGGTCCTTCGCTTTCATAGTAGAGCTCCCTCTCTTCCTTTCTGGCTCCATCCGTTTCGGTGCTCGCCCCCTTCCCTCCCAGCCGGTTGACGGATGACGGTTGACGCTCACATCCCAGCTTCCCTCAACACCTGCCCCGTATAGGACCGCTTGGATTTGGCAATGTCGCGCGGGGTGCCCTCCGCCACGATCTCGCCTCCGCGGTCGCCGCCTTCGGGGCCGAGGTCGATGATCCAATCGGCGTTCCGGATGATGTCGAGATTGTGCTCGATCACGAGAACCGTGTTGCCGGCCTCCACGAGACGGTTCAACACATCCAGCAGCCGCTGCGTATCGGCAAAGTGCAGGCCTGTCGTCGGCTCGTCGAGGATGTAGAGCGTCCGGCCGGTCGCCCGCTTCGACAGCTCGCGCGAGAGCTTCACCCGCTGGGCTTCGCCGCCCGAGAGCGTCGTCGCGGACTGTCCCAGTTTGATGTAGTGCAGCCCGACATCATGGAGGGTCTGGAGCTTCGCCTTGATGAAGGGCACGGCGTCGAAGAAGGTCAGCGCCTCGTCCACGGTCATGTTCAGGACGTCCGCGATGCTGCGTCCTTTATAGAGGACGTCCAGCGTTTCCCGGTTATACCGCTGCCCCTTGCAGACTTCGCAGGTCACATAGATGTCGGGGAGGAAATGCATCTCGATCTTGATGAGCCCGTCCCCTTCGCAGGCCTCGCAGCGCCCGCCCTTCACGTTGAAACTGTACCGGCCCGGCTTGTAACCGCGCACGCGCGATTCCGGCAATTGCGCGAACAGGTCGCGGATGAACGTGAAGAGTCCCGTGTAGGTGGCCGGGTTCGACCGGGGCGTTCGGCCGATCGGGGACTGATCGATGTCGATGACCTTGTCGAGCGCATCCGCTCCCTGGATCTCCTTGCAGCCGTCGATCTTCGGTGCCCCCTCACCCTTCCCTCTCCCCTTGATGGGAGAGGCGTGAGGAGAGGGGTGCTGCCTGAGCAGTTGCGACAGCGAATGAAACAGCACTTCGAGCACCAAGGTGCTCTTCCCCGATCCGGACACGCCCGTAACACAGGTGAGCAGCCCCAAGGGAATGTTCGCCGTGATGCCCTTGAGGTTGTGCTTCTTGGCTCCCACGATCGACAGGGTTCGTTTGGGACGCCGCTCCCGGCGCGGCAACGTGACGCTCAGCGCCCCCTTGAGATACCGGCCGGTCAGCGACGCGGGATGTTCCATGATCTCGGCGGGTGTTCCCTGCGCGATCAATTCGCCGCCGTGGGCGCCGGCCCCAGGCCCCAGATCCAGAATGTGGTCGGCCGCCAACATCGTTTCCGCGTCATGCTCGACCACGACGACCGTGTTGCCCAGATCCCGCAATCGCAGCAGCGTCTGGAGCAGGCGCCGGTTGTCGCGCTGGTGGAGCCCGATCGAGGGCTCGTCCAGGATGTACAGTACGCCCACGAGACCGGAACCGATCTGCGTCGCGAGCCGGATGCGCTGGCCCTCACCGCCGGAGAGGGTTGCAGCGGCCCGATCCAAAGTGAGGTAATCGAGCCCGACGTTCACGAGGAACCCCAGCCGCTCGCGGACCTCCTTGAGAATGCGTTGCGCGATGAATTGTTCCCGTTCCGTCAGCGAGAGTTGAGCAAAGAACTCCGCCGCAGCCCGCACGGACAGGCGCGTGACCTCCGCAATGGACCGCTTGCCTACTTTGATCGCCAAACTCTCCGGCCTGAGCCTGGCTCCCTGACAGGTCTGGCACAGTTCAAGGGTCGTGAAGTCCTGCTCTTCCGGACAGCCGGGGGCGACCGCATAGCCGATCCCGTCGCAAGCGGAACAGGCCCCGTGCGGGCTATTGAAGGAAAACACGCGCGGCGTGATCTCCGGATAACTGATCCCGCAGCGGATGCAGGCGAGCGTGTCGCTATAGAGGGTGACCTGGTCCTGCTGATCGAGCACCCCGATCAATCCGTGCGCCAGCTTCAGCGCGGTCTCGACGGAGTCGGCCATCCGCCTGGCCATCGCCTGGTCGTGCTTGATGACGAGCCGATCGACCACGACTTCGATCGTGTGCTTCTTCTGCTTGTCGAGAGCGATGTCGTCTCCGAGATCCACGATCTTGCCGTCGATCCGCGCGCGGACGTAGCCGGCCCGCCGCATGTCGAGCAGGTCCTTGCGATATTCGCCCTTTCGCCCCCTGACGATCGGGGCCAGGATCTGGACCTTGGCCCCTTCGGGCAGCGCCTGGATCGCATCCACCATCTGCTGGACCGTTTGGGCGGCGATTTCCTGGCCGCATTGATAACAGTAGGGATGGCCGACCCGGGCGAACAGCAAGCGCAGGTAGTCGTAGATTTCCGTGACCGTCCCAACCGTGCTGCGGGGATTGTGGCTGGTGCTTTTCTGCTCGATGGAGATGGCGGGCGAGAGCCCTTCGATCGAATCGACGTCCGGCTTGCCCATCTGCTCCAGAAACTGCCTGGCATAGGCGGACAGCGATTCGACATACCGGCGCTGCCCCTCCGCGTAGATCGTATCGAAGGCCAGCGACGACTTGCCCGAACCGCTCAAGCCGGTGATGACGACGAGCCTGTCCCGCGGGATCTCGACGTCGAGGTTCTTGAGGTTGTGTTCCCGCGCGCCCTTGATGATGATCGAGTTGCCCATAGGCGCGGGATTATACCATGCGGGTTCAGCCTGAAATCGATAGGCAGCACCGCTGCGGAAACTCACGCAAGATGCGAACGACGAAACAGTTGAGCAGGCGAGATTGCAGGAAGTTATCGAGCGGTTGTGTTTAAATGGACGGAATTCGTGTCGTTCGTGTCGTCGTACTCGGGCAGGCGTAGGAGAAATCTGGCTCCTTTCCCGGGCTCGTGTCGCAT
>DATIBM010000272.1:0-6921 GCA_035457545.1 Nitrospiraceae bacterium
GTTGAGGAATTTTCGCACAGTGCGTCATGAGCGATTCCGCTCATCTTTCAAGCTCCCCGGCGAGCAAACTCCAACAATGACGCCCGTTCCCTCAGCGGCATATGAATTGCCTATACCCGGCGCTGATAATAATCGTTCTCAATTTCATTATCACCGACCACACCATGGATCATTCCAAACTCCGGGACCTCCGCTCGGCCGACCGCAGCGGGACGCGCTGTGAGTGCGGACAGCTCATCGCGAAGTTGCGCGCAGAAGGCCTTGAGCTGAAATGCAAACGTTGCAAGCACTTCACCGTGATCCCGTTTCAGTCCATAGAGGGGTGGACGCCTGCACCGCCCGAATCTTCGCCCATCTCCCGATGAAAGGAGCACCGGAAACGAGAACAGGTAATTGAGCTATTGATCGAAGACACGACTGAATAGACCAGCGACCCGAGAGTCCCGAGTCAGACCACAACCCCATGACGCTGTGTATGGAGGTGCTCGATGAGGAGTCGGTCAATCCTCGGGACGCTCGTGCTGTGCCTGCTGCCGGCCTTGCCGGCTTGGGCGGAAGACAAGGCCCTTGAGGAACGAGTGAAAAAGTTGGAGCAGATGTTGGAAGAGCGGGAACAACGCGAACGGGAGGGTATTCCTCCAGGCGTCGAGCGGCCCGAGTTGATCCGGCCGGAGACACCGCCTGAGGAGCCCGGCGTCGGTCCATTGCCCGAAGTGGGACGGGAGCGCCGAGCGGAGAAGCAACCGGCTCTGTCCTTCGGCTCCACCGGATCAGGCCGCTTGGTCTATGCCAAGCCGTTCGTCTCGGCGCCGAAGGCCATTGTCGGCGGCTATATGGATTTTCAGTTTCGGACGCACCGGCAGCGCAGCATTGAAAACGGCTATGGCGGGCTCAACAGCAACTTCGACCAGCAGCGGTTCGTGCCGTTCATCTACGCCGACATCACCGAACATGTGAAATTTGCCGCGGAAATCGAAATCGAACACGGCATTCGCGAAGAGGGCGGCCCGGACCGGGAAATTGAATTCGGGCTAGAATTCGCCCATATCGACTATTTGATCAAAGAACCCTTCAACTTACGGGCGGGTGTCCTGCTGCTCCCGATCGGCAAATTCAACTTGCTCCACGATTCCCCGCTCAACGATTTGACGGATCGGCCCCTCGTCAGCCAGTTCATCATCCCCTCCACCGTAGCCGAAACGGGAGCCGGTTTCTACGGCTCCTTCTATCCCGGCCGGACCGGCAAAGTGGACTATGAATTCTACGTGACGACTGGCCCATGCGGATATGAACCGGACGGCACCCCGACCATCAACGAACAGTCGGGCACGCGGGGGGCCCGTCAACGAAAGTGCGCCGCCGACGATGGCTTCGACATCAACAACGGGAAGGCGGTCGTGGGACGTCTGGCCTACAGCCCGATGCTCGGCGTCGAAGTCGCCGGCTCGGGGTACTACGGGAATGCCGCGCCGAGCGGAGGGTCATTCGGCTCCAACTATAATCCACTCAGCATCATGGCCATCGACTGGACGATTCAACGCGGACCCTTCGAACTCATCGGCGAGGCCGCATGGGCCTATGCCCGGGACAATTCCCGCGCGATCACGGGCAACACCATCGGATTTGCGCCAGGGTCCCTGTTGACGGGGTTGGGCGGACTCAACCCGCTCGGGATTCCGCCTCAACGGATGAGTGGCTTTTACATTCAAGGCAACTACCACTTCATGCCGAGTTTCCTGACGAAACTGTCACCCAAACGGTTCGGCGAAGGCTCCACGTTCACCGCGGTGGTCCGTTACGACAGGGTCAACACCAACCTGGACTTCGGAGGAGGGCAAGGCGACCTGGAGCAGATTTCCTTCGGTCTCAACTATCGACCGATCGAGGATGCCGTGTTCAAGGTGAGCTATCAATATCAGCCGCAAGCGTTCAACCCCAATACGGGGGAGCGCGTTCACGACAGCGCGTTCGTGATTTCGGCTGCGACATATTTCTAACCCGGCGGTTCGGAGTCTTTCCCTTGCCAGGGTAGGGCTCCGGCCCCCCGATGATCCGAGGATGATGACCATGGCGGCGTTCCGACCATCGTGTTTGTTGCTGGGCATTGCGCTGACCCTTGGCTGCGTGTCGCTGAGCGGCGGCAAGGAGCAATTCTTCGTCTGTTCTTATGATGTCGTATGGGACGCCGCCTTGAATTCCGTGAAGGACCGTTCCCTTCGAGTACAGGACAAGCAAAACGGGCTCATCGAAACCAATTGGACGGAAATGGAAGGGCAAGAACGGCCTTACGGCCTGTTCAGGCGGGAAGGTTTCGGCAACAAAGAGCGCGCTCGGCTGACTCTCGCGCTGAAGCAACAGGACGACATCACGTCCGTCAGCGTCCTGGAAACTCGACAGCGATGGCACGCCAGAGGCGGGGCAACCACCCAGGCCACGAAATGGTGGCCGGTCGAGCCCTCTGAGGTTGCCATGAACGACGTCGTCAACCGACTGAACAGCACCTTGCAGGACAAAGGATGTGCCGGCACATGACAGATGGGCTTCGCACCATTTTCCTCCTCTTCTTGCTCGGAGTTCCCGCTCCTCCATCCTGGGCGGAGCGGATCTGGGACGGCGAGCTCAAACGTTATCTCACCGAACAGGAGATGATGCACGCCGAGGTGTATCTGACCGAAGAGGACGCCGTGAAGCTGATGTTTCCCGAGTCGGAACGAGTCAGGAAGGAGATCGTGAGGCTGCATCCGGATCAGAAGGCTCAGATCGAGGCGCGGATCGGGTGGAACTTTCCCGAAGAGACGTTCGAGATCTACATCGGTGAAACCGGGTCCGCCTTGGACGGCTACGCCATGGTCCAGAATACCATCGGCAAGCATAAGCCGATGACCTACATGGTCGGAGTCGATCCCAAGGGGCAGTGCACGAACGTGGAGCTGCTGGTGTTCCGCGAAGCGCGCGGCAGCGAAGTCCGCACCAAACGCTTCAACGCCCAATACGAGGGCAAAACCGTCTCCGATCCGATCCGGATCAACAGGGACATCCTCAACATCAGCGGCGCGACCATGTCGGTTCGCTCCATGAGCGCCGGCGTGAAACGCGCGCTGGTGCTCATCGACGAACTCTACCTCAAGCCGCTGGGCCGCGGCAGCGACCAGGTTGCGGAAAAGCGCTCCGGTAAAGGCATTCTCGATTTCCTCTTCAACGAATGACTCGCGGCAAAGCGGGCCCTCCCGGATGCGTCACTTCAACACTCGATTCCGCCTGAGGGACTCCGATCGCCATATCCGGTTGGTGTACACGCTCTTTTTGTTTCTGATGGCCGCCGGGTTCGTCTTCTCGTTCTTCTGGGCGCACAGCATGACGGACCTTTCGCCTCAAGGCATCGCCGATCACTACCGAGGCTCGGACGCCACCTTCGGGGAACCCATGTCGTTTCGAGAACTGGCCGAGGTGACTCATTTCCACCTCTTTACGATGCCGGTGGTGTTCATGATTCTCGCGCATGTGCTCTATTTGACCGGCGCCAGCAACGGCCTCAAGATCGGCGTGACGTGGACGGGGTTCGGAGGCGTGATGCTGGACCTGATTTCGCCCTGGCTCATTACCTACGTGTCCCCGATCTTCTCGTTGGCGATGCTGGCCGGAGATTGTCTCATGGTGGCCGGCTTCTCGATCATGACGGCGATTCCGATCTACGAAATGTGGTTCGTGCAACAGCCCCTGATGGCTCGATCCAATCAAGAATGAGTCGATAACTCTCGGCATCCCAGTCGAAAGCGGCCAGCGGTTGGAACCCAGAGCCCAAACGACTTCGGCCCCGTCCCCTGAACGGGAAGGATAAGGTCGCCTGGCGTTGGGCTCTGTTCCTGTGAGGGTCTGTTGAGCAGGCATGAGGCGGCGCGTGTTTCCATCTGCACGCCGCTTGCGTCATTCATCGTCCTTTTCCCGAACTCTACGAGGTACCCCCTATGATGACCAGGAGTCACCTGACTCAGGCGGCGTGTCACGTTCTCCTCTCCGGAGTTGTCGCCGCAGTCCTGACGATCTCTATAGCCGGCTGTTCGGGCGGAGACAATCCCGACGGAACCGCCGCTTCGCCGGCTCCCACCGGGACGCCCGGCGCCGAGCAAACAGTCGGCGAACGGTTGTTTCTCGAAACGCGCTTCGCGCAGTCGTTCAAGGCGTTCCTGGACAACGGCGGGGACGTGAACGACCCCAATATCGGCGATCCTGTCGTGGAGACCGTCGAAACCACGGGACAACCGATCAGTCCCGGTCCCTTTCAAGGAACGTCGATCAACTGCCGGTCTTGTCATTTTGTGGATGACGCCCTGGGCGCGTCCGGCGGAGGCATGCGAGCCTATGCCGACTTCGCGCGGCGAAGTCCGGTCCCGGCCCGCTCGGACGGCAAGACCCACACTCCGCGCAATTCTCCGCCGTTGGTGAACGCCTCGCTGGACCGGCCGGGCGGCTCCCTCTTTCACTTCGACGCGGAGTTCAACTCGATGGAGGACCTTGTGGCCGCAACCTTTACGGGCAGGAATTTCGGCTGGCTTCCGGGCGAGAAGGCCGAGGCGATTGCCCATATTGCGAGGGTCGTCCGCGCCGACGACGGCGCCGGCGACCTCGCACAACAGTTTGACGGCCTCCCGTACCGGGTGCTCTTTACCGGCACGAACGCGTCCATCCCCGACGAATTCCGCCTGCCGCCCGAGTTTCAAGTCTTTGTCGGCTCGGGAACCGATCAGGAGATTTTCGATGCGGTCGTCAAGGTCGTTGCGGCTTACGTCAAGGGGCTGCTCTTTTCACAGACCGACGACAACAGCGCCCCGATCCGCTCGCCGTTCGACCTGTTTCTGGAAATCAATGGCTTGCCTCAGCAACCCGATCCCGATGAATCACCGTTGGACTATAGCCGGCGCCTCCGCACAGTGATCAGCGATCCTCGCTTTGCTCCGCGGTTTGTTACGGCCAATCCCAACAGGCCCGACGGCCGGTTCCAGTTCCACGATCAGCCTTTTGTATTCGGCGCCACCGAACTCGAGGGTCTGCGCATCTTCCTTGCGGAACCGTCGTCAGTTCCGCCTCCGGCTCCACAATTGGCATCAGGCAAAATCGGCAACTGTCTGGCCTGTCATCCCGCGCCGAACTTCACAGACTTCACGTTTCGCAACACGGGTACCACTCAGAGGGAATACGATGCTGTCCACGGCAACGGATCGTTCGCGGCACTGGCAATTCCTGACCTTCCGACACGGAGCGCAAGTCCCAATCAGTTCCTGCCGGCGAGCGAGCAGCACCCCGCGGCTCACGAACCATTCCGTTCCATCCCTTCCCTCGCGAATCCTGCGCTCGTCGATCTCGGACTCTGGAACGTCTTCGCGAATCCCGACATGCCGAATCCCCAAGCCAAGATCCGCGCCATGATCTGCGAGACTCGCCCGGCCCCTTGCCCCGCGGATACTGTGTTGCTGACCGACACGATCGCGGCCTTCAAGACTCCGGGGCTCCGTGACCTCGGGCACTCCGCGCCCTATATGCACAACGGCCAATTCGATACGCTGGACGCGATCATCGAATTCTACCGGACGATTTCCGAGCAGGCTCGGGCCGGCACCCTGCGGAACGGCCATCTCGCGATCAATCGGCCGATTCAGGGAATCGCCCTCACGGCCAATGACGTGGCCTCGCTCGTCGCCTTCCTGGAATCATTAAACGAGGATTATCAATAGAAGAAGCGCCATGGCCGGCGAATCGCGCATCGGCACCAGCAGGCGCGACGAGGAGAGCAGCCCGGGATAAGCTGCCCGCGCGGCGCTCTGCCGGGCGGAACGCCGTTCTTCGTCCCGGAGTCACGAACGCTTCTGGAAGACCTCCTTTCGATACCCCGTGCGTCAAGCGATAAAGCACCCATGCACCGAAGGGCGGCTGTAAGGACGACCGGCCGCGCCAGACAAACTGTCTTGACAAGGCGACGCAGCACTCGATCGGAGCGTTGTCACGGCATCGCCGGTAGAGTCTCGGGGAGGGCACCTTGACGGAGCGTCAGGCGGTTGATACATAGACCCAGCTCGATGGACCGATTGACCGGCGAGGAGTCCATGCCGACGGATGATATCACCAGACAGGTCAGTGAGCGGTATGCGCGGGCGGCGGCGGCGGGCGAACAGATGTGTTGCCCGACCGGCTATGACTTCGGCCGCCTCCGTTCGTTTATTCCGGACGAAGTCCTCAAGATTTCCTACGGCTGCGGAACCCCTGCCGGATTGGCGACGGTACGGCCCGGCGAAACGGTGCTGGACATCGGCTCCGGCGGGGGGATCGATTGTTTCGAGGCCTCCCGGCTGGTCGGACCTTCCGGGCGAGTGATCGGCATCGACATGACGGACACCATGCTGGACATCGCCCGGCGCAATGCCCCAATCGTTGCCGCCAACCTGGGCCATCCCGCTCCCAACGTCGAGTTTCGCAAGGGCATGGCCGACGCGATGCCGGTCGAAGACAACACGATCGACTTGGTGATCTCCAATTGTGTGATCAACCTTTCGCCGGATAAACGGAAGGTGTTTCGGGAAATGTTCCGGGTGATCAAACCCGGCGGGCGGTTTACGATCTCCGATATCGTCTCGGATCAGGTCGTGCCGCAATACTTGATCCATGATACCGAGAAATGGGGAGACTGCCTCTCCGGGGCCCTCACCGTGGCTGACTATCTAGGCGGGCTCGTCGAGGCAGGTTTCGTCGGTGTGCACCAGCTCACGTTCACACCCTGGCAGGTCATCGACGGCATTCACTTCCTTTCGCTCACCCTGACCGGCTACAAGGTTGCCCCGGAGCCACGTTCCGAGGCTCCGCTTTATGCCACGTATCGAGGGCCGTTCAAGCAGGTGATCGATGAGCGAGGCCGGACGTTCAAGCGCGGAA
>DATIBM010000273.1:0-7384 GCA_035457545.1 Nitrospiraceae bacterium
ACCACGGCGCAACCGCCGAATCGCGTCCCCTGTCAGGACAAAAACAAATCCCAGGAGGGTGATGGTGATGAAGACAGCCGGACGGTTCTGTGCCTTGGGAGTGCTAGCGGGGCTGTTTCTGGCCGCTGCGGGAACGTTCGCTTCGGCAGTAGGCGCGGAATATCGATTTGTGGCGCGGATTCCCTCGGCGGATCAGCCGATCTGGGAGGCGGCTTCGGGGACCATCGACCTTTCGGCGGTTCCCCAAGAAGAAATCGTCCTCGTGTTGGAAAATCCGACGGACGTCCCGCATGGATTTGCCATGCCGCAGCTCCAGGCCGTGGTTCGGGAGCAGATCATCCGGCCGGTCGACTCGATGGTGCCGACCGAGACGGTGTTGCAATATACGGCTCCGATTTCGGTGACCGTGGAACCGGGGCAGGTGTACCGCGTCCGGCTCAGCCACAGCGCATTCAAGGCGCGTGAATCATATTCGGAGACGATCGCGGTGTTTTGCCCGCTGCACAAGGCCAGCCGGGCCGGGTCGGTCTTTCTGGTGAAATGAAGATGGGGCAAGGTCTCTGCCGTTCATAGTCCGGCGTCATGCCACGATGATGCGCGACGGTGAGGCGGGTGGAGGCCGGGCCGGCTCGCGCAGGCCTCCTCTAGCGAAACTCGGCGCTGCGCGGGCTCCCCATCCTTCATCGGGATAAGGCCGGCAGACTTCCGCGCGGACGTTCTTTCAGCAAATGGTCGGAAATGAGCGCGGAGAGTTCAGCCGCCTCGACCTTGCCCTCCCGGGTCAGCAGCAGTTTTCCGTTGGAAAAGAAGTGCGTGGTGGGATAGGTCTCGAAGGTGTGCATTTTCTTGATCTCGCGGCATCGGCCCGGGATGTGCATCTTGGCCTTGCCGATCTTCACCTGCGGAAACTTCGCTGCGGTTTCTTCCAAGATCGGATCGTATTGGTTGCAGGGCTCGCAGGTTGCCAGCCCATAGGCCACTAGGGCGGCCGGCGCGCCGGTGAACTGCGCGTAATTCTGGTCGCTAACGTCTTCGACGGTTCCCGGCATAAGTAGTGCTGAGTGCCGAGTTCTGAGTGCTGAGTCAGCCGAACGCTCGGCCCTCAGCACCCAGCACTCAGGACTGGTGATTAGTTCAGCTTGGACAAGGCATCCAGGATCTCCTTGTCCTCCCGTGCGGTCTTGATCTCCTGAACCTTCACATAGGCGACCTTGCCGTTCTTGTCGACGATGACGGTCGCGCGCTTGCCGCAGTTCAAGGGCTCGAAGTACAGGCCGTACTTCTTCACGACCTCCCGGTTGAAATCGGATAGGAGCCGGTGCTTGAGCTCCAAGTGATCGGCCCAGGCCTTGTGGGAGAAGAAACTGTCCGTGCTGATCCCGAACAGTTCGGCGTTGGCCGAGGTGAATTTCGGGAAATCATCGGTCAGGCACTTGTTTTCATTCGTGCAGACCGGGCTCCAGTCCAGGGGATAGAAGGCCAGCACGACGTTCTTCTTCCCGCGATAGTCGCTGAGCTTCACATCCTTTTGATCCTGATCCTTGAGCGTAAAATCCGGAGCCGTATCTCCCACTTTTATTTCTGCCGCCACATCACCCATCGAATCCTCCTTCTGGTTGATGACCACTTCTCTGACACAGACCCGAACAAGTTTGGTACCACTCTTCGAAAATCCATGTCAACGGGTCAAAAGGCCTAGGGTCTGGACGTTCTTCCGGCAGGTCGCGCCAGCGCGACCCGCTCACCGCTCGGCGTCGCCGGAGGACCAGGCAATGCGTCGAACGGACAAGGGACCGCGCACATGGGGAATGGTGCGGTGGGCAATCACCTGCACGTCCAGGGTGAGCCGGGGCAGAGGAATGGTCGAGCCGACCGTCGGAGTCCGACCGCTGTGGAGCAGGGCTTCGGCGATCTGGAGCAGCCGGTCGGTGGTGTGTTGACCGGGCAATCCCCTGGGGCTCAGGGCTTCCAGTTCGTCCATCCCGAACTTGGACAGGCCGTGCGTTTGGAAACAGTCATGCGCCGGGTCGGCGTCGTCCGTCTGCGACACCGTGACATGATCAGCCAGGCGGAACGAGGTCAGCGGTCGATCTTGCCAATCGGATGGATTCAGAAAGGAACCGGCGGCGAGATCGCAGGCCGTGCCCTCCGTGAGCAACGTCAGACCTCGTGCCAGCCGGCTGCCGAACAGATGCGCATCGAAGGCCTGGCCCGGAGAAGCCTGGCGTTGCATGATCATGGCCCCCATGGAATGCCCCCAGCCCAGTTGTTCCTTCCATCTCTCGGCCTGCTCGCTGGAGAGCGCGAGACAAAGGCTGGCCGACCAGGTGGCATGGGAAACGCCGATCCATTCCGAGGATGAAGGCGGATGCGATGGTTCTGATTGGAACTTCAACGGGCCTCCATATTCGAGATCAAACCAGAAACGGAGGTCCGTGATCGTGGGAGGAGCGAACGAGTAGCCGACGACGAAGACGGGGCGTCCCGGCTTCGCGCTATGGCCGGCTTTGCGCTTGATTTTCACGATATGCCGCAGGCAGGCGGGCGAAAGCCCGCCCTGGTCAGCTCTGCCCCTTGCGGTCTTTCCGAGCCTTGCGGCGGTCTTCGGGGTTCAGGAGCCGCTTGCGGATGCGCAGGCTCTCGGGGGTGACTTCAACGAGTTCGTCCTGGCCGATGTACTCCAGGGCGAATTCGAGGCTCATCTCACGCGGAGGCGTCAGCACCAGGGCTTCGTCCGATCCGGACGCGCGCATGTTGGTGAGGTGCTTGGCCTTGCACACGTTCACGTCCAAATCTTCGTCCCGATTGTTTTGGCCGACGACCATGCCGCGGTACACATCCACGCCGGGGCCGATGAACAGGGCGCCTCGTTCTTGGGTCATGAAGAGGGCATAGGCGGTGCTGGCGCCGTCTTCAAACGCGACCAGCGAGCCGTGGGGCGCGACGTCCAGGTCCTGAGCCGCAACCGGCTCGTAGGCCTTGAACACGTGGTGGAGAATGACCGTCCCGCGGGTCTTGGCCAGCAGGTAGGTCTTCAGCCCGATGATGCCCCTGGTCGGGATCGAATAGTCGAGATGCGTTTCGCTGCCTCCGCTGTCGAAGTGGACCAGTTTCATGTGCCGGAGCTCGCCGCGGCGCCGGCCGACCTCCTCGATGACCGCCCCCTGGTAGTCGGAGGGAACCTGAATGGAGAGATCCTCATAGGGTTCCGTGATCAGGTCGCCGTCTTTGCGGAAGATCACTTCCGGCTGCGACACCTGCAATTCGTAGCCTTCGCGGCGCATCTGCTCGATCAACACGGCGAGATGGAGTTCTCCGCGGCCTGCGACAAGAAAGCGGTCGGCGCTGTCCGTGTCCTGCACGCGCAACGACACGTTCGTCTCCAGCTCTTTGTAGAGCCGCTCGCGGAGATGCCGCGACGTGAGGTATTTGCCCTCCCGGCCGGCGAAGGGGCTGGTGTTCACGCCGAAGGTCATCTGCACGGTCGGCTCGTCGATCGCGACGGGCGGCAAGGCGACCGGCTGCGCCGGGTCGGTGACGGTCTCTCCGATCTGAATTTCCGGCAGGCCGGCGATCGCGACGATCTCTCCCGCCTCGACCCGCTCGACGTCGATGCGCTCCAGTCCAGAAAAGATCGAGAGATCCGAAATGCGGCCTGGTGCGGGCGTGCCGTCCCGCCGCATCACGCAGACCTGCTGGCGCCGTGACAAGGAGCCGGCGAGCAGCTTGCCGATGCCCATTTTCCCCTTGTAGGGATCGTGGGCCAACGCGAGCACCAGGAGCTGGAGCGAAACGTTCTGATGGATGGCCGGGGCCGGCAGATGCGCGAGAATCGTGTCCAACAGCGGCGTAATGTCCGTGCCGGGTTTGTTGACGTCCAGCGTCGCGACGCCCTTCAGGGCGGAGGCATAGACGATCGGGAAATCCAGTTGCTCGTTGGTGGCGCCGAGATGGACAAAGAGATCGAAGGTCCGGTTCACCACGTCGTCGATCACGGCGTCCGGACGGTCGATCTTGTTCACGACGACGATGGCCTTATGACCGAGCGCCAGCGCCTTCTTGAGCACGAAGGTCGTCTGGGGCATGGGGCCTTCTTTGGCATCGACCAGGAGCAGGACGCCGTCCACCATCCGCAAGGTCCGCTCGACTTCGCCGCCGAAATCGGCGTGGCCGGGCGTGTCCACAATGTTGATCTTGACGCCGCTGTACGCAATGCTCGCGTTTTTGGCCCTGATCGTGATGCCGCGCTCCCGTTCCTGGTCCATCGAGTCCATGATGCGCTCGCCCATGTCTTCGATCTTGCGATGCACATGGGTCTGGCGAAGCAGGGCGTCAACCAACGTGGTCTTGCCGTGATCCACGTGCGCGATGATGGCCAGGTTGCGAATGTCTTCGCGCCTGGTCCATCCGGGACGTTCAAGTTCCTGCGAAGAAAGCGGGGGCTGCGGAGAAGTCGTCATGGGGGCTCCAGAAAGTCAGCTCAAAAAAAAGACGCCTGTGGATCGGCGCCGGAGCACAGTATACTGGATGCGGGATGGCCGCCACAAGCAAGCGGACGGAATCGCGCGAGCGCCCGCCGCGCCAAGCGCCGGACTTGCTTGCAGTTTGGGACAACCCATTGTAAGGTGACCGAGGGTGCGGCTCGCCCTCCATGTGCGGGACCACGACCTCCGCTAGATTGCATGTCACTCCTTCCCCATTCACCCGGTTCACCACCGCCAGGACCACCGTCGGGGCCGCTTCCTGAACTCCGGGAGCGCCGCCGCCGCTTCCGGTGGTGGCAGGTCGCGCTAATGGTTGCCCTGGGCGGGCTGTTTGTGGGGGCAGCCACCGCGGCGGGCACGCTCTCCTATTTTGCGCAGGACCTGCCGTCGCTGGACATCCTGCAGGGCTATCAACCCAGCCAGGTCACGCGGGTCTATTCGGACGATCATCAGGTCATCGGGCAATTCTACGTCGAGCGCCGCATCCTGACCCCGATCAACTTGATCCCCAAGAATTTCGTCAACGCGGTGATCGCCGTCGAGGATGCCCGGTTCTTTGAGCATCCCGGCCTTGATATCGTGGGCATCGCGCGCGCGGCCTGGACGAACCTGCGCCGGGGCGGGCGGGTTGAAGGCGCCAGTACGATTACCCAACAACTGGCGCGGTCGCTCTTTCTCTCCCCCGAGCGAACCTTCAGCCGGAAGGTGAAAGAATTGATCCTGGCCTATAAGATCGAGTTGATCCTTAGCAAAGAACAGATCCTGGAGCTCTATCTCAATCAGATCTACTTCGGCCAAGGGGCCTACGGGGTGGCGGCCGCGACCCAGACCTATTACGGCAAGCCCCTCAAGGATCTGACCCTGCCCGAAGCCGCGCTGCTGGCGGGCTTGCCGAAATCGCCGAATCACTATTCGCCCTTCCGCTCGCCGGAACGCGCGAAGAAACGTCAGGAGCATGTGCTGGCCAGGATGGAAGAGGCCGGGTTCATCACGCCGCAGGAACGTGAGGAGGCGGTGAACGAAGCCCTGGCGTTCCGCAAGCCCAGCGCCGACAGCGTGGCGCCGTATTTCGTGGAATACGTCCGGCAGTATCTGGTGGCCAAGTACGGGGAAGCGGCCGCGTACAAAGGTGGATTGGAGGTCCATACGACCTTGAATCTCCCCATGCAGCAGGCGGCCGAGCAGGCGGTCCGCGAGGGGTTGCGGGAACTGGACAAACGGCAGGGGTGGCGGGGGCCGGTCGGCGCGGTCGATCTGCAGGATCTGTCGGCCGGATCGACCGACACGCCCCTGCCGAATCCCGGCGACATCGTCCAGGGGGTCGTCATCAAGGTCGCGAAGGACCACGTGCTGGTGCAGGTCGGCAGCAAAACCGGCCGGCTGGCGTTTGAGGACATGGCCTGGGCGCAGCGGCAACTCATCGGGCGCGATGTCGTGAAGGACGTAAAGACCGTGGCGTCGCCCAAACAACTCGTCAAGCCGGGCGACGTGATCGAGGTCGCCGTCAAGAAGATCGAGCGCGACACGATTCATTTTCGTCTGGAACAGACTCCGGTGGTCGAGGGGGCGCTGATCGCGACCGATCCGCGGACCGGAGCGATTCGTGCGATGGTGGGCGGCTACGATTTCACCCGCAGCGAATACAATCGGGCGGTGATGGCGCAGCGGCAGCCGGGGTCGGCGTTCAAGCCCGTCATTTACGCCGCCGCCCTGGCCCAGGGGCTGAGCCCTGCGAGCCTGATTCTGGATGCGCCGGTGGTTTACGAAGATGAAAAAGAGGAGAAGATCTGGAAACCGGAAAACTACGGACGCCGGTTCCACGGCATGGTCACGCTTCGGGACGCGCTCGCCCAGTCGCATAATCTCGCGACGGTGCGGCTGTTGGACAAGGTCGGCATCCGCAATGTGGTGGAATTCGCCAAATCGATCGGCGTGACCAGCCCGCTGGCGCCGGATCTCTCGCTGGCCTTGGGCTCGTCGAGCGTGAGTTTGTTGGAATTGACCGCGGTCTACGGGGTGTTCGGAAATCAGGGCGTCCGGGCGGAGCCCTATGCGATCGTCTCAGTCAAGGACAGCAGCGGGAAAACGCTGGAGGAAACCGAGATCCAGACGAAACCGGTGATGTCGAAGGAAACGGCCTACCTCATCACCAATATGATGGAGGATGTCGTCCAGCGCGGGACAGGCCAGTTGGCCAAGTCGCTGGACCGGTCCGTGGCCGGCAAAACGGGCACCTCCAACGACTTCACCAATGCGTGGTTTTTGGGCATGACGCCCAACCTGGCGGTGGGAACCTATGTCGGGTTCGACGACCGGCGGTCGTTGGGGGAGACGGAATCAGGCGCCCATGCCGCGCTCCCGATCTGGGTTAATTTCATGAAGCAGGCCTTAAAGCAACTTCCTGTCGCGCCGTTTGAGATTCCCGAAGACATCATGTTCGTCAAGGTCGATCCGTCCACCGGTCTCCTGGCGGAGGATTCGGGCGAGCGCAGCACCGTCGAACTCTTTGCCAAGGGAACCGAGCCCACGCAGGTGGCCGCTCCACGTATCGATCCCGCCGATTTCTACAAGCTGGACCAACTCCCTGAGCCGCAAGCCCCAATGCCGGTGCCCATGGGGCAGCCGGCCGACAACCTTGTGAACTGAGCCAAACTGTGTCAGGCCCGGGCGGCGGGTTTACGAATGGGCGTCCTTATATTCTTGCCACCAAGCCATCTGGATCGCTTCGAGCAGCTTCTCGTTGGATTTTTTGGGGTCGTCCTTGAAGTCGGGGAGGGCGGTGATCCAGGCATGCAGGTCGGTGAAACGGACGGTCAGCGGGTCCACGTCCGGGTGCGCTTCCGTCAGTTGAACGGCAATCTCTTCGGTATCCTGCCACGTGACATGCATCGTCTCGTCCT
>DATIBM010000274.1:0-3749 GCA_035457545.1 Nitrospiraceae bacterium
GGCAGCCGGGTATGCGGACGTCGACAGGAATGTGGCGATCGACCGGCCCCGTGACGGCGTAGCTGCCCTTGAAGACTCCGCAATTGATCGCACAGTCGCCGAGCGCAATCACCAGCTTCGGAGCCGGCGTCTGCTTGTGCACATCTTTCAACGGCTGTTCCATGTTGACCGTGACGGGACCGGTCACGACGAGCGCGTCGGCATGCCTGGGGGACGCCGCAATGTGGATGCCGAATCGCTCGATGTCATACACCGGATTGGTCAAGGCATTCATCTCCATCTCACAGGCATTGCACGAACCGGTATCCACTTCACGGATCGTGAGCGACTTGCGGAACAGTTGGGCCTTCTCCCGGGCTTCCGGCGTGGGGCCGTCGGGGGATCGCTCGACGGCAGGATACCGGCCCGTCACCACGCCGGTCTTCAGACTTTTTTTCAGGATGCGAAACATGCGCTCCTCCTCGGCCGTCAGCCTTCAGCAATCAGCTCTCAGCTCCGGACTTGTGCTGATAGCTGATTGCTGACGGCTATTCTCATCCTCACAAGTCGTTCCCTGCATACGACAAATTAAAGCTCTTATTGATCAGCGGAAAGTCCGGAATAATATTGCCCACCACCGCCCACTGAATCGCAGGCCAGTTTACAAAGGAGGGATCGCGCACTTTGCATCGGTCAACCCGGCCCTGCTCTCCCGCCATAATGAAATACACAATTTCTCCCCGCCAGCCCTCCACGGCGGAGACGGCCCACTCACCCGGTTCCGGGACGGCCCCCGGCGCTCCCAGAAGCGGACCCGCCGGCATTTTGCGATAGATCTCGCGGATCAGCCGGATCGATTCATGGATTTCATCCATGCGCACGCGCATGCGGGCACGGACGTCGCCATAGCGGTACAACGGCACCTTCACAGACAGCTCGTCGTAAGCGGCAAAGGGCCGATCACGTCTGACGTCCTGATCGAGGCCCGATGCGCGTCCGACGACCCCGACGACGCCATGATCCCAGGCAATGCGTTCCGTCAACACGCCGGTCGTCTCCAATCGATCGGTCAGCGACGCGTTCGCAAAGATGATGGCCTCGAGTTCGGTAAAGTCCTGCTCAATCCGCGTCACCTCGTCCACGATCTCTTCAAGCGACGTCATCGCGATGTCCGCGGTCACTCCCCCGACGCAGAGCATCCCCCGCAAAAAACGCGAGCCGGTCAACCGGTCGTTGAGCTGCATGACCCGTTCCTTCATGCGGCTGCAGTGGGCATGGGCCAGCGCATAGGCTGTGTCGTTGCAGATGGCGCCTACGTCGCCCAGATGATTGGAGAGCCGTTCGAGTTCCAGCAGGAGCGAGCGGAGATAGCGGGCTCGCCGGGGTACGTCCCTCCGGGTCAGCGTCTCCACGGCTTGGCAGTAGGCGAGCGCATGGCCGATGGTGGTGTCGCCGGAGATGCGCTCGGCCAGGGGCACGGCTCCGAGCAGGGGCTGCTGCTCGAACAACTTTTCAATTCCACGGTGTTTCCAGAAATGACGCACTTCCAGCTGCATGATCGGCTCTCCGGCCACGGAGAAGCGGAAATGCCCCGGTTCGATGATGCCGGCATGGATGGGCCCGACCGGCACCTCAAAGACTCCCTCGCCCTCAAGGTGGCGGAAGCGGTATTGGCCAGGCTGCCGCCCTAACGTCTTGTCCCATGGAAAGTCCCGTTTCAACGGATGGGTACCTTTGGGCCAGTGCTCGTGCCGTACCAAGCGGCGCAGGTCCGGATGGCCGTGGGGAATCAGTCCGAACAGATCCCGGATCTCACGTTCATACCATTGGGCCGAGTGAATCGAGGGCGTCAGGGATGGAAAGAGGCGATCGGATGCGGCCAGTTCCAGTGTCAGCAATACCCAAGGCTGGCCCGTGCCGACGGCAAACAGATAGTGCACTTGCGGCAGACCCTGCTTCGGATGCGCCTCGACGGCGAATAATGAAGCGAGGCGGCCCCGCAGCTTGTCGTGCAGATACCGGGCAATCTCCGGCAAGTGCAGGGCATCGACGCGATACTGCACGACCTGGTTGCCGGAGGACGGGATCGGCGCCAAGCCTGGAAAGGCGGTGAGCAGTTGCTGTTCGACTGACGGGCAATCCGGCATTACCCCCTCATCATGTTCTCAATGGACCAACATGGCCGCGGCGCTGTCCAGCAATTGCTGCAAGGGCAGTGGCAGCGCCCAGCACAAGCCCAGGAGCAGGAGGCTCAGGAGGATGAGCGAGAGATGCCCGGCGGACCAGGATTCGCCCACCGTCATCCTTAGTGGGGCCCCTCCCCAGATCATGCCGGTGATGCGGTATAGAAAGCCCGCGAAGGCCACGAGGCTGCAGAGGAGCAGGATGACGACCGGCAGGCCTACGCCCGCGTGTCCCCACTCTCCCGGCAGTCCTGATGTGCCCAGTGCGGTGATGATCTGCATTTCGCTGGCAAAGAGGGCAAAGGGCGGGAGAGCCGCCAGGGCCAGCCCCGCGATCATCAGGGCCAACGCGGAACCGGGCAGGACTGTCGCGAGGCCTTGCACCTGGTCGATCTCGACGGACTTGTACCGCCGATGGATGTTCCCGGCGGCGAAGAAGGCGAGCGACTTGGCGAAGGCATGGTTGATGAGATGAAAGAGGCCGCCAAACGTGCCGATCAGCCCGCCGACGCCCAACCCGATCATCGCCAATCCCATGTGCTCGATGCTGGAATAGGCCAACAGCCGCTTATAGTTGTGCTGCAGGAGCAGGAAGAAGGCCGCGACGGCAAACGACACGAGCCCGAACAACGCCAGCAGGCTGCCGGAGAACTCCGGCGGCACCGCCTGGTCGACGATGCCCCGGCTCCGCAGGATCGCATAGACGGCGACGGTTTCGAGCACCCCGGCCAGCATCGCCGCCACAGGAGCCGGCGCTTCCGTATAGGCGTCCGGGAGCCAGCTGTGCATCGGCACGAGCCCCACCTTGGTGCCGTAGCCGATAAAGAGAAACACGAAGGCCAGTTTGAGGATGTGCGGGTCCAGTTGCGCGCCGACCTGCTGCAGTTGGGTGATATTCAGGGCCGAACTGACGTCGCCCAGGACCCGCAACGAGGAATAGTACATCAGCACCACGCCGAACAGGGCCAGGGAAATGCCGACGGAGCAGAGGATCAAGTATTTCCATCCGGCCTCCAGCGATTCTCGGCGCCGCCAGAACGCGATGAGAAAGGTCGTCGCCAGCGTGGTCGCTTCAATGGCCACCCACTGCACGCCCAGGCTGTTCGCGACGGTCGCCACGACCATCGCGAGCAAGAACATGTGAAACAGGAAGAAAAACAAATTGAGCCGGCCCGGCGCAATCACGCCGCGGGCGACCTGTTCGTCCATATAAGAGCGCATGTACAGGGAGCAGGCGAGCCCGACCGTGCCGATAATGAACAGGATCAACGAGGAGAGCGCATCGATGTAGACCAGATCGCGCAGCACCGTGAGCGAACCCTGCGCGAGGACTGCCCGGCCGATCACGACTTCCGCCGAAACCAGCAGGCCCATGCTGGTCAAATTGACGAGATGCAGCCAGCGCGACGAGTGAATGAGCAGACTCAAGCCCCCGGCCAGCAGGGGCGCGATGAGCAACAGGCTGACGGCAACCAGGATGGTGTCGGCCTTCATTCTTTCAACTCGCTCAAATGGCTGGTATCCACGCTGTCGAACGCATCCTGCAGCCGATTGGTATAAATGCCGGCGATCAAGGCGGCGACCAGG
>DATIBM010000275.1:0-2646 GCA_035457545.1 Nitrospiraceae bacterium
CCTCCTTCCGCGCGGTCGCCCGGGCGGAAGTCAGCAACATAGGGCGATTCCTTCAGATACTGCCGCAACACGGACTTGAGCCGACCAGTCCCCTGCCCGTGGATGATGCGGACCAATGGCGCCCCGCATACAGTCGCGCCGTCCAGAGCAGCCACCACCTGGTCCAGGGCGTCATCAGCCGCTCGCCCTCGCACATCAACGGCGGTTGGTTCCTCTTCATACGATGTGGTCTGTCTCGGCTGAGCCGTCCTTGACCCAGCGAACGGCTTGGGGCGTGGAACGACACCGGCTTCTGCCAAGCCGACCAGGTTCGCGACCGACGCCAGCACCTCTCCCTCGCCGACTTTCACACGCACGCGCTTTTTGCCTTGCGGCGCCTCCAGCAACGTGCCGGTGACGCCAAGACCCGACATTTCGACCGGCGAGCCAACGGCGAGCTGGTCAACGGGAATCGGCGCTTGGTGGGGGACCAGTTCCGACTGCGTCTGCCGCTCCAGTTGCCCTAACTTCTCCTTGGCCTCTTTCGCCTTGCTCAGCTTTTGATCGCGCTTGAGCGCATCCACGGTGGCCTGGACCTCGGCTCGGGCCCGCTGGAACTGTTCTCCCAGCCTTTTCCTGAGGCCTTTGCGCTCTTCCCGCTCGCTGTCTTCCAGCCGGCTCTTCAGCGCTTCCACCTCCCGGGCAGCCGATTCAACCCGTGCCCTGGCGTCAGCCGCCTGCGCGACATCGTCAGCCAACTGGCGTTGTTTGGCCTGCAAGTCGGCCAGCAATTCATCAAGCCGACGATCGTCCTTCCGTACGCGCCGTCGGGCATCCTGCAACACGGATTCGTCCATCCCCAACCGAGCCGCAATGTCCAAGGCCGACGACCCGCCCGGCACGCCGAGAAACAACCGATAGGTCGGCGCGAGGCGCGATATATCAAATTCCACACTGGCATTGAGAAAGCCTGGCGTCGTCTGAGCCAGTTCCTTGAGACGGCCGTAGTGGGTCGTGGCGACCACTTTCATATTGAGCGATGCCAAATGGCACAAGAGCGCTTCGGCGAGGGCCGCACCTTCCTGGGGATCGGTGGATGTCACCGGCTCGTCCAGCAGGACCAGTGATTGTACGCCGCTGGTTCCGTCCACCGGGGTCGCGGTCTCAGAGAGAAGCCGGACCATTTGCGTCATGTGAGCGGAAAAGCTGGATAGGTCCCGGCTGAGATCCTGCGCATCGCCGATGTCGGCGTACAGATGCGTAAACAAGGCCATCTCGGATTCGGGTGCGCAGGGCAGATGGAGCCCCGCCCGGGCCATCAGCGAGAACAGGCCCACAATTTTGAGCGTGACGGTCTTCCCGCCCGTATTGGGGCCTGAGATCACCAGGCAGCGGATGGTCTCATCCAGCAGGATGTCGTTCGGCACGATCCCGGTTTTGGTCAGGATCAATAAGGGATGCCGCGCTTGCTTTAAGAGGACCCGGCCTTGATCGTTCAGTGCAACGGGACTTGACTGGAGACGACGGCTCAGCAAAGCCTTGGCCCTGATGCAGTCCATTGCAGCCAAGATGTCCAGGCCGTCGCTCACATCCGGCGCCCTTGGCGCCAGGAGGGCGGTGAGTTCGCGCAAGATGCGTCGGATTTCCCGCTCAATTTCAAGGTCGGCGACTTTAATGGAATTGTTTAGGTCAACCAGTTCCCGGGGCTCAATGAACACCGTGGCGCCGCTTGCGGAGACGTCATGCACAATCCCGGAGATTCTCCCGCGCATCTCCGCCTTCACCGGCAACACATACCGGCCTTCGCGCTCCGCAAAAAACGATTCCTGTACGACATCCTCATACCGCCGGGAATGCAGCATCTGATCCAGCCGGTGCCGCATGTCTTGTTTAAGACCCTGCGCATGATGGGTCAGCCGGCGTAACTCCGGTGTCGCCGACTCCTTCATCGACCCGTCCGCTTGGATCGCCGCCTCGATCGCGAGCCTGAGGGCTCGAAGATCATTCATCGAATACAAAGGCTCCGCCAGACCGGCCAACGTCGGCACAGCCTTCTGGTGCCGCCTCATATACGCGACCAATTCCTCCAGCAGCGCCAGGACGACTCCACAGGCATGCAACTCCTGCGTCTCCAGCACGCCCCCCTTGGCGGCCCGCATTACTAACTCGTGGATATCCTGGAACACGAGAACCGGAAACGGTTCGCTGCCTTCCATGAGGGCGACCATCTCGGTGGTTTCCTGCTGGCGTACGCGCGCCGTTTCGAGATCAGACGCTAAGGCCATGCCGTGGCAGAGACTCGCTCCCCTGGAGGAGTCCGCATACTCAGCCAATGTCTCAAGCAGGCGCGGCCATTCGAGCGCGTCCGCGGCTTTCTCAGATAGTGTTTGATTCATCCCTTATCTCGTGGAAACCCACCGGACTCTAGCGAACGGCCCGCAACCGAAGCAAGAGAGATTGATTCCCGGCTCGCACAACACATTTTTCACAAAGCCTTGAGACACAATAGGTATTGGAACTTTTCGACATGGGAGAACCTTGACATGGCCAGGGGGCGTCGATACTATCGCAGTCATATTTGCCGGTTTTCTGCAACCGGTTTGTTTTGCTGTAAAGGACATTGGCTATGACCATTCGCATCGGTATCAACGGGTTTGGACGGATCGG
>DATIBM010000276.1:0-16244 GCA_035457545.1 Nitrospiraceae bacterium
TGCCGACCGGGATCGGCGAACTGGACCGGGTCCTGGGTGGCGGCGTCGTGCCTGGTTCGGTCGTGTTGATCGGCGGTGATCCCGGCATCGGCAAGACCACCCTGCTGTTACAGGCGCTGCCCAAGCTGGCCGGCCCGAAGGAACGGGTCCTCTATGTGTCGGGGGAGGAATCTCCCCGGCAGATCAAAATGCGCGCGAACCGATTGAACGTCGGGACCGACGCGCTGTTCATCCTTTCCGAAACATCCCTCCAGGAAATGCTGAACGTCGTGCGCAAGTTCCAGCCGGCGGCACTGGTTGTGGACTCGATCCAAACCGTCTATTCCGATCAATTGACCTCCGCGCCCGGCACCGTGAGCCAAGTGCAGGAAGTGGCGGCGCAGTTGATGTGGCTGGCCAAGCGCAGCGGCCTGCCCGTGTTCATCATCGGGCACGTGACGAAGGAGGGGGCCATCGCCGGGCCGCGGCTGTTGGAGCATATCGTGGACACGGTGTTGTATTTCGAAGGGGATCGGGGGCATGCCTACCGCATCCTTCGCGCTGTCAAGAACCGCTTCGGCTCGACGAACGAGATCGGTGTGTTTGAAATGAAGGAGAGCGGCCTCGAAGAGGTCAGCAATCCATCGGAGTTGTTCCTGGCGGAACGGCCGGAGCACAGTACCGGGTCGGTAGTGGTGTCCAGCCTGGAGGGGACCCGCCCCATCCTCTGCGAAGTTCAAGCATTGGTCTCCTCGACGAGCTTCAGCATGCCCAAGCGGATGGCGAATGGAGTGGAGGTCAATCGGCTGTCGCTGCTGCTGGCCGTCATGGAGAAGCGGCTCGGGATGCATGTGGCCGGCCAGGATGTGTACGTGAACGTGGTCGGTGGAATCACGATTGACGAGCCGGCCATCGATCTCGGGCTGGTTGCGGCCGTTACGTCGAGCTTGCGCGAGGTCCCCATCGATCATCGGACCGTCATGATGGGGGAGGTGGGATTGGGAGGTGAAGTGCGCGCCGTGACCCAGGCCGAGCTGCGGATCAAGGAGGCGGCCAAGCTGGGGTTCAAACGGTGCCTGTTGCCGGAACGGAATTTGGCCAAGCTGGACAATCTCGGGAGTCTCGACATGGAGTTGGTGGGAGTCGAAGAGATCGGAGAGGCGCTTGAAGCCGCGCTGGTCTAAGGTGCGCAACCGAGTCGCCTGCGCGCTCGTGATGGCGTGGCTTGGCCTGGCCGCCTGCGCAGGCCCCGCCGTGAAGCCAAGCGAGGAGTATCAACAGGCCACCGCCGAACAGTTGGTGGCGCTGGTGCGGATGCGGGCCGAGGCGACACAGAGCGCGAAAGGCCTGTTTCGCGCCCAGATCAAAGGCCCGGGCCTCTTGCTGCCTGCCCGGGTCGAAGGGGCGGTCTACTATAGTCGCCCCGATGCGATGCGGGTCAGGGGATTCACGCCGTTTGGCGGAGAGCTATTCGAACTCGTCGTCAGCCGGAACCTTTATCGTCTGTCGATTCCCGCCGAAGGCCGTGAACTGAAAGGCAGCACGGCTCACCTGGGAGAGGCGGGAAAACTCGGGCGCCCGGTCCAACTGAGTTTGTGGGCCGTGCATGGGGCCTTGGGCTTGACGACGGTGCCGGCCGATGCCCATGTCCTGTTGCACGAAGAAGGGGACCGATACCGGTTGGATGTATTGGGAGTAGACAAGACCGCCGGTTCGATCGGTTCAGCCGAGTTGAATGGGTCGGCCGAGGCCGATCATGCGATCGATGCGGACGATGCGAACAGCAACAACAGGCGGCTCTGGTTCGATCGCCGGACCCTCCTGATGGTGCAGGAAGACCGGCTGTCCGCGAGCGGAGAGGTCGAAGCCGTCATGCGGTTCGAAGATTACCGGCCGGTGGGAGACCAGGTTATTCAGCCTGTAGGGAGTCCGGGATCGGCCTCGCCATTGCTGCGTCCGTTCAAGATCACCTTGGAGGATGGGCACGGGCGTGGTTCCGTCCGGCTGACCTTTCACGAAATCGTGCCGAACGTCGCCTTGCAGCCTGACGAACTGGGCGTGATTTAAATCGACGTGATGATGGCATGAAGATTCTCGCTATTGAAACGGCGACAGTTGACCAGAGCGTGGCGATTCTGGACGACGACCGAGTCCTGGCCTTGACCGAGCAGAACGAGCCCAACAGCCATGCAAAGTGGCTCGTGCCGGCCATCGACCGGGCGTTGAGGGACTGCCGGTTGTCGTTGTCCGATCTGGACGGTCTGGCCCTATCGATCGGGCCCGGTTCCTTCACCGGACTCAGGGTTGGGCTGGCAACGCTGTTGGGGTTCCGTTCGGTGACAGGGTTGCCGGTGGCGGCCGTGCCGACCCTCGAAGCCCTGGCTTCGAATGTGGAGCGGGGATCTTTGCCGATCTGCCCGATCCTGAAGTGTCGGCAGGGCGAGCTGTACTGGGCGCAATACGAATGGCTCGACGCCAGCGAGCTGAAGACTGTTCTAGAGGAACAGGTCGGACCGCCGGCAACGGTGAGCGAAACCCTCCGCAAGCCGACCGTGGTCGTGGGACCGGCCTGGGACCTCTATCGGGATCAGATCGAATCGGCTCTGGACCGCCGCCGCGACCACTTGCAACCGGCCCCACCGGAACGGATGAAGCCGTCCGCCCTGTCAGTCGGATTCCTGGGTCTGGCGCGTTTGAAGAGAGGCGAGTTATTTGAATCGGGCCAGGCTCCGCACTACGTGCAGCGCGCGGAAGCGGAACTGAAGCAAGGGGTGGTGCCGAGCAAATCGAGGCAGATCATCAAGGGACTGGGAAAGGGCAAGAGACGGCCCACCAAGCAGGTCGGGATCACAGCCGGTTCATAGCCTGTGAGCCAACGAGGACGGCTAACCCGCATTATTCATGAACGCTTCTGCTGCAATCGCGGATTCGCCGCTGCGACAGAGCCTAAAGGCGGGCGTGCTCGCCGCTCAGTCCCTCGACGTACTGTTTCAAGTACGCCTTGGTCCTTCGCGGCTGTGCTTGCCCGTCTCGCTTGGCGACTGCGCGATTTCGCGACGAATCGTCATGAATAATGCGGGCTAATAGACCGATGCTGGCTCAAGACTCGGAGATCAAATCGACCATTCCGGCGGGTTTCGTGTTGTTGCCCGCGACCGTCGAAGACCTGCCGGAGATGGTGGCCATCGAAACGGCCTCGTTTTCGGATCCCTGGACCGCCAAAATGTTCGAAGGGGAGATGACGGGCAACCAATTCGCCCGTGTCCTCGTGCTCCGGCGGCGCGATCACCAGGGAGGCCTGGGCCACCTGGTCGGGTACCTCTGCTATTGGCTCATCTTCGACGAGTTGCGGATCATGAACCTGGCCGTGCGGGAGGCCGATCGGCGGCAGGGGCTGGCCCGCGCGATGGTCATGCATGCGGTGCAGGAGGGCCGCCGGGCGGGAGTCCGCCACGCGCTCCTTGAAGTGCGCGCCGGCAATCCCGCGGCCCGCGGGCTCTATCGAGGGCTTGGATTTCAGGAAACAGGTGTGCGAAAACAATACTATCGGAACCCATGCGAGGATGCGATTTTGATGCGTGCGGACTTGGTTTCGGAGAATCGGGCGGATTGAATGTCTGGGCGCAGATACGTTCATCCCATTCACCCTCATCCTGACCAGGGAGGTGCCACATGCTCAACGACGAGAGCGTCATCGCCGATCGGCTGCGGGCCACGAACATGGAGTACCGGGAGCTCGAGGAGGCCCACCACCGGCTCGATGCCGAGCTTGCAGATCTGCAAAAGCGACATGTGTTGACGCCGGCCGAGGAACTCTTGAAGAAGCAGATTCAAAAGGAAAAGCTGTCCAAGAAAGACCAAATGGCTGAACTGATCCGGCGCGCCAGGGAAGAGAGGCTCGGCACGCCCGCGCGGTAAGCGGTTCACTGGACAGGGGCGGGCCGGATCGCGGCATCGCCCCTTTTGTTTTGCTCGGGTGAGACACCATGGCGGCCGTCCTGGCTCCACTTCAAACGCACATCCGCTCGGTCAAGCACCGTTTGCTGGTCATCGCAGGGACCGTGATGGCGGCGTTCGTCGTGCTGTTCGCCTATTCGGCGGAGATGGTGGCCTGGCTGAAGCGTCCGCTCGCGGACGATCTCGTGTTTTATGGCCCGACCGAGGCCTTTTTCGCGTCCGTCAAGGTGGCGCTGTTCGCGTCGGTGGTGGTCAGCCTTCCGGTGATTTTTTACCAGTTTTGGAAATTCGTGGAGCCGGCCCTCCTTCAGAAGGAGCGGCGGTGGGCGATTCCGCTGTTTTGCCTGGCGGCCGGCCTGTTCATGCTGGGATTGGTCTTCTGCAACCTGGTGATCCTCCCGCTGGTCATCGCGTTTTTCGTCGATTTCGGCATGGAACGCTCCCTGACGCCGCAGTTGGCGGTCGGCACCTACATCGATTTCAATACCAAGTTCCTGTTCGTGATGGGCTGCGCGTTCGAGCTCCCGCTGGCCATGTCGCTGCTCGCCCGCGCCGGCGTGGTCGGCTGGCAGGTCTTCGCCCGGTACCGGCGGCACGCGATTCTCGCCTCGTTGATCCTCTCGGCGATCGTGACGCCCGACGCGACCATGTTTACCATGCTGTTGATGGCCGTGCCGTTGATGGTGCTGTATGAGATCGGCATCTGGGGCGCCTGGTGGTTCCGCCGGTACGCCCCAGCCGCCTCGGCGAACCAATCGTTTGCGATCGACGGCGAGTTGCCCATCGAGACCGCCGGCCATCGCATGCGCTAGGAGCCTGTCCGACATTGCCGTTCGTGACGAGGCGAAGGAGGTGCGGCAAGATGCGAGGCCGCAGGTCCGGAAAAATCGGAGGTGTATTCGATGGAATCGGGACCCATTGCAATCCCGGAGCAATGGGTGCCCCGGATTGTTTCGGGTCGAGAACGACGCAGATGGCTACAGATCGTTCGCCGCAGTAGAAGGGTCAATGTCGGACAGGCTCCTAACGGCAGGAGGGCGTATGCTCTCGCATAAAACAGACGAGGCCATTGGGCGGCTGGCCGCCGCAGGTCAAGCGGTCATAGGGGCGATCGTGGCGACATTCGGCCTGCTCGCCCTGTTCGAATTGACCGGATGGCAGTCCGGCGACCGGGCGGCCTACGGCAAGGAGGGGGGATTCGTCATCCCGAATCCCGCGGCGAGCATTCAGGCCTTGACCGCGGTGAGTGATCAGATCATCTATGCCGGGACCTTTGGAGCCGGGATTTACCGCAGTGACAATCGCGGCGACCAGTGGGTGGCGGCCAACGAAGGGCTCAGCGATCCCTTTGTCCTGTCTCTGGCGACTGCCCGGGACGGAACGGTCTATGCCGGCACCTTTCGCGGCGGGGTGTTTCGCAAGAAAGCGTCACAGCCTGCATGGGAACCGATCAACGAAGGGCTCAAACGGTTGGAGGTCAAGGCGCTGGTGGTGAGCAGCGGCCAGTTGTTCGCCGGAACCGGGGACGGGGTCTATCAGGCGTCCGAAGCCTCGCCCAAGTGGTCGGTCGTGACGACCGGTCTTAACGATACGCTGGTGCATGCGCTGGCCAGGTCCAAAGACGGGACGCTCTATGCCGGCACGTCCGGGAAGGGCGTCATGCGGTATCACCAACAGACGCCCGGCTGGTCGCGCATGAGGCAAGGCTTGAAGGACCATGAAGGGTTGGTGGAAAACTTCATCCGCGTGATCACCGTGGACAAGGACCAGGAACTGTACATCGGAACGTTCGACGGCGGGGTGTTCCACAGCGCGGATCGGGGAGAGAATTGGCGTCCGATCAGCCGGGCGCTCCCGAATGACTCCATCCGCGGCATCGTGGCCGCCGACAAGACCCTGATCGTCGCGACGGGACGGGGCATCTACAAGACCGACAACAAGGGGCAGAAGTGGGTGCCCTTGAACAAGGGGTTGACGGAGCAATCCATCCAATCGCTCGTGGCCTCTCAGAACGGCACGCTCTACGCGGGCACCAACGCCGGCGTCTTCCGCAGCAGCGACGAGGGCGCCACCTGGGTCGGGGTCAGCGAGGGATTGCGGGTCGAACAGGAAGTGCCGTTCACGTTTCAATAACCTCAACGCAGGAGACATCGGAATGACTGCCGTGACCGAAAAAACCCAGGCCACCATTCGCGTGACGATGAAGGGCGAGCCGTTGGGCGAGATCGTGCTGCGATTCTTTCCGGACGTGGCGCCCAAACACGTCGAGAATTTCGTCAAGCTCGCCCGCGAAAAATTTTATGACGGCACGACCTTTCATCGCGTGATTCCCGGCTTCATGATCCAGGGCGGCGATCCGAACAGCAAGAACCCCGACCGCGCCCTGCACGGCATGGGAGGCCCGGGCCACAAGGTCAAGGCGGAGTTCAACAGCAGGCCCCACAAGCGCGGGGCGCTCTCCATGGCTCGGGCCAACGACCCCGACAGCGCCGGGTCGCAGTTTTTCATCTGCGTCGCCGATTCCCACTTTCTGGACTGGAACTATACGGTGTTCGGAGAGGTGGTCAGCGGAATGGAAGTGGCGGACCGGGTCGTGAACGCGAAACGGGACGGCCGCGACAACCCGCTGGAGCGGGTCGAGATGACGGTGACCATTACCGAGTGAAGTGCTGAGTGCCGGGCAATGAGTGCTGAGCGAGGAGACGGGAGAACAACCCGAAGTCTAAATGGTCGCCATGTCCCCCAGAGATGTCGGCTTCAGAGATTGATCGCCTACTCAGCACTCAGCACTCAGATCGCAGCACTGCTCCTGCTCGCCGGCTGCGCGATTCCGCAGGTGCCGGCGCGCGTCGTGTATGAAGACCCGGTCAACTTCGTTCGCTTGGAACCGGATCCCTATGTGCTGCCCGAATGGCCCCCGTCCGCTCACAGCCACCCGGCCCACCTCGGCGAAGATCTGCTCGAACGCATCCTGACCGGCCTCCAGGTGCAGGAGCGCCGCATCGTGATCCAGAAGAAACTCTTGGGTCTGGCTCCGCGTGAACCAGCCTTCCGCGACGAGGAGTTGAAGCTGCTGGTGCCCAAGCTGGCCGAAGCCCTCGCCCAGGCGAAGTGGAACGAACGGGTGACCTTTTACCTCAGCCGCCCGGAGACTTCAATCAAGCGGGAAATCACGTCGGGAGGGCTCTATCTGCAGGGCTCGCTGCTGCACTTCGTCCTGGCCAACCGGCAGATCATGTACGGCATTCCCGCCTACGGAATGATCTACGACAAGCGGTATCCCATGCGGCCGACGGGACCAAAGGGCTTTAACCTCTATTTCGACGACGGGGCGGCCGTGGTCGAGCAGCGCCCCAGTTGGTTCGACATTCTCATCGGCCTTGAGAAGGATGAACTGATCATCGACCTCAATCGGGTCCAGGAACCGCCGGCCCTGGTGCGAGCGACTCCTGCTACCGCAGCACTTCATCCGGCCGGTCGGCCGTAATGAGTCCCGCCGCGTAGGCCAGGGTCGCCTGAGAAATCACATAGTCGTACTGCGACTCCGCCAGCCGTGTCTTGGCGGCCGCCACCGCGACTTCGGCCTGCGTGACTTCAACGACGGTGCCCAGGCCCAACTTGTACCGTTGCTGCGACAGTTGCAGCGCTTCCTGCGCCGTGCGGACCTGCTCCTCCGCGAGGCGGATCTGCTGGGCGAGCGTCAGCGTTTCGAGGTAGGAGGTCGTCACCTGCTGGGTCAATGCCTGCTCGACGTTGGCGCTGGCCGCCTGCGCCGCCACCTGTTGGGCGCCGGCTTCCCGCACCTGGTTCTCGATGAGGAAGCCCGTGAACAGCGGCATGGACACCAGGGCCCCCGCCGTCCACCACCCGCCGGTCTGCTGGGCTTGCCTTGGATCAAAGGGATCGAACGTGCCGCCGCTGGCAATAGCGGAGATTGTCGGAAGGTATTGCCGTTTGGTCGCGACGAGCTTGGCCTCGGCCGAGGCCGTGAACTCCTTGGCGCGCCGCAATTCCGGATGGGTCAGGCTGTCCTGCAGCAGAGCGGGAAGCGGAGGCAGGTCGCGGATGGCGACCGGGAGATCCTCCAGCACGTAATCATCCAGGCCTTGAATGCCCATCGCGCGGTTCAACTCGACGAAACTGGCCTTCAAGTCATTGCGGGCCCGCACGAGCTGCGATTCGGCGTTCGTCAATTCGACCTGCGCCAGATTGAGGTCGAGCTTGGACTTGAGCTGTTGCCGATAGAGGGCTCCGATTTGGCCGGTGATCGTGCCCCGCTCCCGGACGGTTTCCTCCGCAATTTGCACGAGCCGTTGCCGCTTGAGGCTGTTGAAGTAGGCCCGTTGCACGGTCAGCATGATGAGCGAGCGGCGCGCTTGCAGGTCTTGTCCCTGCGCCTCGGCTGCGAGTTTGGAGGATTCCACCATGTTTTGCGTGAAGCCGAAGTCGTAAATCCGTTGGTTGGCGATCACGCCGCCGGCAAACGTGGACTGGTTCTCCTGCAACAGGCCGCCGCCGATGAGGAACCGCGGATTGCTTCGCCCGGCCCCCGCGACGGTGTTGGCGTTGGCATAGACCTGCGGGTAGTAGAGCGATTGCGCCTGCTTGATCCGGGCGTCCGCGGCCTTGACCTGCGCCTGGGCTTCCTGAACAGCGGGATGTTGCTTCAGGCCTATTTCGACGGCCTGCCGCAGGGCGAGAAATTTCCCCTTCAGGAGAACGTCCTCCTGCCCGAACGCCGGGCCGGCGGCCGCCAGGAAGGCGCAGAGCGTGAACGAAAGGCGCCGAAAGGCTGAAGTCGAATCGGGATTCATCGGTGACTCCTTGCGCTCATTTCGAGTAGGCGCCGTTGCCGTGGGCGCCGTTGGTCCCATTGGAGGCCGGCACGCCAGCGGTTCGCCTCTCAAACCGTTGTGACGAGGCCTGTCCGGCCGGCAGGTTGTACGGAGAGGCCTTGACCGGCGTCCCGTCGGTGAGCTTGGATTTGCCCACGACGACGACCTCGTCCTGCTCCGTCAACCCGCTGACGATCTCCAACCAGGTGCCGTCGCTGATGCCGGTCCGAACGAGTTTCGGCTTCGCCCTGCCCTGGTCCACGACGTAGACCAGCTTGGTCCTGTTGGCCGTGGAGAGGGCGTTCGGCGGGAGGACCAGCGCACCGGGGATTTCGCGGAGCGCCAGGACCACTTCGGCGAACGTACCGGGCCGCAAGGCCTGGTCAGGGTTCGGCAGGTCGATTTCGATCAGCATGCTGCGCGTGGTCGGGTCGAGCGCCAGCGTCGATCGGGTGACGGTCCCCTCGAATATCCGCCCCCCCAGTTCCTTCACGTTCACTAGGGCCTTGGTCTTGCCGGGCACGACGAGAGGCGTGTCGTCCTGCGGCACGTTAGCGTAGACACGGACCGTGCTGAGGTCCATCACCGTGAACAGCGGAATGGCGGTCGTGGCGGATGACGTGGCGATCTGGATCAGCGCGCCGGGGTCCGCGAAGCGGGCCGTCACCACGCCGTCGTACGGCGCCCGCACCTTGGTGTAGTCGCGCAACGCGGCGCGCTGCTGCATTTGGTTCTTGGCCCCTTCGTAGGCGGCTTCCGCCACGTCCACGTCCTGCCTGGCGATGACGTCGGGCGTGATCTTCCACACATTCTCCAACCGCTCGAAGGTGAGTTTCTTGATCTTATAGTCGGCCACCGCCTGTTGGTACTGCTCCTCGACTTCGGGCGCGTCGATGATCGCCACGACCTCGTCCTTTTTCACGTGATCGCCCTTGTCCGGACCGATCCACTTCAAATATCCGGAGACCTTGGCGTACAGCGTGGTCTGATACCAGGGCGCGATGTTGGCGGGCAGCGTGACCGTGTAGGCAAGGGTCCGGCGAATCGGTTTCGTGACCTGCACCTCGACCAACTCCTCCGGGGCGGGCAGTCCTGTCCCGATCGGCGGCGCCGCGCCCCGATCATCGTGGGCCAGCCAGTGGACGCCGAGCGCGGCCAGAATCAGCGCGGCCAGGAATAATCCGGTCCATCGGACTGGCGATCGCTGGAAGAAGGACGGCTGTGCGTCGGCCATGTTCGATCCTAGTGGGAAGAAGCCGTTCCGGCTTCGTGCCGGCGTTGTTCGCGCGCCAGCACCAGACTGTGCATGACCGGCACCACGAACAGGGTCATGACCGTCGAGACCATCAATCCGCCGACCACGGCGCGGGCCAAGGGGACCATCGTTTCGTTCCCCTCGCCGTAGCCGAGCGCCAAGGGCAGCAACCCCAGAATGGTCGCGAGCGCGGTCATCAAAATCGGGCGGATCCGCTGCCGTCCTGCGGCCAGGACGGCGGCCTCCGGCGGCAAGCCGGCGCGGGCCATCCGGTTCGCGAAGTCCACCAACAGAATGCTGTTCGAGACCACGATGCCCATCATCATCAGGGTGCCGATCATCGATTCAACGTTGGCCGACGTATTGGTCAGTACCAGCATCAGCGCCGTGCCGATCCACCCCAACGGCACCGCCACCAGGATGATGAGCGGATCGATAAAGGAGCGAAAGAGCCCGACCATCACCAAGAAGATCAGCAACACCGCCAGCGGCAGCGCCAGGGCGAAGTTGTTGAAGGCCGCGCGCATGTTGGCCACTTCGCCGCGCAGGACCACTGTGACATCCTTTGGGAGCGTGATCCCGGCCAGCACCGATTCGATCTCCTTGGCGACCCGTCCGAGATCGTTCCCGACCGGAGTCACGAGCACGTTGATCAGGCGGGAGAGGTCGTAGTGATCGACGGAATCGGGGCCGGTCTTGATGCGCAGATCGGCGACATCTCGCAGCAGCACGGGAGGGCCGCGCCGTTCGTCCCCTTGCGCATAGAAGCCGCTGGACAGTTCCAACTGACGGCCGGCGAAGGGGGTGTTCTGGAGCGCGAGCGAGGTGGCCCCCGCGCTGGCTCCAGTCGCCAGGCTCGCCGTCGGGAGCAGCGGCGTCCGCGCCCCGATGATCGGGATGTTGAGCAGGTCCTGAGTATCCTTCAAGTCCTGTTCCGGATATTGCGCGAGTAGGTAGTATCCATTGGCGGTCTTTGGATCGATCCAGTAATTGGGACTGAGCGCGATGTTCGAGCTGATCCCGGTGATCACGTCCACGATCACCCGATCTTGCGTGATGCCGTAGTAGGCCGCTTTGGTGCGATCGACGTCAATATGCAGCTCGGGGTAGGCCTTGCCCTGCTTGATGCGCACGTCCTCCGTGTCGGGTACCCGCGCCACCTTCTGGCGAATCTCCTCCGCCACCGGTCGGATCAGATCCAGCTTGGGACCTCGGACCTGAATATCGATTGGCGCGCGCAGGCCGAAGTTCAACACGTCGCTGATGATGCCGCCGGTTTGGAACGCCACGTCCACGCCGGGCAGATCCTGCCGGAGACGGGCGCGGATTTTGGAGATGTACAGATCGGTGGGCACTGCATGACCCGTCACGAGGTTGACCAGGATGAAGGCCGTATGGTTGCCGGTGTTGGGAGCAAACCGCGCCGCATCGCCGAAATACAGCCCCGTGTTGGAGATGATTTGCTCAAGCTCCTCCTTGGGCACTTCCTCCTGAATGAGGGTTTCGATCCGCGCCACGATCGCCGTGGTCTTCTCAATGCGCGACCCCTCCGGCGCGGTCACCAGCAAGGTGAAGTTGCCAGCGTCGATCTTCGGGAAGAACTCGGTGTGCAGGCGCGGGACGACGAAGAGGCCGACGATGACCAAGGCCAGCACGGCGCCGAGGATCACCAGAGTCTTGAATCGGAGGCCAAGCCGCAACAATGGCTCGTAGACCGCGAGTACATGGCGAAACCAGTCGGATTGGGCCGAGTTGTCCTCGCCATGGTCTTGATGACCGGCTCGATACAGTCGGGCGAGGATGACCGGAGTGACGGACATCGAGACGACGTAATCCGCCAACATGGCAAAGGCGACCGTGAGCGCCAGCGGCACGAACAAGTACTTCACGATACCCGTGAAGAAAATGATCGGGAGGTAGACGATGAGAATGCAGATCGTCGCCACAAAGATCGGCAGGGTCAATTCGACGGCGCTGTCCTCGGCGGCGCTGCGCCCATCCTTGCCCAATTCGAGATGGCGGTGCAGGTTCTCCTGCACCACGATGTTGTTGTCGAGCAAGGTGCCGATGACCAGCGCCAGCCCGCCGAGCGTCATGATATTGACCGTCTGTTCGGTTAAATACAGCGCGACCAGCGCGGTCGTCAGGGACAAGGGAATCGCCAACCCGACGACCAGGGCCGCCTTCACGCTCCGGAGAAACAGGAAGATCATCAGGCCGGCCAGAAACGCGCCCAGCAACCCTTCCTTTTGCAGATTGGCGATGGCCTGGCGGATGTAAACCGACTGGTCGTAGATGAATTTGACGGCCGTGCCGGCGGGAATTTCGGTCAGGTGCGCGAGGCGCGCTTTGATGCCGTCCGCCACTTCCAGCGTGTTGGCGCCTTCCTGCCTGGTGATCGGGATATAGGTGGATTCGCGTCCGTTCACGCGCACGACGGAGGTTTGAATGGCGGCCGAGTCGGCGGCCCAGCCGATGTCGCGCACGAAGACCGGCGTGCCGTTCACGACCTTGATGGGGACGTCGTTGATCTTGTCCACGAGGTCGATGAGGCTGTTGGAGTAGACGTAGTAATCAAGGTCCCCGATTTTGATGTCGCCGGAGGGGATGATCACGCTTTGCGAGTTGATGGCCTTGACGACTTCGGACGGCGAGACGCCGCGGGCCAGCAGCCGCTGTTGGTCAAGAAACACGGTGATCTGCCGGACTTGGCCGCCCAACGGTGACCCGAACGCGATGCCGGGAATCCCCGCGATTTGATTGCGAACCGTATAGTAGGCGAGGTCGCGGATCTCCTTCTGGGAAAGCCGATCGCTGCTGATCGAGAGTAAGCCGATCGGCAGACTTGACGCCCCGAACTTGAAGACCGACGGAGGAAACACCCCGGGCGGCAAAAGCCGAATGACGTTGTAGGCGAGGCTCGTAATTTCCGCCTGCGCCGCGTCAATTCCGTATTCCGGCTGAAAGAAGACCTTGATGTAGCTCATGCCGGCGAGCGATTGCGATTCGATATGTTCGATATAGCTGGCTTCAATGAACCGTTGTTCCAGCTTGAGCGTGATGGCGCCTTCCATCTCCGCCGGGCTGAGGCCTCGATAGAAGGTCGTCACCAGAATGGTCGGGAGTTTGATCTCCGGAAAGATGTCCACGCGCATCTTTTGATAGGACACGGCGCCGAGCACAATCGCGATCATGCAGAGCGCGAAGACGGCGTAGGGATTCTTGAGGGCGCTTCGGGTCAGCATCGGACCTTAACGGGAGAGGGCACGCGATTCCAGATCAGCCAGTAGCGGCAGAGCGCCGCGACGCAATGAACCAAATCGGCATAAGTGCCGGGCTTGACCACATACCCGTTGGCCCCGCTGCCATAGCAGAGGGACAGGTCCACTGCCGCATCCGAGTTGGTGAAGACGACCACCGGCAGGTGGGCGAATCGGGGGTCGGCACGCAGGCGGCGAAGGAAGTCACAGCCATGCCGTCCACAGAGGTTCAGATCGAGGAGGACTAACGAAGGGAGCGCGTGCATGTCTGGCGCCTGTTCCAAGAATCGGAAGGCCTTCTCTGGATCGGATTCGGTCCGAAGCGAGACGTCGAGGCCCGATTGTTCGAGCGCCAGGCGGAACAGTTCGTTCTCTCCCGGGCTGTCTTCGATCAACAAGATGGAGGAATGGCCGGCCATGATCGTGTCCGTCGCACAAATCCAGAAGAAGGCTTCAGCAGGGACCGTGCCATGGCCTGGCTCCCTTCTCGTGAACGGACCGCTTATAGAATGTGACGAAAACACGGGTATTTCGGTGAGATGAAGATTCTGTTACGGGCGGAGGAGTGGAGCGGAGGGCGGGAGGGTATGGAGAAATGCCAGAGGAGGAGGGGAAAAATTCCAGAGCGGTCGGGAGAGGGAATAATCAGGTGAGGGAGCGATCAGGCCATCCTTCTTGCTCGCAGAGCCCGCACTTCGGAAAGTGCTCGCTCGATGCGCGCAGTTGAAGGACAGCCTGATCGCTCCCTCATGAGGAAACAGCCAGAGCTCTGGAATTTTGGGGAAAGGGAGCAACGAGCGAGCTTGGAGGGAGCATTGGAATGTGATTGAGTCTTGGGTAGCCGCCCTTGCTCGCGCAACGCGCGGCCTAAGAAGGCCCTCGTTGGACGCGCGCAGTGAGCCGCCCACCCAGGCCGCTCGTCTCGCAGACTAAGATGTGGACTCTGGAATTTGAGAAGAGAGACGAACGAGCGAGCTTAGAAGGACCGTTCAAAGAGTTGCTTTTACTTGCACAGTGAGGTGTCGGTCAATACCGTTCCTCCAAAGGCTGAGAGAAGGTTAAACGTTGAGATATGCACATCAGCGTCGAGCGTATTGTTTCTGTATGTCCTTCCAAAATTCATCTATTGAAGAGTCCCCAGTAACCTCAGCTTGTCCTCTCAACAATTTGTCACGATCAACCTGGAAACGGACGAATGTTTTCTTAGGACCAGAAGTTGGACGTGTGACTTCCCGAAAAATGCGGCGTCGAAGGCCAAGCTTTGCCACCTGAGGGGCAGTGGTTCCACATTGCTCCTCGATGTCTTGAATGGCCACATCGCAAGTGTGCTCGGAAGCCTTTACAAATTTGTGAATGGATCGGAGTACCTCCTTTTGAATGCATGGCACAGGCGGTTTGTACTCTTGCGCCTGAGGAGGTTGGTGAATTTTGGCTCCAAGTCCTTCTAATGTTGAGTCAATATCATCAGGGGAAAATGAGATGCTGCCGTCTTTGGTTTCAATCCTCGCAATCTCACATTCTGAGAACACTGTGCCATCCATGATGGTTTCGGGATCAGTTAGAATGTCACCAAATCTACAATTCTTGAATTCGCATATATGGAGTCTGGTCCTGGTTAGATCTAAATGCCAGAAATCACAGTGATAGAAGTGTACGTTCTGAATAGTTGCGCCAGTAAAAATATCTCCCAAGAAGGAATATTTGTTAAGTTCAATAGATTGAGTTGATGTGTAGTTCCGAATTACTTTTCCGCAAATCTGCGCGATATTGGCAGAGGCTGTGGCATCAGAAAAATCCCTGTGTAGTGCATTGATATATTCGATCAGCTTTTCATGCCCCCAGGATACTTTTTTCCAATTCCAAACAATCCATTCTACAGCGGTTGGGTTCAATTCTTTGGGGGCAAAGATGTTGATGAGAGCATGCTTATCTTTCATCTTGAGAAGAATGGCTATGCGATGACCAAGAAAGTAATGCAAGAATTTATCATGAAGAAAGGAGTATCCCCTGTCACGGGACAAGAATGCAGCATGCGTTGGCACCCGTGCCAAGATTTGGTCGATTGATGTACGAGGCAGACTAAGTTCAGCTAGTCCTAACTCTGCTGCTACCTTGAGTTCTTCGTCACCCAGTCTGAATGCACCGGATCTCCACATTTCCTCAGCAATAGTTCCTAACATAGTGGTATGCCCTTCGGCATCAAGGAGGGCATTGCCATCACGGTCCACCCATTTCTCTCTGGACTCTCTATCAATGAACGTTTCGATGACATACTTGGTCCTCGCCAGCGTGTCCGGCTCCTTTCCTACGGCTTGGAATCGCTCTCCTTTTGTCCACAGGTTAGCCAGGCGCGTGAGAAAAAAAGGATGAAGGACAATGTCAGTATCACCGTCAAAAGTCTGCATCAATGCTTTTAGGTCAGTCTTCGGATCTATACTCCCTAAACTCTGAAAGACGGCCTCTCCTTGTGTTGTATTCCATGGCAATAACCTTATTTCTGTTGTTGTGTAACTGCCTTGTTTCGGCTGAAGGTAGCTTCTAATTGCTGCGGTTATCTGGAATAACTCGAAAAAGCTTTCTCGGGCTGAAAGTATGATGGTTCCTGCACCACGGAGTTGATCCAATAATTCGGTTATGCGTTGGAAGGAGTCACGAACCCCTACCCGAGCAACAAGTTCATCAAAGCCATCGAGAGCCAAAATTAACCAACGCCTGCGAATGCATTGAACAACATCGCGCTGAGTAAGGCCCGGGAACGTATAAGTGTTGTTCAGCGAGCCAGCAATGGCGTCGTCCACGGTTCCTACGTATCTGCCCAATAGATCCACGGTAAGAAGCATAGGAGTGGGGTAGATCTCGGGAGTGTAGCTTCTCGCGAATTGCAGTGCTGTTTCTTCTAGGAGAACTGTTTTGCCCTGTCCAGCAGGTGCCATTAACTGAATAACGGTGGTTGTGCCA
>DATIBM010000277.1:0-5424 GCA_035457545.1 Nitrospiraceae bacterium
CGATCCGGAAGTGGCGGCAGTCAAACAACTCCTTCGCCTGCTCGACAAGACCTCCAAATCCTATCGCACCTACGGTCCGCATAATCCCGTCGCGCAGAAATTCTTCGACCAGTTGTACCGGGATCTCGAATCCCATTTGGCGACTTACCATCTGTTGGGATTCGTGATCCAGCGGTCCGAACTCTACTTCAAAGACCAATCGGTCTATCAGCCGGAAGCCGAGGGGACCAGCGAGAACTTTGCGTTCAAACTCTATGCGGACGGCATCAGGGAGTTGGTGATCTATGCCGGGATCTCGCGCGAGGACCTGACATTTTTTCTCGCCGCCTTGTGGGGGGGAACCGGACAGGATGGAGAGGAAGACGACGATGACATCGTGACGAGGCTCTGGGCGAAAAACTTGGCGACGGTCACGATCGTCACGGCGGAGGAAATCGCCAAGGTGGCAGGATCGCTCGATATCCTGAGCCCGCAGAATGCGGGTGCCATGAGCGCCCCTCCGGGCCGGCTGCGTGAGATCATCGACCAGGAGACCTCGCGCCTCTCCAAGAGCCAAGGGGGAGCGGGCGGCGCCGGCGCCTCGCAGCGGGCGCGATTTCAATCGGGTCTGGCCGGATTCGAGACCACGGAAGCGGACATGGCGGCGCTCCAGGCCGAAATTACCGCGGAAAGCCGGCGGGACAGCGTGGTCTATCTCATCGAGGTCCTCTCGGCGATCCTCGTCTCGGAGCAATCCGAGCCGGTGCTGTCTCGTTGCCTGGATGTGTTCGGAGAGGTTGTCCGGTCTCTTCTTGAACAGGGGAATTGGACGGCCGTCAATACCGTCCTCGGGTTTCTGTATGAATCCGAAGGGATGCGCCCCGGCCTGACGGAGGTTCAACAAGCGCGCATTGCGCAGATCTTTTCGGACTTGGGCTCACCCGAGCAACTGAAGCTGATTGAAACCTGCCTGAACCGTTCGGCGGAGGCCAAGACGGTGGACCTCCTGCCGGTCCTGCTCCAAATGAAACCCGCCGCCGTGCCCGGCCTCTGCGGACTGCTGGCCAATCTTCAGTTCGCCGCACACCAGGCCGTCGTGAGCGACGCCTTGATCACCCTCGCCAAGGAGGAGCCGGAGCCCATCCTGCGCGGCCTGACCGATCGGCGGCCGGCCTATGTGCGGCATCTGCTCTCGATTCTTCACCAGTGGAACGACCCGCGCCACGTTGAGCCGGTCGAAAAGATTGTCCGCTATCCCGATCCGCAGGTCCGCAAGGAGGTCATTCGGCTCTTGGGGCACCTCCGTCCGAACGGCTCCGGGGTCAAGTTTGTCGGATTGGTCGGCGACCAGGATGAAACGGTCCGCATGGCCGCGCTCAAATTGCTGAACGACGGCCATTACACGGTTCCGTTTTCCGCCTGGTCGCCGCTCCTGTCCGCCGAGCCGTTTGCCGACCGCAGTCCGGCGGAGAAGCGCGCGGTCTTTCAAGCCGTCCGTCAGACGAGCGGCGACGAGGCGGTCCCCTACTGGCAGGGCTTGCTCACGGAATGGTCTTGGACGAACCGAAAGAAGAAAGAGGATCTGGCGCTCTTGGCCGCCGAGGCGTTGGGGAAGCTTGCGACGCCGGCCGCCCTGCAGGCGCTTGAACTGGGCCAGGCGAAAGGCAGCGGCAGCGTGCGCCAAGCTTGCAGCAACGCTTTGATCCTGGCGGCGAAGCAGCAGAAGGCCAAATCCTCGTCCATGGGATGATCCGCCGCCGGAATGGTCTGACGCATGAATGAGCCCGCGACATCGCCGCGCGAGACCGGTGACGCCGAGACCGGCGGGCAGCCGTTCCTCACCCATGAAAAGTCGCTGACGCAGAAAATCGCCAAGGGGTCGGAGGCCGGCGATATTCTGGATCAGCAAATTCTGATGCTGGGGATCCAGTTGGTCACCCAGTTGAACGCCCTCATCAAGACCGCCCGCATTCACGGCCGGACCAATGCCGCGCTCGACAAGCCGGTCGAAGGGATGCTCACGCTGATCAAGACGCTGGCTCACAGCGCCGCGGTGGTGCTGCGTCTCCAGAATGATTTCCTGTTCATCGGCGACCAGCATCTGAAGGTCAGCGCCCAGCAGATGGCCGTCTTTTCGAGCGTGATCGACAGCCTGAACGCCTGGAAGGTCGGCGGGATTTCGTTCTCGAACGAGGTGGAGTCCAAGGACATCCGCGGGTTCGCGCATGTCTTCGTCACCGGGGACCCCGAGTCGAAGACGCTTCAAGATTTGCGCAAGGAGCTGGAGGGGGAAGGCGTCAAGGGCATCGAGCTGGAGGATCCCAAATTCCTCAATCCGGCCGGAGTGAAACAGCACAAGGCCGTCGCGAAGAACTCCTACATGTCGGCCGCCGGGGCCGTGGGCAATTTGACGCAGCAGGTCCGCGACGGCGGGGCGGTCGGATTCAAGCAGGCGAAGCGCGCCATTCAGAATATCGTGGATCTCCTGACGCAGGACCCGGCCACTCTGTTGGGCCTCACCACGCTCCGCTGCCACGATGAGTACACCCACAACCATTCCGTGAACGTCGCGCTCCTGTCCATGGCGCTGGGCAACCGGGCGGGGTACTCCAAGGTCGAGCTGGCGGATCTCGGATTGGCCGCCTTGTTTCACGACGTGGGGAAATGCGCCATTTCGCTCGACGTGCTGAACAAGCCGGGAGAATTTACGAAAGAGGAATGGCAGACCATGCGCACGCATCCAACGGAGGGCGTCCTGACCTTGATCACGTTGAGGGGGATCCACCACGTTCCCGATCGAATGGCCGGCGCCTCCTTCGAACACCACATGAATTACGATTTTTCCGGGTATCCCAAGCTGGCGGTTGACTGGAAACAGTCGGTGGCAAGCCGGATCGTGACGATCGCCGACTGTTATGACGCGATGACCTCCTCGCGTGTGTATCGGCGGGAACCGATGACGCCCTCCAAGGTGCTCCAGTTCATGTTCTCGAAAAGCGGCCAGTCGTTCGATCCGGTGCTGCTGAAACTCTTCGTCAATTGCGTGGGGATCGTGCCGATCGGAAGTTTGGTCCTGTTGGACACCAACGAGTTGGCCGTGGTCGTGCGGCCGGCCCAGGACAAGGACAACGCCGAGCGGCCGGTCGTGCGCATGGTCGCGGACAGCGACGGCAATCCGGTCGAGGACGGACCCGAGGTGGATTTGGCCCAGAAGACGGACGACGGCGAGCACCGGGTCAGCATCGTCCAGCTCGTCGATAACGCCGCCTATCAGTTCGACACCAGCCGGTATTTCGTGTGACGTCTCCTTCCGTACGTCCCGCTCAGACCCCTGCTTGACAGTGGCGGAAATCGAACGCTATCCTGCCCGGCGGTTGCTTGTGCGAGAGCCCCACTCTTCAACTCGTGGACAAAGGAGCGTGTGCGCATGAACTGGTTGGATCGGACTGCGACGTGGGCGTCAATCGTCATTCTATCTGGCGTGGTGGGAGCGACGGCAGGCTCGGTCGAGGCCGCCGACTTCAAGATGGGCGTGGTCGATCCCCAAACGGTTTTGGAGAAGACCAAGGCCGGGCGACGGGCGCTCGATACGCTGAAGGAATATGCCCAGGCCCGTCAGAAACTCCTGGCGCAGGACGAGGAGGATCTCAAAAGCATGGAAAAGCAGCTCAAGGAGCAGGAAGGCACCTTGAGCGACGCCGCCAAGAAGGAAAAGCAGGAAAAGTTCCGCACGAAAATCGGCGAGTACCAGAAGCGGTTGCAGGAGTTCAATCAGGAATTGGCCGCCAAGCAAAAGGGGCTGGTGGATGAGTATATGAAGAAGATCAGCTCGGCCACCCAGACCGTGGCGGAGAAGAGCGGGTTTGCCTTGGTGGTGGACAAGGGCAGCGAACAGACGATCAAGATCGTGATCTACAATAAGGACGCGATCGACCTCACGGACCAGGTGATCAAAGAGTTTGATCGGGTGAACAAGTAGGCGGCCTCCCCTCCTAGACTTGCCACGCCCCGATATCCTTCCGCAATCGATCGACAAGCCGGGCGAAGGCAGCGCTCTCCCCTTCCGTCGAGACCGGGACCAATTCGATGTGGTCCGGTCCGCTGGCTCCCAGGCCCAACTCGATCGCTCGTTTGATCTGCCGCTGATCCCAGGGGCTCCCTTCCAGAATTTTCGGCCATTGCCCGTATGACCGGAGCAGGGCCAGCGCCATCACGTCGAGCGCCACGCGATCCCCGCTGATCAACAAGAGGTCAGCCTGCGCGGGCGTGCCGCTTGTCGGCCCGCCTTCAATCATAATCGTGGTCCCGTCTGCGACCGTGAGCTGCGGATGCACGGCCAGGTTCAGCTCGGCGATGCGCTCATGCCAGTGCCCGGAGAGGAAGGCGACCGATGGTCGGTTGCGCGGATGCACGATCCCCACCCAATTCTTCAGGCTGCACGAGTAATGGGCAAACCGGTGGGTCTTGACGACGGGGACATTGATGACGAGATCGGCGTCATAGAGCGGTTTCGAGACATAGTATCGGCGGAGCACCGTCGCGCCAGGCGGTTCCACTCCGACCCAGCCCTCATCTTCGAGCGCAAGGATCTTGGCTCCCTGCCGTGCCGCCGCGGCCCGCATGCCTGTGGCTTCGAGATTGGCCCTGGTCGGAAACCGGATGAGCCCGGAGCTGTCCGCCACAGCCACCTCCCCCGCCCCGGCCGACCGAACCGATCGGATCACCGCCTCGACGACCAGCGGGTTGGTCGTCGACGGCGGCGGCCGATCGTTCACGACATTGGGCTTGATCAGCACATGCTTGCCCTGTATCGGCAGCCGGATCAATCCGCCCAACCGCTCCAATCCGGCGGCCAGCATGGCATGCGGATCGCGGCCTTGGACGACAGCCACCAGCGAGCGGGCACCGTTGACGAAGGGATTGGGAGGAATCGGTTTGGGTTCGACCAGCGGCGCCGTGGGCTCGAACAGCAGGTCTCCGAGCAGCGAGCGGGGCGCCATCGCGATGGCGGCGTAGAGGCCGGCGCCGAAGCCGATCCGGCCGAGCAGGTCTCGGCGGGATAAATCGATCACCTCGTCCCGGTCCCTGATTCCAGAGGGTATCCGGCTTCCCGCCAGGCGCGGATGCCGCCGTCCATCGAGGTGACGTTCGTATAGCCCATGCGCTGGAGCGCATCCGCCGCCAGGACCGACCGATAGCCGCCGCCGCAATACAGCACGATCTCGGCCTGCCGATCGGGAATGAGGGTTTCGATGTCGCGTTCGAGGATGCCCTTGCCCAGATGGTGGGCGCCCTTGATGTGGTCCTTGCTGAACTCGTGGTCCTCGCGCACGTCGATCAAGTGAAGCCGCTGATGCCGATCGAGCTTGGCCTTAACGTCGTCGATCATGCACTCGTGAACCCGCGCGCGGGTTTCGTTGACCAGTTTAAGGAACCCGGGATTAT
>DATIBM010000278.1:0-2289 GCA_035457545.1 Nitrospiraceae bacterium
TCGGCGGCTGGTCGCGACCATCGGCCTGTCCGACATGGTCGTGGTCGATACGCCGGATGCCACCCTGGTCTGTCCGAAAGAACGATCTCAGGACGTGAAAAAGGTCGTCGAGATCTTGCGCAAGCAAAAGGCGCCCGAGCAGCTCGAACACCTCACGGTCTACCGGCCCTGGGGGTCCTATACGATTCTGGAGGAGGGGCCCGGCTACAAGGTCAAGCGCGTGACGGTCAATCCGGGCGGGCGTCTGTCGCTTCAGATGCACCATCAGCGCAGCGAACATTGGGTGGTCATCGCCGGGACCGCGCGGGTGACGAGGGGCGAGGAGATCTTCGATTTGGCCGTGGGGCAAAGCACGGCGATTCCGAACCAGACGCGCCACCGGCTGGAAAATCCAGGACGGGATATCCTCCATATCATCGAAGTCCAAAATGGACCCTATTTGGGCGAGGACGATATTGTCCGGTTCCAGGATGACTACGGACGCACGAAATAGCGCGTGTCAGCCCGTCTCAGCCACTGCGGTCGCCGGTTCATCTCCATCAGTTCATACCGTTCATGCGTGCATCTGCTTACGATAAGGACTCGATGAGGAGCTATGGGAATCTTTCGCGAATATGACATCCGGGGCATCGTCGGGAGCGAACTGACCGACGACCATGCCGAACAGATCGGGCGGGCCTATGCCACGCTGGCTCGCGGCAAGAGCCTCAAGACCGTTACGGTCGGGCGAGACGGTCGCCTCAGCTCGCCGGCCCTGCACGAACGGTTGGTGAAGGGGCTGACGGAGGGGGGGCTCGATGTGGTCGATCTCGGGGTCTGTCCCACCCCGCTCGTATATTTCTCGCTGTTCCACCTGCCGGTGGACGGCGGGATCATGATCACCGGCAGCCATAACGCGGCCGACTATAACGGGTTCAAATTGTGCGTCGGCAAGGAGGCGCTGCACGGGGACGGCATCCAGGAACTGCGGCGGATCGCGGAGCGGGGTCAATTTGCGTCGGGACAAGGCACGGTGACGAGCCGGCCGATCATCCCGGACTATTTGGCCTATCTCAAACAAAGCTTCTCCCATGTCCAGGCCGGTCATCTGCGGGTCGTCGTCGATGCGGGCAACGGAGCCGCCTCGTTGGTGGCGGGGGAGGCCGTCGCGCAACTGGGCTGTCAGGTCACGGAATTGTACTGCGATCTGGACGGACGGTTTCCCAACCATCACCCGGACCCGACCGTGGTGGAGAATCTCAAGGATTTGATCCGAAAGGTTCGAGAGACCGGCGCCCACCTGGGAATCGGGTACGACGGAGACGCGGACCGGATCGGCGCGGTCGATGAAAAGGGCAACATCCTGTGGGGGGACCGTTTGCTGGTAATCTATGCCAGAGATATCTTGGCCTCCCAGCCCGGCAGCACGATCATCTCCGAGGTCAAGGCCTCCCAGAGCCTCTATGACGATGTCGCCAAGCGAGGCGGGAAACCCATCATGTGGAAGACCGGCCACTCGCTGATCAAGGCCAAGATGAAAGAGGAGCAGGCCGCGCTGGCCGGCGAGATGTCCGGCCACATGTTCTTCGCCGACCGGTACTTCGGGTATGACGACGCCGTCTACGCCTCCTGCCGGCTGATCGAGATCCTCGCCAAGGGCAGGAAGCCGCTCTCGTCGCTGGTGGCGGACCTCCCTCCCTCCTGCGTGACGCCGGAGATCCGGGTCGATTGCCCGGATTCGGTCAAGTTCCAGCTCGTGCAACAGGTGCAATCCAAGCTCGTGGCCACGGCCCAATCCCAACAGCCGTTGGATCATACAGGCTTGACCATTCGCAACGTGGTGACGATCGACGGGATCCGTGCGGTCTTTGACGACGGGTGGGGATTGATCCGCGCGTCGAACACGCAACCGGCGCTGGTCCTGCGATTCGAAGCCAGTACGGACGCCAAGCTCCAGGCTATCCGCGCCGCCATCGAAGGAGAGGTGAATCAGGCGCGGCAGGCCCTGAGCCTGTAACGGAGACGCGGGCGATGAGGCGACTCCTCTCTCGGCGACGGCTTCGTATTATCCTGGAGTCAGGACTGTGGCTTGCGCTCGTCCTGCTGTCGGTCATTCTCCCCTCCACGTTTCGATCCGATTCGTTCGCAGCCCCCGATCGAGCCCTTCATCCCTTTACGGTGGGCGAGCACCTGACCTATCGGCTCTCCTGGTTGGGGGTGACAGCCGGTACCGCCGCCCTGGGCGTGGAGGGTTCAGAGCCGATCCAGGAACGGCCCGTCATCAAGCTGGTCACGACCGCGCGATCGAGC
>DATIBM010000279.1:0-17748 GCA_035457545.1 Nitrospiraceae bacterium
CGGAGCGGCCCCTCCTGCCGATCTTTGCCGGGCGTGGTGCGGTGCGTGGGCGAAACTCTATCGGGTGACGAGGTCCATGCCGGGAAAGAAGTAGCCGATTTCGAACTGCGCCGTGTCGGGCCCGTCGGAACCATGGACGGCATTATACTCGATGTTGGTGCCATAGAGGGCCCGTAAGGTCCCCTTGTCGGCCTTGGCGGGATCGGTCGCGCCCATCAAGTCGCGATGCTTCTTGATGGCATTCTCCCCGGCGAGCACGAGGACCACGACAGGGCCGGAAGACATGAAGGTGGTCAAGCTGTCGAAAAAGGGCCGCGCTTTGTGCACGGCGTAGAACCCCTGTGCCGTGGATTTCGACAGGTGCATCATCCGGATCGCGACCGGCTGCAAGCCGGCCTTTTCATAATGGCCGATGATGTCCCCGATCACCTGCTTCTTCACGGCGTCGGGTTTGATGATCGCAAGGGTACGTTCGGTCATGGTCTGTGCGTCTCCTCTGTCGTCAGACGAGATAAGGTTGTGGTTGCGGACCTGTGAATGCCCGCGTGGACGCCATCGATCAAGCTGGCTTGATTGTCAACGGGTCGATGACCTCCAAGAACGGGAACCGGTGGAAGTCCGTGTCGCGCGTATAAATGCGGCGAATGCCGTGCTCCTTCATCAAGATGGCTGTATGGGCGTCGTGAACCACGTTCCCATTGAGATGCGGAACATCCCGGAGGACCTCTTCGACGATGGCGGCGTGACGGTCGGTTTCCACTAAGAGACTCAGTGCCGCCGAGCCGAGCAGCGCATCGACAAAGGTCCAAGCCTTGCTTGCGGTCCATGGCATTCGCAGGACGCGGGGATGTGTGGCGATTCGGAGGAACTCATACAGCACACCCCAGGTGGTGTACCATGCGGACCGCTGAGAACGCCACTCCTCGAGGAGCTGCCGGCAACGTGCATGCCCAGGGGCATCCTCGTCCGCGGCATACACCAGCACATTGGTATCGACAACGAACACTACCGCCCTTCCATGGCTTGATACAGCGCTTCACGGTCGGCGATATCTACCAGGTATCCGCCGCTCTTGAAGGACGGTAAAGGAGGGAGGGTCCGCCGGGGTTTCTGAGTCTGAAAGAGCAGGCGTAATGCCATCTCGACCAACTCGGACATCGTACGGCGCTGTTTGGCCGCTTCGCGCTTGAGTTGAGCCATAATGGTGTCGTCGATGTTCAAGGTCGTCTTCATATGGAAAACCATATCAAACTGATGGGAGTAAGGCAAGAATGTTTCAGTGCGTTCAATGGGCTGGTTAGGATAGAGACAGTCCGATGGCTGATATTGACATATTGATGTCTGATTTATATGCTTTGATGCATGCGGACGACGATCCGACTGGACGACCAATTGCTCAGGGCAGCAAAGCGGCTTGCCCATGACACCGGCCGCTCCCTCACGGCCGTTATCGAGGATGCGCTTCGCCAGGTTCTCTCACGACGCACAACCAAGTCACCTCGCAAGCGAGTCACGCTCACGACAGTCTCTGGACAGGGCGTCCGCCCAGGGGTGGATCTCGACGACTCCGCCTCCCTCCTGACCTTCATGGAAGAACCTCGTGGTTCTTCTTGATGTCAACGTGCTCGTGTACGCCCACCGAGAAGACGCCCGGGACCATGGCGCCTATCTCGCGTGGCTCGAGGAGCTCATCAATTCCGACCAAGCCTATGGCCTGGCCGATCTTGTCCTCAGCGGTTTCCTCCGTGTCGTGACCCATCCGAAGGTCTTCAATCCGCCCAGTCTGATGAGTGACGCCCTCGCCTTCGTCCAAGAACTCCGTCAGCAACCGAGCTGCACAGTGATCGCCCCGGGCCCCCGCCATTGGGAGATCTTCTGTCGGCTGTGCGTCGCCGCCGACATCAGAGGGAACTTGGTGCCGGACGCGTTCCTGGCCGCGCTGGCCATCGAGAGCGGAAGCGAATGGATCACGACGGACCGCGACTACCACCGCTTTCCGGGCCTTCGCGTCCGCCATCCGCTGCATAAGACTTAAGCGCTCAGGCAGGGTTGGTAGGATGATTCTGCCGTCATGGCTGGTTCAGAGTTCGATCCCTTGACACATATCCAATAGAGCGTTCGTCCGCTGTTTTGAGAATGCGTCACAGGTCCCCATTCCTGCCGCAACGGAGATCATCCGTGAGTGTGATGAGGTGGTCGATCCGCGTTTTTACGCCATTGATGACGTCTGCATTCTTGTTCAGCCGTCGATCATCAGGAACGGAGGCGCGAGCAACATGAAACAGTCGCCGTGCGGTTCGCACGTCTTCTGCCCGCTGTGGACAGGCTTTTTGAATGGCATGGATCAGGACGGTCAATCCGTAGACGTCAGCGCGCTGCCACTGATGAAGATAATGAGGTGAGCAGGTATCATGTGTCCTAGGTTTTTCACAAGAATCCTTTGGCTCTGGATATAATCCAGAGGGATAAGACTCATAGAGTCTTCTGGCCTGGGCGCGCGCATAATGCAAGGCGGTCCTGGGAGCCAAAAGCTGTCGAACACTGTGCCGGAGCTTCGCAAATGCCTGACACACCGCTCGGGCGTTGTTTTTATCGCCGTTCAAGAGCATGTCGTGGTTCTTCGCATCTCCACAGGGTGCATCCTGGAAACGGACGTGTTCGTCAGTTAGTACGTCGCTGAAAAGCGGGCTGTCGTCGTTCTCTCGGCATTTAACTTGACCAAAGTGAGCGAGGAAGGCTTCGATGGCCTGTCTGACTGCCATGGGGGGAGACATTCTGTCCAGTCTGGCGGGAGTCACGCTGCACCATGCAACTGTTACCTCGCTTCTGTGACGTTCTCGTTTCTTTTCCGCGAGCAGGGCTAGAGTCGAGAACGCATTGCCGCCATGGCCATCGGGAAAGGTACGATTGAGCCAGGCATCCACCTCCTCGCCAGTCACAAACTCGGCGCGGCCTTCAACTGGAAACGGCGATAGGGCAACATACTTGGCATATTGCAGCATGAAATAGTCTTCAGCTCTTGCAAAACGCTCTTGGGTGGCAATCTTCCAGTCTTTTTTCTCTCCCTCTGGCTCTCGCCTCTTCTGCTTTTGCTCCTCTGTCTGCTCATTCTTTTCCTCCTTCACTTGCGGAGAAGTAACGGGAAGCCATTCGATCCGCTTCTTTCTGTCTTCGGCCTTTTCTCTGGCTTGAAACAAGTGTTTCAGGCCGCCATGAAAGTCGCGGTTCACGTGAATGGCGTAATAGCCCAGCAGGAACGAGAGGTTGGCATCGTCTGGAAAGGTGGTGGCGCCTCGATAGAGGTAATGAAAGCCTTCCATCGTTTTCTCCTGCAGCATCGAGAGCCTGGCAAGGAGGTAGTCATACCAGGGCGATTCCTGCCAAGGAGGCTTCCCCTGCTTCTCCGGATCATTTGCGATAGTTGATAGCTGTGCTGCGAATTTGGCCGCCCAGCTATATAGCTTTTGCTCCATCTTCTTCAGTTCGGCGAGGTCGGTCTTTTGTTTGAAGTCGGCATTTTGTTCGAATAGTAGCGAAAGATATTTCTTGTGAACATTGTCCTCGAGGGTGTGCTTGGCAAGAGCCTCTTCCAGGGTTTTAAGAGCTGGGTTAATCTTGGCTAAGTTAGGATCTTTAAACCGCTCAGGTTCGCAACTAGAAGCGGCTTGAGGGTTTTTGAATACCGACCGTACACATTCATCATAGGCAATGTCGTGTTTCAATTGCGCGAATGAGTTATCAGTCTGTGCAAAAAGATCTAATGCCCTGGTCTCATACTTGTACAGTTCCCATAGGCGTTCTTTAATCTGAGCCAGTTGAGCGGATCGATTCTCGGCCGTGGTCCGCGAAAAATCTTCGCCGGTCTTGGTGAGGACGTCGAGCAGCACACCGATTTTGTTGGCGACCACGTGAGGTGTCTCAAGGCTGGCTGGCCAGCAATAGCTCCGTTGCGGATTGATAATGCTGTCGCAGCTTGCCTCAAATCGTTTATCCGCCAATTCTTCGTACCTGTGTTTGATGGTGTCCGACAGTTCCGCCACCACTGCCCGTCCTGCCAGGATCAAGGTATCGATCTCGTCCTTGGTGGGGAGCAAGCTGACATTATTGAGATCGCTGAGGACCTTTCGCTCCATCTCGGTGAAGTCGAAGGCCTGTGCGACCTTGCGAATCGACTCGGGCGTCGACTTCGTCTTGTTCTGAATCGCCAAACCCTCCTTGACGATTCTGGTCACGACCCGGTTGTTCTTGACGAGATCGCGCATGTTCAGTTCTACGATGCCGAAGCCGAAGTTGTCCAGCAGATGTTCGGCGATCACGCGGGAAAGGTCGGTACGGTCTCTCATGAGGACGTCAAAACTGTTGTCGAGATGGCCGCCCAACTTCGGTAATGAGGACGTGGAGCTGACTCCCGCATTGACGACGAGCAGGAATGCCTTTTGAGATTTCGGGTTCGCCCGCTGGATGGTAGTGATCTCCGTTGTCTCGACTTGGGATACCGTCGATCGAGATGAGCGAACGATCTCGTCTGGGTTCATGGGCAACCCGCGTCCCGTTGCTAGCATCCGCTCGTCAGGTGGAAAGGTTATCCCGTTTTTCCGTTCCACAATGGTTCGGAGCAGTCCGGTCACCCCTAAATTGTCGCTGACGCCGCCGTCCACCAATAGAGGTGATCGGACTTGATCGCCCAGAATGAGCGGACAGTTCGTGGGAATGCGTGCCCCCTCGATCGTCTTGAAATGCGATTTCAACCGCATCGGGGAGAAGACGCCTGGTAGACTGCTTGAGGCGGCTACGGCTGCCGCCAGGTCGAGGTCTCGGAAGGCTTCGACGTCGCCAAGGCAGGCGAACGTCTCCTTGTCGAACGTAAAGATTCTGCCGTTGGCGATATCGGTGGCATGAATCAACAGGTGAGCGCGTCCGATGGCATTCCGCTTCGTATTGGCCGCATTGCCGAACAAGGACTCTGTCAGCGTCTCGGGACGGTGGGCCTGCTTTTCGATCTCGCCGAACGTATAGTCCTCCAGGAACAGGTCGTTATACACCTGTGTCAACTGTTCGCTCTCGAACAAGCCGTCATAGAGCCACATCGTGGCAAACGGAGCCACCTCTATCTCCGGGATCGGAACGATTGGGAGCTTAAAGGTCTGAAAGACTGTGTCGAACAATGAGGCGAGGAGCATCACCGGGGGACGCCAAATGGGTGTTTTCTTCTTGCCTGAAAAGAGTTCACTCGCCAATCGCGCGTCCTTGAGCAACTGGCCGAATTCGGTCACGCGGTCTGGATGGGTCTTGTAGTAGGCGGCGGTGATGGCTCCGCCGGACACCCCGGATAGGAAGTGGGTGTTATCCAAGAAAGAGGCGCCTCCATGTCGACCGCAGGGGTTCGAACGGTCTTCATCCGAGTAGTCCGTCTCTTCGAGGTAATAGAGAGAGAATTCCGTTGAAGGGGTGTCGTGGTCATGGTCCATGTCTGTGGAAGCATTCGAAGACTTGAGCAGGCAGAGTTTGCGCAGTTCCAGCATGACCCCGTGCGAAAAGGCCGCGGCACGGATCCCTCCGCCCGACAGCGCGATGCCGATCCATGGGGCTGCGTGAGGATCCTCTTGCACGTGTGGATGACCGGGATAGGCAGGCGCTGGGCTGAACAGGGCGCATGGGAGGATAAGCCAACAAAGGATGGAGAGTTTCTTCCACATGGGGGTATCCCCTCTTACCTTGTATGTTCGTGGCTTAATGCAAAAGTTGATCACCGATGTGCTCAATTGCCTTTACTGTATGTCCTTGACTGGTAACTTGATGACCTGATCGAATAGTTTGAGCGCGTTCTTAAGCGCTTCGTTCGCTTCATTCAACCAGGTCTTTACCTCCTCTTCCTTGGCTTTGAGCTCATTGACTATTTGTTCTGCTTGTTGCTTGGTCTGGTTCGCGCCTGGACGAACCTCTTCTGTGTTCATTGCCTGTACGGCCTTGTGTTGAGCGCTCTCGGCTTTGTATTTGGCTTCGGCGAAGCTGTCAGCAACATTGCGCACCTTTAACTGGAGCTTTCTTACCGCAGTTAGCTGTTGTGTGGCGTCGTTGCGTGATTCAATTAGAGCCTTCTTATTTTCTTCTTTGGATAAATCAGAGGCGGCATCCGTAGCCTTCTTGTGAGTGGTTTCAGCATGTGTTTTCATAATCTCAGCTTGTTGCTTGAGGCCTTTAGCTCCTTCTCGCTCATCCGTTGAGGTCTGGAACAGCCGGCTCGCTTCATGGAGGTCCTCCCGAGCTTCCTCCGCAAGTCTCTTGGCTTCTTCTTCTTTCGTCAGTCCGCGAATGAGGTTTCTTGCCGCGCAGCCGGTTGCAAAGTGCTGCTCAATCTTGGCCGGCCCGAACCAGTTCACGGCCAAATGAAAGACAGCCAACACGGAAAAGGCATCGGTACTTGTTGCTCGTCGAGATTCTACTTTCCCTTTACTGTGACCTCCAGGATCTGAATGGGTTGAAGGGGTTACCGAGCTGTTAGGTGGTGGACTGCCTGGTACAGTTGTCCCAGCCGGTTCGTTATCCTTGGGTGGATTCTCATGCTGGCTGTCACCAAGATGCTCAGTTTCTGAGCAGCCGCCAAAAGATGATTCGGCGACATCCCGCCCTGTTGGTAATGAGGCATCACCCTGGCTGGATGGAGACTTCTTCTTGTCGAGTTTGTCCACGGGGACCAGCGCCACCTCTGCTCGCTTGTAGCCGAATGTTATAGCTGGCGGCGTATCATTTACCGGGGGTGTGGCTTCCAGTCCTACCGTGGTGCCTGTTGAAAAATAGACCGAAGGATTCTGTAGACAACAGGCATTCAAAAACAAGGAAAGTAGCAGGATGACCCGACGGTATAGTCTAGGCATCGGCAGCGGCATGGCATCGCCTCTTTCTCAGGAGAGAGTTGGTCTATAGACACCGCTTCTCTTTGCGCTTGTCGAATGTCCGTTCGAGGACGTTGTCTCGAAAGTACTGTCGTGTATGGACGCTGTTAGCGGCCTTATTTGCCGCGATCCCGGTCGCGAAAAATGATCGAATTTGCAACCCATCCGGCACGTTGCGACTGGTCGGCGAGAGGCCCTGGAAGAAGTCCCACAGGGACGGATTCGCCATCACGCAAAACTCGGCGAGGACTGAGTAGGTATCGGTGTTATGAGTGCCGCCTGATTTGATGAGACCGTCCGTTGCATTCCGGTGCTCGGCGGGGATGATGGCGGTCTCCTCGCGTTTGTAGCCGATTACGACCTTGGGAGGCTCTTTGGCCACCTGCGAAACCTCCAACCCGAACTTCGTGGCGGTGGTGACAACGAGATAGTCCTTGCAGCCGTATGATCCGCAGACGGCCGCGATCAAGCCGAGGACCGGTATGATCCGGAGACATGTGAAGGCAGTCATCGGAAAACCTCCTCTAAACACCGATCAATCGAGGCGTTCTGGTTCTCATCGCAGACAAGAAATCGCAGAGCGAGCGGGTGGGTTCCGCAAAATTCCAAGAGATAGACCGCATCGGGATGTGGCCAAAAACCGGTGGTCCGTGACGTGCCGACGGTGAGATTCGACCCTTCCTTGTCGAAGCTGGTTGAGAGTTGGAGGCCAATGACCCGTTTCGCCACGAATTCGGCCTCAACTTCACGTTCGATCGAGAGATAGAAGGGGCTGATTCTCCAGCCTCCGATTGGGATTGCTGCCGGGGAATGCCATGAGAACGGATGTCTTGGTTGCGTGGTGGCATCTGGGCTCTGCAGGGCCATCGGAAGACTCAGGAGCTTGCTAAAGTAGCCGATGGTAATCCCCCATCGTTTTCCACCTTCAACCAGCAGCGGCAGCCAGACTTGTTCCGCAAGAAAGGCTTGGCTCTCAGGCGGGCCCGCGACACGGAAGACCGTTGGCCCCCACAGGTGATCTGCCGATTCAGCATGCCATGCACATCCTGTGTGCATGGCCAGGGTCCAAGCTAATAGGCTCGTGCTTGACAGGAAGTTCCAAGATGGATTCCGCCTGAAACCTTTCAAGATCATCCTCGCCTTCACTCTCTGGCACGGATCCTTGCCGTCCGCGAGCGAAAGAGTCACGGATGGGATGCCTTTCCGAGAAGAGGGTTGACCCCATTCAACATAACTTCGTAAGCTTCACGCCCACATCGCCCACGGATCTTTGGCAGAGACTCGAAGCAAGCTGTATGCCTCAGGAGTGTGAGGATGGTAAAATGTACGTATTATTGCGAGAACGAGCTGTAGAGGCGTAGTTGCGAGTTCCGGCGGGCAGTCGGCAAGGCGATGGGCGGGCAGCAAATACGTGTAATTTTGTCGGGGTGAATCCAAACTGATTCAAATGGTGAATCATTTCCGATTCTATGGACAGCGGCCACGAAGCTTGGTTCGGAGGCGCCCTGCGTCCCCCTTGCTGGTGCGTGCGATACAAACATGCCTGGTCCGCACTGTGTCTGTGCTCACTCCCCTGGCAAGCCTGATGTTATGTTGTTGGCCCGATCCTTGCTCCGCCGAACCCAGGGTTGCCGTCCTGGAACGGTCCTCGCTGTTGGCCGATGAGATTCGCCAGGAGATCGATTTTCTTAAAGAGGAGACGGTCGTGACCCCGATGTGGAAGGAACAGCCGATTTCCGAAGCGCCGTCCAACGTCTACGTCATCACAGCGGAAGACATTCGCCAGTCCGGGGCGACAGACATTCCTACCCTGCTCCGGCTCGTACCCGGCATGTCGGTCATGGAGTTAAGCGGGGGAGAATTCGCCGTCAGCGCAAGGGGCAATAATCAACCGTTCGCGAACAAGATCTTGTTGCTCATCGACGGGCGCTCCGCCTACATCGACGCGCAGGGCGTCATCCCATGGAAAACGCTGCCGGTCTCGTTGGTCGAAATCAAACAGATCGAGGTGGTGAAGGGACCGGCGGCGGCGGTGTATGGATTCAATGCATTTGACGGTGTGGTGAACATCATTACCAAGTCACCGGAAGAGATGAAGGGGGCGACGCTCCAGGTGGGTGCCGGCGAATTCGCCACGATCCGAAGCGCCGCCGTCTACGCCAATCGCCACGAGCAGATCGGGTATCGTCTCTCCCTTGGCCACGATCAGAACAGCCAATGGCGCGATCGAAACGCCTTGGCCCTGCGCACATCCCGGTTCAACGGCCTGATCGATTACCATCTGAACCAGGGCGCCATGATCAGGATCGAGGGGGGGCGTCGATACCAACCGGATGGACTTGGCCTCAGGAGACTTCCTGCGGGTGGACAGTCCGAATACGATCAGCTATGCCCGCGTGAGTTACGAACGGCCGGACTTCTTCATTCGAGCGTTTTGGAATCAACAAGATCTGACGATCAATAACGGCTCGTATCCGGTCTTTGCGCCGATCTTCACCGTGTCCGATCGGTTTGGGCGGACGACGGGCATTCCGTTTCTGACCAACTCCTATGATGTTGTCTCCCAATACACTGCGCGGGTTTTCACCACGCACCACCTGAGCCTCGGCGCCAATTACCGCTACAACACCCTATCGGGCACTGAGGTGTTCCAGTACGGACAAGAACATCGCTTCGGCCTCTACGTGCAAGACGAGTGGCGCTCCCATGAGAAGTTCTGGGTGGTGGCCGGCGTGCGGATGGACCTGCAATCGGAGATCAGTCCAACGTACAGCCCTCGGGTGGCGTTGTTCTATGCGCCAGCCAAAGACCATACCTTCAGATTGTCCGGCTCGGTCGCTTATCGTCCCCCGACCCTTGTCGAGACGAACCATGAGGTCTTGACCACGACCACGCTGTTCGGATTCTCATCCACGGATGTCCTGCGCGGCACGTCGCATGCCGATCCTGAGCAGATCACGTCTTACGAGGCCGAGTATCAGGGCTGGTACTTTCACCATCGGCTGAAGGCCCGTGCCGCCATCTTTCATAATCATATTTCCAAGCTCATCACGGCGGTCGATACCGGCCCCGGGATGGCAGAATGGCGGAACCAGCCGGGGGTGGCCGATATCCGAGGAGCGGAAGTCGGCCTCGAAATCTTGGTCGCCTCCTGGCTGCGCGGGTTCGCCACCTATGCTTATCAGGACATCAACCAGTCGTTCACGGATATCATCCGGCGAGGAGGTCCGCGCCATGCCGCCAATGCGGGCGCGACGGCCGATTGGGAGAACGGCGTCAATCTCAGCGCGGTGGTGCACTATGTCAGCTCGGCCACTTATCCCGTCCGGGCCGAGCTTTCCACCCTCGCGAATTTTGCGATCATCCCGGTTGCTGCGGTTCCGGCGGAACAACTTCCGTCCTATACCCTGGTGAATCTCTGGGCCGGATATCGATTTTGGCATCGAAAGGCGGAAGTGGCGATCTCCGTCTACAATGCGCTGAACGATCAGCATCGGGAGCATCCACTGGGGGATGTCATAAGCAGCCGGGTGATGGGTTGGCTGACGTTGCGGCTGTGAGAGGCCTAGCTAGGCCCTCAATTACGTCGGTGATAGGGATAACGTCGCCATGAGGCCTCTGAGGACATGCATAGTAAGCGCCTGGGGGTTGTCCTCGTTGTGCCTTGCGACAAGCGGGTACGCCGGAGACATTGTTATCCTGAAGTCGTCGGAGCAACTGTTTTACACCCAGGCGGTCGAGGGGTTTCGATCCTCGGTTTCGCAGCAGACCTCGCTGAAAGAAGTCGTGGTCGATTCAGCCGACGTCGATCCACGCGCACTCGGGCGGCGGGTTCGCGCGTCGAATCCTGATCTGGTCTTTGCGGTCGGGTTGAAGGCCGCCTTACTGGCCAAGGTTGAGCTTCCCGACTCCCCGGTGGTGTTCTGCCTGGTGCTCAATCCTGAAGCGCATGGCCTTCCGGCTGACAATATGGTCGGCATCGCCACGAGACTCTCTCCGGAAGCCCAATTAACCGCGATTCGAAACCTCGCCCCTGCGGCCAGCCGGATCGGACTGCTCTACGGCGATCCACGCATTGATTTCTTCGTCACGGACGCGCAAAAACAGGCGGCACGCATGGGGCTCGACCTCGCCGTCGCGCAGGTGGCCGGTCCCCGCGACGTGCCGGATCGGGCGCGCGGGCTGATCGCGTCCATCGATCTGCTGTGGTTGATTCAAGACCCGGCGGTGATCAGCGAGGAATCGCTGGCGTTCCTGCTCCAAACGTCGATGGATGCCGCGATTCCCGTGTTCGGATTTTCCTCGGCTACCGTGCAACAGGGGGCCTTGGGCGCCCTGTTCGTCGATCCGCGCCGGATCGGCGAGCAAGCCGGCCGCCTGGCACGGGATCTGCTCAAAAGCCAACGGCATCGTTCGCGATTATTGGTGCCTCCAGATCGTCCCGAACTGGCGGTGAACCTCAATACGGCAGAGTATCTTGGGTTGCCGGTTGATTCGGCGGTCGTCCGGACGGCCTCGGTCTTGTTCGGAGGGCCTGGTGCGACGGCCCAGCATCGCAACCGGTAGCATCCTGGTTTTCATCCACGGTCAGGTATGGAAACCATTCATCCCACGGTTCAGGCCAGGGATGGTCTCTCCTCCGCTCGCCTCTCGCGCTTCCGTTCATGGACCTTTAAACTGATCGTCCTGGCGGGAGCCGTGCTGGTGCTGGCCTGCGCGGCCGTCGGATGGTTTTTCTCGGACCGGTTGGTGCGGATGACCACGCAGGGGCTGTTGCGAAACGGGACGTTGTTGGCCGAGACCATCGCGGGGTCCGGCCGATATAGCGTCATTGCGAGAGATCTGCCGCGATTGGAACAGTTGGTCGAAGGGGCCTTGATCGATCCCGATGTGGCCTATGTCCTCATCGCGGGAATGGATGGAGAGCCGTTGGTTGTCCGCGGAAAGGACGTCTGGACGCTCGGGACGAATCAGGAGCCGTGGTCCGTGCCACTGCCCCGCGTGTCCGCGGAACGAAGGAACCTGCTTGAGTCCAGCCGTAACGAAGGCCCGTCGGTCTCCGCCTTCTTTCTTCGTGAAGGACAGCTCTTGCCGGCTCCGAAGCCCGGCGTCTGGGACGTCCTGTTCCGCGGTGATGCGCTGCATTACGACGTGCTCTTCCCCATCAGGCGCGATCCGGCGCGGTCTCCGCCGGATTTGACGTTCGGGCTGGCCCAAGATGAACAAGTGATCCTCGGTGGTCCACGGTCGGGAAGCGCCGATCGTCCGTTGGGATTGGTCGAGATCGGCCTATCGGCGAAAAATTCTCAACGGCTGCTTCGCGGATTGCTATCGGAGCTTGCCTGGCTCACGCTCCTGATCATGGGCGGCGGGATTGCGGCGGTCGCCTTCCTGTCGCACCGGCTGACTCAACCGCTCGTGGCATTGCGTGACGCCGCTCGGCAAATCTCACGCGGCGATTATTCCGCCTCGCTCGCAACGCCCTCCGCCGATGAAGTCGGAGATCTTTCGGAGAGTTTCAATGTAATGGCCCGCTCGCTGCAGGAACGTGACGGCACCTTGCGGGAGCTGTTGCAGACGTTGGAGGAGCGGATTGAAACCCGCACCCGTGAACTCCGGCAAGCCAACGAGCGGTTGCAGCAAGTGGATCAACTTAAAACCTCCTTATTGTCGAACGTGTCGCATGAGCTTCGGACCCCACTAACCTCGATGAAGGTCCATCTCGAAAATCTGCTTGACGGGGTGGACGGAACCTTGGACCAGAAACAACGCTTGTCGCTTGAGAGGGTACAGGGGAATCTGGAGCGACTGCGCCGCATGATTGATGATCTTCTGGACTTGTCACGTCTCCAGGCCGGCCGGTGGACGTTGTCTCTCACTGCCGTGCATCCTCTGGATCTCGTGGCCGACGCTATGTCGACGCTCCGGCATTTTGCCGTCGAGAAGAGAGTGGATGTCAGATTGGATGTGCCGCTGTCCATGCCGGAGGTGTCGGTCGATCGCGACAAGCTGGTTCGCGTCCTCACGAACCTGATACACAACGCCCTCAAATTCACGGAGCCCGGAGGACACATCATTGTCCGTGTGCTGGAAGATCACGGCGAGTGCGTGGTCTTTGTGGTGGAAGACACGGCGTGCGGCATTGCCGCCCGGGATCTGGATTCGATCTTTCTTCCCTTCTATCGCGTTCAATCCTCCGCCAGACAGATTCGCGGATCGGGGCTGGGACTATCCATTACCAAGCAACTGGTCGAACTGCACCATGGACAGATTGCGGTGGAAAGCACCGTCGGATGCGGCAGCCGTTTTACGGTGACCATTCCTCGCCGTTCAGATAGGGGGGCCGGGATCTGACGAAGGACATCGGTCGCTGGCGGCGCGGATGGTCGAAGGCTTGGAGGGCTATGAGTCGGACGAATAGGACGGAATGTTCTTGTGTCTGAGGAGCTTCGTGAGGTACGTCCGCTGGAGGCGCAGCAGTTCCGCCGCCTTGGTTTGATTCCCGTTCGTCCGGTTGAGGGCTTCAAGGATCAAGTGCCGGCTGTAGGCTTCGATCAAGTTGTGGTACGGTAACTCTTCCGTCTCACCGATGAATGGGAACGAGCCGCCCTCCCCGGTGGTTTCGCCGACCGCGAGCTGAACCGGTCCGATCTCCTGATGGTCGGACAAGATCACGGCCCGGGCAAGGACGTTCTCCAGCTCCCGGACGTTCCCCGGCCACTTGTAGGTCATGACCGCGGTCATCGCGTCGGGCGTGAGCTGCTTCGGTAGCCCGCCTGTCCGCCCGGCTTCGCGGGCCAAAATGTGCTCCACCAGGACCGGAATGTCCTCGCGCCGATGGCGCAGCGGCGGCAACGTAATCGGCACGACGTTCAGCCGATAGAAGAGGTCTTCTCGAAACGTGCCGGCCTTGACCTCCGCCGCAAGCGCCTTGTTCGTCGCAGCCAGGACTCGTATGTCCACCTTGACGAGGCGGGTTCCTCCCACGCGGTGAAATTCCCGGTCTTGCAACAGCCGCAAGAACTTCGCCTGTAAGGAGAGCGGCATCTCGCCGACTTCGTCGAGAAACAGGGTGCCTCCCTGGGCCGCCTCGACCTTGCCATCCTGTGTGCCGGCGGCTCCCGTGTAGGCGCCTTTTTCATGGCCGAACAATTCGTTTTCCAGGAGAGTCTCGGGCAGCGCAGCGCAATTGATGACCACAAACGGGCGGTCCCGTCGCGCACTCCACTGGTGGATCGCACGAGCCAGCACTTCTTTACCGGTCCCGGTTTCCCCAAGCAGCAAGGTTACGATGTCGGTTCCGGCCACTCGTTCGGCCGTTTCAATGACGGTCCGCATCTTGGGGCTGGGCCCGACTACGAGCCGGTAACGCGTATCCACTTCGGTTCGGAGGAACCGGACTTCCTGACGCAATTGCTCATGTTCAAGTGCTTTTTGAATCACCAGCACCAAGTGGTCGATTTCGAACGGCTTGGTTATGAAGTCGAATGCTCCCACCTTGATGGCTTCGACGGCCCGGGGAATCGTCCCGAAGGCCGTCATCATGATGACGGCGGGGCGAGGAGATGCCTGCCGTCCGTTTGCGGAGCCAGACAGTGGCCTGCAGTCACTGTGGAGTTTCTTCAGGAGGTCCAGGCCTGACAGACCCGGCAATTCGATATCCAAGAGGACGACATGAGGGCGGGAGGATTCGATTTCCTTGAGGGCCTCCACTCCATCCATTGCCATAGCGGTATCGTATCCAAGCCACGAGAGGCGGCTCTTCAACCCGCTGGAAATATCCGGATCGTCGTCGACGATGAGTATTTTGTTTCCCATGGAGTCGCGCCTCGCGGGGAGCCAGAGAATACCTCCGATTGAGCCGTAATTCCAGCCCTTGTGGTGATGGCTGATTAGGGAGAGAGCCGTGCGGGCTCCACCACACCCCGCTCGGTGATGATGCCGGTGATGAGATCGGCCGGGGTGACGTCGAAGGCGGGGTTGTAGACCTCGACCTCCGGTGGCGCGAGGTGTGTGTTGCCGAGCGCGGTCCGCACCTCTTCCGAACTCCGTTCCTCGATGGGAATCTTGTCCCCGGACGGCGTGTTCTGATCGATGGTGGAGGACGGGGCCGCGACGTAGAACGGAATGCCATGGGCTCTGGCCAGCACCGCGACGGAGTATGTCCCGATCTTGTTGGCGACATCGCCGTTCGCTGCGATCCGGTCGGCGCCGACGATACACACGTGAATTTTGCCCTGTTTCATCAAGGCGCCGGCCATATTGTCGGTAATTAACGTGACCGGAATCCCGTCCTGCATCAATTCCCAGGCCGTGAGCCTGGCTCCTTGCAGGACCGGTCTGGTTTCGTCGGCGATCACGCGGATTTTCTTCCCCTGTTCCCAGGCCGCGCGCACGACCCCCAGTGCGGTCCCATAGCCGCCGGTCGCGAGGGCGCCGGCGTTGCAGTGGGTCAGAATTGTCTGGCCGTTCTTGATCAGCGATGCGCCATGATCTCCGATGGACCGGCACATCCGGATATCTTCTTCAAGAATCGCTTGAGCTTCATCGATCAAAGCCAGTTTGATCTCGGGGATGGGGCTGCCCTGATGCCGATCCACGACCCGCTTCATCCGCTCGATGGCCCAGAAGAGGTTCACGGCAGTCGGTCTCGTTGCGGCCAGATGGTCGCAAATGGTCCAGAGTTCCCCCCTGAATCGGTCGAATCCTAAAGCAACAAGGGCCTGGGCCCCCAGGGCCACTCCCATCGCGGCGGTGATGCCGATGGCGGGAGCCCCCCGCACGCGGAGTTCGCGGATCGCCTGTGCGACTGCAAAGTAGTCCCGACACTCCAGGAACTCGACATGGAGCGGGAGCCTGGTTTGATCCAGCAGGCGGACGGCGCCGTCTTTCCATTCAACGGTCGGGACCATGTCGGCGATTGTAACAGGACGGGTGATGGAACGTCATGCGTCAAAGGTCAACCGTCAATCGCTTCCGACCCTGTGTGCTCAGTTGCTTCCGTTTAACGAATGACGATTGACGAATGACGGTTGACGCTTGCGGTCTTGGGGCTACCGTCCGCCGCGCTGTTCCAGCACGGTGACCATGAGGATGATCATGGTCGCCTGTGCCAGCAACAGCAGCGCTTCGGTCGTGTCGGCCTTCCTGAGCACGATAGCGGCGATGCCCAACGAGATGGTGAGGCTGTAGATCAACAGCACGCTGGCGACTCGGCTGCCGAGCACCCGTTCCAAGCGGTGGTGGAGATGGTCCTTCCCGACGTATTCCAGCCACGAGCGTAGCGATGTCACCTTCCCCGTGGCGATGCGCGCGATGGTAATGTGGACCATGTCATAGATAAGCGCGCCGAAGATCAACAGCGGGTTGCTGAAGGACACGATGGGATTCTGGTCCGCCCAGTGGCCTGTGACCGCCAGGCAGGCCAGGGTGAACCCCAGAAAGGTCGAGCCACAGTCGCCGAGAAAGACGACGGCCGGGCGGCCCGGACCGAAGTTATACGGGAGAAACCCCAGGCAGGCGCCGACGATGCCCACCGCAAGCCAGCCCAACCCGGCTTGATCGGTGTCGAAGGCCACGAATCCCATGAACCCGGCGATCAGCACCGCGAGGCCGGCGGCCAGCCCGTCCATGCCGTCGAAAAAGTTGAACGCGCTAGTGATGCCGACGATCCACACCAAGGTGAGCGCCAGGTTGGCGGTATCTCCCATCGGCGAGGACGGGAACAGGGTCAGGACCTTGCCGGAGGCCATCACGAGCGCGGCCGCCAGAATATGGGAAGACAGCTTGACGCCAGCCGGCACCTCTCGGGCGTCGTCGAAAAGGCCGACCAGAAACAGCAATGAGCCGGCGATCAGGAGCGCCGCCATCCATTCGGTCAGGATCGAGTTCATGAGCAGGGCGAGTACTAGGGCCAGGTACACGGCCACGCCGCCCGTCCGCGGCGTGGCATGCCGGTGGATCTTGCGGGCGGCCGGAACGTCCACCAATCCCCAACGACGGCCGGCCCAGGCGGCGATGGGAGTCAAGGTGAAACTGGTCCAAAAGGCCAACAGGAGAATGTACAGCCACTGTTCCCCCTGCTCGATGAACCACCCTTGGACGGTCGGTATCAGCAAGAGGGCGGTGAACATCAAACCGAAGAGGGAGGAAGAACCGGTCCATTGGAACGTCGACGTCGGAGTCGGAAGCGCTTGATCAAGCTCGACCGATTTCACCACAGACCTCCTGGATTGTTGCGAGGCAACGTTGCAGGTCTTCCCCGGTCATGGCTGGATAGATGGGAATCGAGAGCGCGGCGCGATAGGCCTCCTCGCTGGCGGGAAACCCCTTGTGGCCCAAGTATTGATGCAGGGGGCGAAACACGGGGCGACGTACCTGAAGTCCCGCCGCATGAAAGCGAGCCAGCAGCGAGTCTGTCAGATCAACCGTCGCGGCCGAACTTCCGCAGGGGCCATCGGCCTTCAAACGTACGACGTACCGGAAGTAGACGTGCGTGCGACCGGGAGGGAAAGGAGGACCGATCAGCCGCTCGCCGGTGGGAGTCCCGGCCAAGGCTTGCCAGTAGGCCTCCGCGATCCGGCGGCGCCTGGCGATAAACTCGGGAAGACGAGCCAGTTGCGCGCTCCCGAGCGCCGCATGGAGGTCGGACATCTTGAGGTTGGACGACCCCAGCGTCAGAACAGGACGTTCGTCGTATTCGCGGAACTGGCGGATCCGATCGAGCAGGGCGCTGTCATTGGACAGGACCATGCCCCCTTCGCCGGCGCACAGGAGCTTAGTGGCATAGAATGAGCAAACCGTCAGCGTCCCGACGGACCCGACAGGTCGGCCTCCCACCGTTGCTCCAAGCGTG
>DATIBM010000280.1:0-20508 GCA_035457545.1 Nitrospiraceae bacterium
GCGATCTTCCGGAATTCAACCTGACCGGTGTGCAAGGTTCGGCGGCTATTTCGATTGTGGATGTCCTGGTGGTGGACGGTCAGGGTTCCTCGACCCATTTTATTCGGCACGGCGATCCGATGGATGTCCTGGTGCGCTATCACATCAACAAGCCTCAGCTTCAGGAACGGGCACAGGTGTTAGTGGCCTGCCATCGCGACGGGATCCAAGATGTGTGTCGGTTCATCACAAGAGATCTAGTGTTCGATTCGACGGTCCGCAGGAGCGGCCTGATCCGTATGCATGTGCCGCAGGTGCCGTTGACCAACGGCACCTATGCCATGACCGTGATGGTGGCGAAAGAAGGGTACTATGATCGTGAGCAAGCGTTGTTTTATTCCCTGAACCCGGATGTCTATGCCTGCCATTCTCGGATCCTCGAGGTGGTGATTTATGGCGGAGGAAGGGAAAGCGCCGGAACGGTCTTTATGGGCGAGGCGGAATGGTCTCTGATTGACGGACGAGAAGATGTGTCCCGCGTGGCCCAAGGAGCCGAAAGCGATGGGATGGCTTAAAGAGCCAATCCGGTTGTTGGGGAGATGGGCCTCGGCTCCCTCGGCTGAGACGCCGGAGGATCGTGCCGATGCAGGGGACGGGTCCGGTGTGGAACTCAAATTCCCTGCCTGCATCGAGGAAGAATTTCCTCAGTGGTTTCCCGCAGCCTGGGATGCCGTCGAGCAAACGCTCAAAGCCGTCCAGGGTGCTGATCTCACCCCGCTCGAGCGTCGTTCTCCCGGTCTCAAGGGATATGCATGGGACACGTACCTTCGCTGCAGCGTCGGACGGATGGTGCATGCCGCGCAGGCGTTGCACGATCGGGGAGTGGGTGGCGGGCTGTTACTGGACTACGGATCCTATTTCGGCAATTTCGCCTTGATGTTTGCAAAGCTGGGCTATCGGGTGCATGCGGTCGATGCTTACCAGCAGTACGGGCACGCCTTCGGTTCCGTCACGAGGTTATTGCTTGATCATGAGATTGAGGTGCACGATCTTTCCGAAGGTGGATTTGGTTCGGAGAGTATGGCCTATGATGTGGTCATCAGCGCCGGCGTCATCGAGCACATCCCCCACACCCCTCGGTATTTTCTGGAAACGCTCAATGCGCTCCTCAGACCATCGGGCTGGCTTCTATTGGACACGCCTAATTTGGCCTATCTCTACAATCGTCAGAAACTCGCCAGGGGGGAAACCATCTTCTGTCCCATCTCATGCCAGTACGGCACTGAATTGCCGTTCGAAGGGCACCATCGTGAGTACACGATCGCGGAAATGCGGTGGATGCTCGAACGGATCGGACACCGGGACATTGCGGTCCAGACGTTTAATTATTCTCTGTATGGCGCCCCCGTCCTGCTGGGACTGGATGCGGCCAATTACAGGCAAATGATGGAAGATCCCAGCGCTCGTGAGGTGATCTTGACTGTTTCACGGAAAGCCTCGTAGCCTACCTACGCGATGGCGGCGGCACCGTTCTGAGGGGCATACGGCACAAGGGCACATTGTTAGAAGGCTTCCGACATCGTTGCTGAAATGCGCGAGCCCTTAGGATTTCGAGCCTCTGACCTCGATCTCGGAAAGCTGCACGCTTGTTTCCAGGAGTTCCCTCCGGAAGCCCGTTCACTCTGCCTCAAGTGGCTGAGCGACGAGCCCGCACAGACCTGGCTTGTCAAGCCCGTCCCGCTCCTAAGCCGGTTTCGTATGGATCCGAGCCAATGTTTGCAATGGATCACGGAAACGCTGCTCCATGCGGGCGACCGAATGGCGTCGCCGATGCATGTGATTTGGTTGCTGGAGAACGAGGAGAACCGGGGGCTGGACGATTTCGAGGCGGAAGCGGTCTTCGGCTCGTTTCTAGACATCGAGGTGCTGCATCAGGTTGGTCGAGGGACTCCGCAAAGCCGGTTGCTGATCGCCGGCACGTTACGAGAGGATCACGTCGGTCTCTCGTTTCAAATCGGGTCGCTTGCGGGGGCCGGCAAGTTTCGGACAATCATCACTCTGTACTTGTTGAGGGTCGCAGGGTTACAGGGTTCGACCATCTTTCTGGGATTTGAGGAAGCCTCTCTGCTTGCCCAGGCGCCGAATAGCCATCTGGTCAAAATTCTGAGACGCGCGGTGAGCGGCGGCTGGGTAGCTTTGGGGCTATGGGTGCCTCCTCATCGGACAGAGAAGGCGTTGCTTGATCTAAAGGCGGAACTGACGCCGCTGTCTTTTTTTTGCGGCGGCCGAAACCGCGTCGAATTGGTGCGTTTTGCTGAGCCGGAACGGCTCAATCCTCCCGATCGATTGGCGCGTGCGTTGGAACAGGCGGGGCTTCGGCACGACAGTTCTCTCGTTACGCATCGATTGAGAGGCGAGACACCACGAGCCTCAACGCGCGGCGGGCCATACTTCCCAGGGGGTGCCTACCAGCCCATGTCCTTCGATATTCGTGTGCCGACTGGCATCTGGAACGCTGAACGATGGGTGGAAATCATTTCCTCGCCGCTGGATGAGAAGGTGGTGGATGGAGATTGGTTCGGATTCAATGCCTGGCGGCAAGGATCTTCAGCGGAGCGTCTTCCGCTCTTGCTCAGTTTCAGCCGGATGGAGTCGTACTTACAGGCAATGAAGAATTCGTCCCGATTGAGCCAGACCTACCACGAGTACCGAGTGTATAACTGGCCGCCGCCGGATCCTTCTCCTCGATGCACATTCCTGGACTGCGGCTCCCTGGATCAACCGTGGCGGATCTTTAAGCGCGTGTTTCGCTTGCGGCGAATGGAAGCCCGTTCCGGTGGGCGTTGCCGCCTCGTCGGGGAGGCCGAGCTGCGGGAGGCCGCGTCAATGGAAGCTCAGCGGCGAAGCCGGATGTCCAAACAAGGCATACTCCATCAACAGCGCGAGGAACACCGGTATCTTGAGCAAGTGAAAGCCGGGGACTCGCTCCGAGCAGACGTCAGCGATTTTGCCGATTTTGTGGGAAGGGACCTCGGCCGGACACTTGAACTCGGGAGCGGATTTGGGCAACTTGCCGAGGTCTTGGCGCCTCGGTCAGACGGTTATACTCGCGTGGATTTGGTGTCCCGCATGCTTGTCGATGAGACCAAGAGTCCCGGCAGATCGGGACTCGTTGCGGACATCCATGCCTTGCCGTTCCGTTCCTCTTCCTATGATACGGTCATTGCTAACAATATACTCGAACATGCCTACGATCCCGTGTCCTGCCTCACGGAAATCTGTCGAATCCTCCGTGCCGGCGGGCGGCTCTTCGCGCTGATTCCCTTGGATGCCTTGGGGTCACAGTATGTGATCAGGACCCATCTCTGGAAGGCGGACGAACAGGGGATACGCCAGGCGTTGAGCGCAGGGGGATTAACAGTGCGCCGGCTGGAAGTCATCGACCTGTATGCCATGGAAGTCCTGGGATCCTTCCCGACTTGTCGAGGGCTGGTGGCCAAGGTTGAGGCCCACACTCGACAAAGCGTCTAACGAGGTGTGATATGTGCGGGATTGTCGGAGCGTTCCAGCCGAACGCCGGAGAGGTCTGCACGGCTTCCGTGCTGGCGGCGATGCGCGATCGCATGGTGCACCGAGGACCGGACGGTGCCGGTGTATGGCGCGAGTCGGAAGGACGAGCCGGAATGGCGCATCGCCGATTGTCCATCATTGACCTGAGCCAGGCTGCCTCGCAACCGATGAGCAATCATGATGAGACGGTGGTGGTTGTGTTTAACGGCGAAATCTACAACCATGCGGAACTCCGTCGCGAACTTGAAGGGCTCGGCAAGTATCGGTGGAAGACCGACCATTCGGACACCGAGGTTCTGCTTCATGCGTATGAAGAATGGGGCCTCGAATGTGTGCACCGGTTTTACGGGATGTTCGCGTTCGCCCTTTACGATGCCCGGTCTCCTGAGAAACCGGTGCTGCACTTAGTCAGAGACCGGTTGGGGATCAAACCGCTATACTTTTCTCGCACCGGCAAGGGCGAATGGCTATTCGCATCGGAAATTCGGGCCCTGATGGCTCATCCGGATCTGTCGCCGGAGATGGACCTCACGGCGTTTTGGCACTATCTGACGTTCATTGTAGCTCCAGCGCCGCTCACAATGTTCCGAGGAGTGTTTAAACTTCCGGCCGCCCATACCATGAGTATCGATCACCAGGGAAGGGCTGTGTCCCGCCGTTATTGGGACAGCCGCCCGGATCCTGCCCGCGCGTTCTCCGAACGGGATCTCTCTGAAGAGGAAGCGGTCGCGGAGGTCCTCCGCCTGCTTCGGCTTTCTATTCGACGTCGCATGGTGTCGGATGTTCCGTTTGGTGTGCTCTTGTCCGGGGGAGTCGACTCGAGTCTCAACGTGGCGCTGATGAGCGAGTTGATGAATCGTCCGGTGACGACGTTCACGATCGGGTATGAGGGCCTGGAGGATGTCAACGAATTCGAGTTCGCCCGCCGCATCAGCCGCCGGTACCGAACGGAGCATCATGAAACTCGTATCAATCATAAACAAGCTCAGGATTTCCTCCCGTTGCTCGTGCGTTTGCAGGACGAACCCATCGCCGATAACGTGTGCATACCCCTGTACTTTCTTGCTGAATTGGTCCGGCGGTCTGGGACGACCGTTGTGCAGGTCGGCGAAGGGGCGGACGAGCACTTCCTGGGGTATTGGTGGTGTGAACATTATCGCCGAAAGGAGCGCCAGGTCTACGAGCCGGCAACACAGAAACACTCGCCATGGGCTTCTTTGCTGGCACGTATTCGAGGAGACCTGTCCTCTTCGGCGGAAGACGAGGAGATTCGCGCGCGCGCCCGTGCCGGTCAGGAGCTGTTCTGGGGCGGGGCGGTGTGCTGGTGGGGGCAGATGCGAGAGAGGCTCACACCACGCCCCAGCCGCTTTCAGCAAGACATCCAGTGTCCTGCGGAAGGGCTTCTGCCTGAAGCCTACAAGCGGTTGGACAGCCACGCCGTCGTGAAGCATTATCTGGAGGCCCTGCCGAATGGAGGCGCCGCGTTTGATGTGTTGAGCAAGATTCCGTATCTGGAAATGAAGGTCAGGCTGCCGGAGCATCTCCTGATGAGGGTGGATAAGTTGACGATGGCGCATTCCATTGAAGCGCGTGTGCCGTTTCTTGACCATGACCTAGTCGATTTCGCCACGAAATTGCCAGCTACCTACAAGTTGCGAGAGGGAGTCGGCAAGTATCTCCTCAAGCGGGCGGCAGAGCCTTACTTGGACGCCGACATGATCTATCGGAGGAAGCAGGGATTCGGCGCGCCGATGGAGCAATGGTTTAAGGAAGGTGATTTCGGAAAGCGCTGTCTCGCGGCGTTCGAACGGTCGCAAATCCGGAAGGAAGGCTTCTTCGACAACGAGTATGTCGAGGGATTGCTTCGAGCACAAATTGGCGGAGCCGGAGGGTATAGCTTTCAGATTTGGACTATCCTGAACGCGGTCTTGTGGCACGAAGTCTGGATCCAAGGCAATCTGAATTGCATATGAAATGTGTGCCGCGGTGCCATCCACCCATGAACTCATGGTGCCGTGATGGGTGGTAGGCTGGGTCGAGTGACAACCTTTTGGTGACAGAAAGAATCGATACTAATGTGCGGAGTCGTCGGAGCATTGGTATTTGACGGATCCACCTTTCGGATCACGGAGCCGTATCTTGCGCGCATGCGCGAGACGATGACCCATCGGGGGCCGGATGGGGCGGGGCTGTGGATTGCCCCGGACGGGCGAGTGGGGCTTGGCCATCGCCGGCTGTCCATCATCGATTTGTCCGAGGCGGCCGCTCAGCCCATGTGCAATGAGGATGGATCACTCTGGGTGTCCTTCAATGGGGAGATCTACAACCATCGCGAGATTCGGCAAGAATTGGAGGCTTACGGTGAGCATCACTGGAAGACCGATCATTCCGACACCGAGGTGATTCTCCATGCCTTTGAGCAGTGGGGGATCGAATGCCTGCACCGATTCCGCGGGATGTTCGCGATTGCGTTATGGGATGCCAAGATCAAAGAACTGTGGCTGGTTCGGGACCGTATCGGAATCAAGCCGCTTTATTACAGCTTCCATCATGGTCGTGTGACCTTCGCCTCCGAAATTAAGGCGCTTCTCCAGGATCCGGACCAACCTAAGTCCCTGGACGAGGAAGCTTTCTACCATTACCTGTCGTTCCTGGTCGCCCCTGCGCCGCAGACGCTGTTTGCCGGCATTAGGAAGATTCCGGGAGGAACCTGTCTGCGGATTCGACAGGATGGAACCGTTTCGGAAACCCGCTATTGGGACGTGTGGGATCAGGTAACCTCGATCGCGGGCCTCTCCGACGAGGAGATCGCCCAATGTTTGCTCTCGGAGCTGCGCACCGCCGTGAAGCTGCGGAAGGCGAGCGATGTGCCCGTCGGGGTGTTCCTTTCCGGCGGCATTGATTCGAGCACCAACGCGGCGCTGTTTTCAGAAGGCGAACCACAGCCTGTGAACACCTTCACCATCGGGTATGACGGAGAGTACGGCACCTATGCCAACGAGCTGGCCTATGCAAGGGTCATGGCCAATCGAATCGGAGCAGATCATCACGAACGGTTGCTGAGCATCGACGACCTCATCGATTTCGTCCCCCAAATGGTCCGCTTACAGGATGAACCGATTGCGGATCCGGTCTGCGTGCCGGTCTATTACGTCTCCCAACTGGCGCGCCAGAACAAGGTGATCGTGTGCCAGGTCGGTGAAGGCGCCGACGAATTATTCTGGGGGTATCCCGGGTGGAAAACGGCGCTGGCTCTCCAGCGTTTGGACAATCTGCCGCTTCCCAAGATCATGAAGCAGGCCGGCCTGGCCGGTTTACGCAAGATGGGCAAAGAGGACAGCCGTCGCTATGAGCTGTTGCGTCGCGGGTCGGTCGGGCAACCGGTGTTCTGGGGCGGGGCGGAAGCGTTTACAGAGTCGAAAAAACGGAAGCTGCTTTCTGCGAGCCTCAGGGCGAAGTTTCGCGGGTTCACCTCGTGGGAAGCACTGGCGCCGATCCGATCACGGTTTGAGGCCAAGGCCTGGGAGCGGACCCCGCTTCAATGGATGACCTATCTGGACTTGAACATGCGACTGCCCGAACTGCTGCTCATGAGGGTCGATAAAATGAGCATGGGCGTGAGCGTCGAGGGACGGGTGCCGTTTCTGGATCACAAGGTCGTGGAATTGGCGATGAGCATGCCCCAGGCCGTCAAGACCAGGAACGGAACGCTGAAATATATCCTCAAGCGAGCGGTGCGGGGTGTCATACCCGATCAATTGATCGACCGGCCAAAACAAGGATTCGGCGTGCCTGTGTATGAATGGTTCTTCGATCGGTTGGGAGAATACTCCAAACATCATCTTGATCTCTTCTGCAAGCGAACGGACTACTTTGATCGATGCGAGGTCGACCGGCTGATCGAATCCAAACAGGGTCCCGAAGTCTGGTATTTGCTGAACTTCGCATTGTGGTGGAACGAATACATCGACTAAATGGCCGAATCGTGGCCGCAATAGAAGAAATCGGTTGCATCTCGGTGTCTGATGCCAAGCTCTCGAAGGTTACGATTAAGAAAGGCTGCTCTCTATATCACGGCCGGATCCTGTCTGGTGGCGCTGGTGCTTACCATGCTGGTCGCAGCCGAATCCGTGGCGCGACTCTCAGAGGGACTGGCGTTGACGCAATTGGTCCTGCCGGTTGGGGCCGGAGTTGAGATTTCCTCGGCGGGACGTCGCGATGGAACAGCATATCTGGCTAATCTCGCAACCGCTCCCGGCGTGAAAAGGGAATGGTTTTTCGCGGACCCACCCGAGTTCGCCGATCGAAACAGGCCCGATCCGCGTCTCCTGGCCCTCAAGGATAAGATCGCCTCGACAGGCATGATCGAGTTTGAGATGTACAAGCGCTGGAATAGCCGGTTCGTCGAACAGGAGCGCTGCGGATATTTTCGAAATTTTCCGGGCTTTGTCTTTGCCTTCGAAGCGCTTGAGCCAACAGGTCGACCCCGATTCCGTTATTTTCGTGACACGGTCAGTCCATCGGGGCTGGTTACCAATCGGTTTGGATGGCGCGGGCCGCAGATCGAATTGAACAAACCTGATCGTACCGTCCGGTTGGTCTTCGTCGGGGCGTCTACGACCGTGAACGCGCACAGTTACCCGTTTTCCTATCCGGAACTCATCGGGTATTGGTTAAACCTGTGGGCTACGGCTCAAGACCTTCCGGTCCGGTTTGAAGCCATCAATGCCGGACGGGAAGGTATTGTGTCGGCCGACATTGCCGCGATCGTACGGCAAGAGGTGCTTCCTATTGAGCCGGATCTCGTTTTGTACTACGAGGGGTCCAACGAATTCGATATCAAAGGCATCATCGGGGCCTCCGGAGTGAGTTTCAGACTCGCGGCGCTCAAAGGGCGATTGAGCCGAAGCCCCTGGCTTGCTCGAGCGAAGCGATACTCCGTGTTGGCACGCCGTATCGACGGCCTGTTGGGTCTGCTGGAGCATCCAGGGGGAATGGAGGCGACGAAACCCGAATATCACACAGCCTGGCCGGCGAAAGTCGATGAGTTTGATCCTGGCCTTGGCGGAACTGACCTGCCGGTGGGGCCAAGCCAGATTGTCGCCAACCTTGATCTCATCAGGCGTGATCTACGAAACGCCAACGCGGAGCTGATCTTAACCTCGTTCGTGTGGTTAGTGGAGGACGGTTTGCTGCTCGACCCGGTCAAACATCAATCTATTTATCGGTATCTGAATGTCGGTCTCTATCCATTTCGTTATCGCGATGTGCGACGCGCCGCCGATTTTCAGAACCGCGTGTTTGCCAAATACGCGACCCTGCGCGGGTTGGACTTCATCGATGTTGACAAGCTGTACCCTCGCGATCCCGACCTTTTTACTGACCCCATCCACCAAACCTATGCCGGCGTTCGACTTCGTGCATGGATCGTCTTCCAACAATTGATTCCGATCCTGAAACGGCGTCTTGAGTCCGGCGAATTGCCCAGGCCTGATCAGGAGCGGATCGAGCGCCATCCGGCCTTTACAACGCCTGAGATCACCATCGATGCCCACTGTTGATATGGCGAAGGTCAATCCTTCGCCGCGCATGACGATCCTGAGGGACCTGTCTTCTTCATCCGTTCCGGATGCCGAAGGAGAGCGCGTGGAATTTAAGGTGTTGACGGAGGCGATCCGCCGGGGACAGATCTGGCGCTATCTCTGGCGTTTCGATGACGTTCGGTTGGTGACTCACAGTGTGGCGGCTTTGAATAAACCGTTTCTCACGAGCCTGCTGCTGCGACTGTTAAGCCGGGGAGACTGTTCCGTTGAGGACCAGAAGGGCGAGCGCCTCGCCATTACGGTGCCGTATTTGTTTCGGCTTCTTGGCCGATGGGGACGGGACTGGGCGGGGCGGGGCGCTCTCCTCCGCCGGGTGCGGAACAATGTCGAGACGCTGTGGAGACAGTGCGAGGACCCATCGCGACGCCGGCTGAATGGCGGGGGGGCTCCCGTGTACTTGAGGAGCGATCTGGTCTTTGGCCTGCGCTCCGGGGGATCGATCGGGCATATCGCGGGGGTGTTGAACCATCTCGGCGATTTCATGCCTTCTCCGCTGTTTGTGACGACGGATCAGATTCCCACAGTGCGGAGTGACATCGAGACCCTCATCATCGCGCCGTCGGGACGGTTTCGCGACTTTGTGGAGTTGCCGAGTCTTGCCTTCAATGAAACGCTGCAACACGAATTGCGTGAGAAGCTTGGAGCGAGAAAAGTGGCGTTCCTTTACCAACGGTACGGCCTGCACAATTTCGCCGGTGTCCAGGCGTCACGGTACTTGGGAATACCATTGGCGCTGGAATTTAACGGGCCGGAAGTCTGGGTGGCTCGACATTGGGGTACGCATCTCCAATATGAAGAGTTGGCTGACCGAATCGAGTTGCTGAATCTGCGTGCCGCAGATGTCATCGTGGTCGTCAGCCGCGCCATACAGACCGGACTGATTGACCGCGGGATTCCTCGCGAGAAGATCCTTGTCAATCCCAATGGGGTCGATCCGGATCGCTATTCTCCCGAGACCGACGGCAGCGCCATTCGCCTGCGGTATGGGCTTTCCGGCAAGACCGTCGTCGGTTTCATTGGAACGTTCGGGAGATGGCATGGCGCTGAGCTGCTGGCTGAAGCGTTTGCTCGGTTGCTTCGGGACCACCCCGGATTGCGAGCGAATGTCCGGCTGCTGATGATCGGCGACGGAGACATGATGCCGAACGTGAAGGCAAAGCTCGATGAGCATCAGGTAGGGGAGGCGTGTATTCTAACCGGCCTGGTTCCTCAAGAGCAGGGTCCGATGTACTTGGCGGCCTGCGACCTGTTGGTCTCTCCCCACGTGCCTAATCCGGACGGCAGTCCGTTTTTCGGGTCTCCGACAAAACTCTTCGAGTACATGGCAATGGGAAAAGGCATCGTCGCGTCCGACCTTGACCAGATCGGCGAAGTGCTCTCGCATGATGTGACCGCATGGCTCGTCCCTCCGGGCGATGTCGGCGCGTTGCAACAAGGGATTCGGCTCTTGCTGACGGATGCGTTACGGCGCAAACGGCTCGGAGACGCAGCGCGCCGAGACGCGGTGGCGAAGTACAGTTGGCGCGAGCACACGGGGAGAATTGTCCAGGCCGTGAAGGAACGGTGCGGGTGAGAATCGGACATTACATTCGTCGCGCGTTGTCCTTGCCTCCCCAGGTGGCCTGCAGGAAGGCGATTAGAAAGGTACAACTGGAATGGCAAGCCTGGTCGCAATATCGACAGGAGTCACGCCATCCCACCTACCGGACAGATTGCCGGTTTGAGTCGGATACCTTGCACAACTACCTTTCCGGTTTGATGCTCGATCCCACTATGCTGCGCAGCACCCACATCGCATGGCTCAGCCGTCAATATGTTCGCCACCGGTTCGATTTACTGGGGTCCGGATGGGTCACGGTGCGACAGGGGATGAGCTGCCTTGGCATGGAGGGCAATCGCTATGATATGGGTCACGCTCCGTCCATTGATCCGCAGGGGGAGTGGTTGAAACAACGTATCAATGTGGCGAATCTGGATGAGGCAAGAGGGATTTGGCGCCTGATTGATGAGGAGTATACTCCTCTCGACTGGCAATTGGATTTCAAATCTGGATATCGGTGGTCTGAGCGGACCTGGTATCGACGAGTGCCCCTGGTTCATCTCGGTCATCTTCCGGGTGTCGATGTCAAAGTTCCGTGGGAATTGGCTCGCATGCAACACCTGCCGCAGCTTGCGCTGGCCTATGGATTGGCCAAGTCTGGCGCGGCGGGAGTTATGCCCTCCGATCGGTATGTCCGAGAATTCCGCAACCAGGTCTTGGATTTCATGGCGACAAATCCACCGCGCTATGGCGTGAATTGGACCTGTTCCATGGATGTCGCGATTCGCGCGGCCAATTGGCTGATCGCGTATGATCTGTTCCGATCCTTGGGAGCGACCTTCGACCGAGAGTTTGGCAGACTGTTCGTCCGTAGCCTTTATGAGCATGGAACTCATCTCATCCACAATCTCGAGTGGAGCTCCGAAGCAGTCGGTAACCATTATCTTGCCAATGTCGTCGGGCTGCTGTTTATCGCGGCCTATCTGCCGTCGGATGCTGATATTGATACCTGGCTCGCCTTTGCCGTGCAGGAGCTGCTCAAGGAGGCCGCACGCCAATTCCTGGCCGACGGCGCGAACTTCGAGGCCTCGACCAGCTATCATGGCCTTTGCGCCGAAATGGTGGCCTACGGAACTGCGGTGGTCCTAGGCCTTGCTCCGGAGAAGCGGCGCGCGCTCATGTCTTACGATCCCCGGAGGCACCGGGTTCAACCGGAATTGGAACCGCCTCCCATTGGGCTTGATGCGGATCCTGAGGCAGAGGCCTCGCCCTTTCCATCCTGGTATTGGGACCGGCTTCGGCTTATGGGTGAGTTCATCAGTGACCTCACGAGACCGGACGGGCGGATTCCTCAGTTTGGAGACTGCGATAATGGAAGATTCGTGAAACTGGCTCCTGTGCTCGATCTCGAAGAAGGAATGAAAGTCCGGTCCGAGTCAGATCCGGATGGAGAGCCTGTCTATCGCGAAAAGCATGGGGACCATCGCGAGGTGAGGGCCGCTCTGGCTGCCCTGGTTGGGGAAAGCGGTCAGACTGACGACCGTATCAGTCGCTCATTGAATTTTGTGATTGTGAGCGGTCTGGCTCGGCACAAGACAAGAGCCGCACCCAGCGGTCGCCTAGCTGTAGAATCCGCTGCAGAGACCGTTCGCATCGCCGACGGTAAGGCCACCGCCTCCGCACTTTCGAGGAGCCATGAGGCGGTCGATGCGCCTTCTGGCGCTGGTCTTGGCCAAGGAAAGCGGCTGTTTGGTTATCCAGAATTCGGGCTCTATCTTTATAAGTCGTCCAGGCTTTATCTCGCCATTCGCTGCGGCCGTGGCGATCGCAACAGAATTGGTAATCATGCCCACAACGACAATCTTTCTTTCGAACTGGCTTGGGATGGTGTCCTGGTGGTCGTTGACCCCGGCACCTATGTCTATACCGCCTCGCTTGATCAGCGAAATCTGTATCGATCCACCGCCATGCATAATACGCTCGTCCTCGGCGGGCGGGAACAGAATGAGTGGCAGCCAGGGCGTGAAGGGCTGTTCCTGCTTCGCGATCAAAGCCGTGCAAAGGTCGAGGAGTTTCGGGAAGACTGTTTTGCCGGGGTGCATGAAGGCTTCGGCGTCCCGCATCGCCGACGGATGACAATCGGTGAGGATTCCGTGATCGGTCTCGATGAATGCCCTTCGATGGACGCGAAGCGAGTGTTGTTTCACCTGTCGCCGGATATCCGCGCAACACTTACGGAAGGGCGGGCTCGGCTTCACCTCCGGGAGTCGGGAACCGTCCTGGAATTGCAGAGTGACACCGGTGAGGTGACTCTGGCCGACTATTGGTATTCCGATTCCTATGGACACCGGGAGCCGGCGCAAGTGCTGGCCGTGTCCGTGGCTGGCGTCCAAAGCGAATGGTGCATACGGGTCGTAGGCGGGCAGGAAGAGGCTCGGTAAAATTGCGATGGATGTCAGGACATCATCTGAAGCAGACAACCAGGAGGTTAAGTCGTTTTGGGAACAAGAGGCCTGTGGAACCGCTTCGGAAATCGTCGGCAAGGTTCCGGAATGCACCAAGGAGTGGTTTGAGCGGATTGAGGCGCATCGCTACCGTGCCGAGCCGTTCATCCATGCCGTCGCTCAGTTTACGCGTCATCGCGGAAAGAAGCTGCTCGAAGTCGGAGTGGGAGCTGGAACGGATCATCTCCAGTGGGCCCGAGCAGGGGCGGAATGTTACGGCGTGGATCTCACGAAGAGGGCGATCGAACTGACCGCGCAGCGCTTGGCGCTCTATGGGCATAAGTCGTCGCTGCAACAGAGCGACGCCGAAATCTTGCCCTTCCCGAGCGAATCATTCGATGTGGTCTATTCCTGGGGCGTCATTCATCATTCGGCCCATCCGGCCGCCATTATTGAAGAGGTCCATCGCGTCTTGAAGCCGGGAGGGGAGTTCCTGGGAATGATGTATCATCGGCGATCCTTGGTGGCCTTCAAGCTGTGGATCAAACATGCCTTCTTGACAGGTAGGCCATGGACAGGGTTGGCCAAGGTGGTGGCGGAGCACATGGAGAGTCCGGGAACAAAAGCCTATACCGTGGCGGAGTTGCAACGACTCTTCTCCAGCTTTCATCGCTGCGCCGTGGTGCCCCTGATCACGCCCTATGACACCCAGAAGCTACCGGAATGGGTGATCGGTTGGATTCCACCACGCCTCGGATGGTTTGTCGCCATTCACGCGCAGAAGTGATCGAAGGACTCCTGCCCTCGATGGGACCGTTCGGTCTCTGATCTGATGATTCGATGAACAAGATCTTGATGGCCTGCGCCAATTACTGGCTTTCCCCGTTTCAGGTCGGGAGTCATCATCTGGCACGAGCCTTGGCCAGACAAGGGTGGGAGGTCGGGTTTGTGTCGGACCCCATTTCGCCGATCCATCTGCTCGGCGGGCGAAACGACCAGTTGAAGGAGCGATATCGCTTGTACCGGCGGGAAGGCGGCCGATTTTTCAACGGGACGATTTGGGCGTGGGTTCCGGGGGCGGTCTTGACGCCGCATAACAAGCCGATACTGAGGTCTGACTGGGTCTGGTGGAATTGGTCGAAGCTGGCCTATCCTTCGGTGCCGTCCGTGGTGGGACATCATGGCTTCGGCGCCGTCGATTGCCTGTATCTGGACAGTCCGATTCACCTGAGCTGGTTGGATGGCCTCCGTTTCCGAAAGTCAGTGTATCGCGTGGCGGACAACCCATCCGGCTTTCACAAGTATGTGAAGACCTATGACGAGATCGAGCAAGAAGTCGCACGACGGGTCGACTTGGTGGTGTATTCGGCGAGAACCCTTCAAGAGCGAGTGGAGGGTCTGCGGCCGAAATTGATGCACTACTTGCCCAATGGAGTCGATGTCGGACACTTCATGGGCGGGACAAGCGGGCGCCCGCCAGAGTATGGACGGATTCCCAAACCGATCGCCGTCTATGTTGGAGCTATGGATCAGTGGTTTGATTATGAGTTGATCAACCATCTGTCGGTGACTCTGCAGACGGTGTCGTTTGTCCTGATCGGTCCGGACGAGATGGCGAGACGCCGGATTATTCCGCGTCCCAATGTCCACTTGCTTGGCAGGCGATCGTACCAGGATCTGCCTGGCTACCTGCATCATGCAACGGTCGGCATCATCCCGTTTGATGTTGCTCGCCACGGAAAGCTGGTCAACAGTATCCACCCGCTCAAGTTGTACGAATATCTCGCCTGCGGTTTACCTGTCGTATCGGTCGAATGGGACGAGTTGCGCGCCCTGAACAGTCCGGCAATACTGTGTCGTTCTGTCGAGGGGTTTGTGGACGCATTGGTGCGAGCGGTGTCGGAAGTGGGAGATCCAAAACCACGCATCCACTATGCAGGTGCCCACGATTGGAGCCAACGAGCGGCTGAATTGATGCGTCTACTGGGGCTCGACGAGCGGACGGGCGAAGCCGTCCGACCTGTACCGGCCTAGCGATTGAATGCGGGTGACGCACATGACCTCTGGCCTCAATATTGTGATTCTGAACGATTTTGCCTATGTTGAAGGCGGGGCCAGTCAGGTGGCTTTGCGGAGCGCCATGGGACTGGCCGTCCGCGGGCATCGCGTGACAGTCCTCGCCGCGGTCGGTCCGGTGATGCCCGAATTGACGCAAGCCCATGTGGAGGTCCTTTGTATGGGCCAGGCGGCCATTGCGGAGGATCCCAACAGGCTCCGGGCTGCAGGACAGGGTCTTTGGAACCGGAGGGCCGCTCGGCAACTCACCCGGTTATTGGAACAGGCCGACCCTGCAGGGACAGTCGTGCACCTTCATGGCTGGACGAAGGCGCTTTCTTCCAGCGTCGTGCGGGCAGCCATCAACAAGGGCGTCAAGGTAGTCTGCACCTTGCATGATTATTTCACCGCCTGTCCCAACGGCGGGTACTTCCACTATCCTCGGCAAACAATCTGTCTGTTGCAAGGTATGTCGCCGGCTTGCATCGCGAGCAATTGTGACAAACGTTCGTATGCACACAAGCTTTGGCGGGTGATTCGTCAATGGGGACAACGGCGATATGGTTTGATCCCCGGCGGCATTGATGCGTTTATCGCGCCGTCGTATTTCAGCAGAGACGTACTCGCTGGAGCATTGCCGGCGTCGGCTTCCGTACAAGTGATCTCGAATCCCGTGGATGGGCCGCGACACGATCCGGCACCGGTGGAAACCAACAGGGCTTTCGTGATGGTTGGGCGGCTCAGCCCGGAGAAAGGACCCCGGCTGTTCGCACAAGCGGCCGCGACAACCGGCTACGAAGCGGTGTTCGTGGGCGACGGGAAGTGCCGTGAGGAGGTCTTGTCGATTTATCCTGCGGCGAAAGTGACAGGCTGGTTGCCCCGGCCGCAGGTCAAAAAGCTCGTCCAAGGTGCACGCGCCCTCGTATCTCCTTCACTCTGTTACGAGACGCAGGCTCTTGTCGTGTTGGAAGCCGCGGCTCAAGGCGTGCCAACGATCGTGTCGGATAGGTCGGCGGGAAGAGAGGCGGTTGCCAACGGGGTCACGGGCTTGTGGTTTCGGAGCGGCGACGCGGATGATCTGGCGGCGAAGATGTCTGTGCTGAACGACGACGAGACCGTTCGGCGTCTGGGACGAGCGGCCTACGAGCGCTATTGGGCTCACCCAGCGACAATGGACGACCACGTCTCACGCCTTGAGGCGGTCTATCGGCAGGTTCTTGAGAAGCGGATGTCATGATCGGTGCTCGCGTGGATCTCACAATTATTATCGTGAACTACAACAGCCGGAAGGATTTGGAGCGTTGTTTGCACTCGCTTGAGGAGGCAGGGCTCTCCTGCGCCCACGAAATCGTGGTGGTGGACAATGCCTCGCACGATGGCAGTCAATCCTCCGTGCGTGAGGCCTATCGAAAGGTCCGTTTGCTGGCAAGTTCGACCAACCTGGGTTTCGGGCGGGCCGTGAACGAGGCCTTCCGGCAGACGGCCGGCGCCTATGTTCTGGTGCTCAACCCCGATATCGTCGTGCGTCCGGATTCCATCGAGCGGCTGCATCGTTATATGGCATCCCATCAGGATGTCGCGCTCTGCGCGCCCAGACTGCTCAATGAAGACGGGACCTTGCAGTACTCCTGCCGCACGGACTACAGCCTCGGGGTGTACCTGTTCCGGCGGACTCCGTTAGGGAGATGGTTGCCCGGCCACCGTATTATCAGCGATCATCTGATGGCCTCCTGGGACCACGCCGCTCCCAGGGATGTGGATTGGGTGTTGGGAGCAGCCTTCATGCTCCGTCGCAGCGCCTTTCAGGACAGTCTCGTCATGGACGAGCGGTTCTTTCTCTATTTCGAGGACGTGGATCTCTGCCTGCGATTGCGGCGGGCCGGCTGGCGGGTCGTCTACAATCCGGACTCGGTGATGGTGCACGCGCACCGGCGCGAGAGCGCAGGCGGGCTGCTCAGCCGGGCGAAGGTCGAGCATCTCAAGTCGTGGCTGAAGTTCGAATGGAAACATCGGGTCGCCGGTCGGTTGGGTGGCCGGCCGGATCATGGCATCGTCCGGTACGGGGGAGCAGGCTTCCATGCTTAGGGAACACTCACGATTGCTGATCTGGCGTTGCGTCCTGGTCGATATCTTCGCCCTCGTGTTGTCGTTCGAAACGGCCTATTGGATTCGGAGCCATATCCTGTCCTCGGTCTTCGAACAGTGGTTTCCCGCTCCGCTCATGTCCGCGATGAAATACGATTGGATGTACGGGTTTATTTTTCCGATTTGGCTGGGACTCCTGTACTCGGCCGGGCTCTATCACCCGGCAAGGTTGAACACCTTCCGGCGGATGCCGGTTGACCTGATCAAGGTGAGCGGGACAGGCCTGCTCCTGCTCATGGGGGTGACCTATGTCCTTAAGGTTCCGGATATCAGCCGGGCCTTTCTCATCCTGTTTTCCGCGTTGACGGCGGTGACGTTGATGGCGGGGCGGCTCGCGGTCCGGGCCTGGCTGCGCCGCTCGGGTCGGGAGGAACTCCAGTGGTGCAACGTCATCGTCGTGGGCACCAATGAGAAGGCTCTGGAATTCGCCCGGCTGGTTGCGACGAATCGGAAATGGGGCTTTCGTCTCCTGGGCCTGGTCTCGGAGAACCGCGTGGGGCCCTACGATCCACGGGTGGGGGGTTACGAGGTCATCGGCACCCTCGACGACCTCGAGCGGATCTGCAACCAGCGCGTCGTCGATGAGGTCATATTCGTCGTGCCGGGCAAGATTGTGAGCGAGCTCGAGGATGTCTTTCTCATGTGCGAGGAGTTGGGCGTGAATGCGCGGATCGCCGTCGGCATGTTCCCGCATCTGATCGCGCGGGCGTCGTTGGATGAGTTCGTCCACATTCCCCTGTTGACGTTCACCACGAAGCCGACGAGTTGGTTCGCTCTGGGCGTCAAGCGGGTGATGGATCTAATCATCGCCTGGACGACGGTCCTGGCGGGGCTGCCGCTGTGGCTGTTGATCGCCGTGAGCATCAAAGTGGATTCGAAGGGGCCGATTTTCTTCTGCCAGGAGCGGTGCGGCCTGAACGGCAGGCGATTCACGATGTATAAGTTCCGGTCGATGGTCGTGGATGCGGAATCGAGGCTCCAGGAAGTGGCCAAATTGAACGAACTGTCAGGCCCCGTCTTCAAGGCCAGGAACGATCCTCGGGTCACGCGGGTGGGGCGCATCTTGCGGAAGTGCAGCCTGGACGAGATTCCCCAGTTGCTCAACGTGATCAAGGGCGACATGTCCGTCGTCGGCCCGCGTCCGCCGTTGGCGGTGGAGGTGGACAAGTATGAGCGCTGGCAACGCCGCCGGCTCAGCATGAAGCCGGGCCTCACCTGTCTCTGGGCGATTCGTGGGCGGACGCTGATTCCGTTCGAACAGTGGATGGAAATGGATCTCGAATATATCGACAACTGGTCACTGGCGCTGGATCTTCAGATTCTCGTAAAGACGGTCCCGGCCGTCTTCTCCGGACGCGGAGCCAGTTGACGCGCCCCGTTCCGGTTCGCCCGCTTGTAAGGACTTCCGACATCGGCTCATCCCCGATGCAGGCTCCCATCCTTTTGATTGTCTTGCGCGGCATGCATTGTTAAGATCACATCGCCGACCCGAATCAACCGGACGATACGCTATCATGCCCCACGCGCGTTCGCGATCCCGTTTGCCCAGCCCGACCCTGCTCAGGTCCATTCGCCTGGTCGCCACCGATGTGGACGGCGTGTTGACGGACGCCGGGATGTACTACACGGAATCCGGCGACGAATTGAAAAAGTTCAACACGCGCGACGGTATGGGGATCAAGCTGCTCCAGAAGGCGGGACTGATCACCGCGATCGTGACCCAGGAACGCACCAAGTTGGTGGCCAGACGGGCGGACAAGCTGGCGATACCGGAGCTCCATCAAGGGGTGATGGACAAACTCTCCTGTCTCCGCGAGATGGCCCACAAGTACGGATTGACGCTCAAGGAGGTCGCCTATATCGGCGATGACGTCAACGATCTGGAGGCCTTGCGGGCGGCGGGCTTTTCCGCGGCCCCGGCCGATGCGCTGCCGCCGATTCGGAAATCCGTGCAGTATGTCTGCCAAAAGAAAGGCGGCGAAGGGGCGGTGAGGGAGATCGCGGACCTTATCTTGGCGGCCCAGGCCGCCAACCCGCATAATTCATGACGGTTCGTCGCGAAATCGCGCAGCCGCGAATCGGGGTGCCCATTGCTCTTCTGTTGCAATGGGCCTAAGCAGCAGGAGCGCTCATGAATTATGCGGGCTAAGCGCGGTCAACGTTCGTTGTTCAATGTGAAACGTCCGGAAGGCGTGTGAGATTCACGAGTCACGGGTCGCGTCGCACGAATCAGGGGAGCGTTATGAGCGCACATCTCTACGCCGTCATCCTCGCCGGAGGAAGCGGAACCCGCTTCTGGCCGCTCAGCCGCCACCTCTATCCCAAGCAGTTGCTGCGTATCATGGGAGACGACACCTTGATCCAGCAGACCATGCGGCGGGTGCTCGGCTGTGTGGAGCCTGATCGCGTGTTGATTTCGACCAATCCGGCCCAGGCCGAATCGATCCGAGTCCAACTGGGCGAATGGAAGGATCGGTTGGAGGGGAATTTCGTCATCGAGCCGGAAGGCCGCAACACGGCCCCGGCCATTGGGCTGGCCGCGCTCGAGGTCGCGCGACGGGATCCGGATGGGGTGATGGCGATTCTTCCCGCGGACCATGTCGTCAAGGGCGAAGCCAGATTCCAGGCAGCGGTGCGGCTCGGAGCCAAACTGGCCGAGGCCGGACACCTGGTCACGTTCGGAATCAAGCCGATCCGGCCGGAGACCGGTTACGGCTATATCCAACCGAAGCGCGCGCGTCGGCTGGGGAAGGAGGGCAGGCTTGCCGGCTATCCGGTCGCTCGATTTGTGGAAAAACCCGACGCCAGAACGGCCGCTCGCTATCTCAAGGCCGGCGCCTTCTATTGGAACAGCGGCATGTTCGTGTGGAAGGCGGCGACGATCCTCAAGGAGATCGAGAAGCATCAGCCGGCCTTGGGGCGCGGGTTGGGCCGAATCAAGCAATTGCTGGACGCGGGGGCCTCCCGAAGCGACATCGACGGGCTCTATCGCGAGTTGCCGTCTGTCTCGATCGACACGGGCGTCATGGAGCGGTCGGCCCATGCCGCGATGATTCCGGTTGATTTCCAATGGTCCGACGTGGGCAACTGGAGCAGCATCGAGGAGGTGGCGCCGCAGGACCAGGCCGGCAACGTCATCAACGGCAAGGTCGTCGATCTGGACAGCCACAAC
>DATIBM010000281.1:0-10075 GCA_035457545.1 Nitrospiraceae bacterium
CAACTTCGGATTTGTGCATCAATCCAATGGGCGTGGAGAGCCGCTTTCTCGGAGCTGGAATCGTGTCTATGCTCAGTTCGGCTTTGAGCGTAACGGCTTCGCCTTACTGGTCCGGCCCTGGCTGCGCATCCGGGAGCAATCAACGGTGGACGACAACCCTGATATGACCGACTACCTCGGCCATGGCGACCTGGTGGCGATTTATCAATGGGGCGGTCATACCGTCTCCCTTCTTGCGCGGAGCAACTTTGATTTCAGCGATCTCCGTGGCGCGGTCCAAGCGGATTGGAGCTTTCCGCTGGCCGGTGTCTTAAAGGGCTACGTGCAGGTGTTCCACGGTTATGGAGAAAGCTTGATCGATTACAACCACAGCCAGACCACGATCGGAGCAGGGATCCTCCTTGCGAACTGGATGTAAGTCCAGATTTGATCCTTTGGCCGGAAGGTCCGCAACCGCTCCGCCGAGATTCCTTTTCCAAGCAGACAAGAAATACTCCAATTTCTTGATGCCTCGACCTGCCAAGTACGCTCCGCTTATCGCGGCAGAATTCGACAGTGCCGAGGAATCGCCTGGTCCCAAAGTGCTCCATTTCGACCTTGTCGATCGTCAATGGCCGGTTCGTCCTTGCCGTAATTCGCCGTAAATTCCCAATAGGCCACTATCTATAGGCCACTATCTGGTGAAGGTTTCCGTAATTCGGCACAGTCCGGGCTTGGTTTCTGTGGTTAACACGTGCCAGAATAGCCTGAATGGTCACGTCGAGCGGGGCGCAGAGAGGAGAAAGCCGGTGGTTCCGCTATGCATGAATTTACCTCACCTTGAGTGACAAAGAGTTTGGGGTCTGGTATGTAGCCTTCCCCCAATATTGACTGCAACGAACCCTTTTAGTCGTGATCCGATGGCTCTCCAGGTTCGTGAACAACGGCGAAACAGCAAGGGGTCTACGAAGCGGTCAGCGAGGCGGAGTCTCCACGGCTGCGATGAGAGAGCGTGGCCTATCCAGACCGTCATCGATGCCTATCAAACCAGCGTGGCGGTGCTCGACCACCGTGGAGTGATTCGCTACGTCAATGGTGCCTGGTGCCGCTTCGCGCGGGCTAACGGCTTACGGTCTAAAGCTTGCGGCGTGGGACTCAATTACCTGGATCTCTGCCGCCAAACTCACATCCACAACGCCGGGTCGGCTCGGACGATCGCTCGTAAAATCAACTCTCTGTTGACGGGAACCTCCTCGAAGTTTACCTATCGCTATCTCTGCGACGCCTGCGCCAAACAGCAGCGGTGTGTGCTGCGCGGCAGCCGATTGAAGGAAGCGGGGAGGGCGTCCGCCTCGTGGATTTTGCTGTCTGACGAGCATATCATTCCGGCCCGACCGCTCCTTACTGCCTTGCGCGAACTGGATCAACGACTCGAAGAGCTGATGCAATCCACGCATATGATCCCATGGGAGGCCGACGCGGAAACCTGGCGCATGACCTACGTGGGCCCACAGGTCGCGGCCCTACTGGGCTATCCTCCGGACCAGTGGTACGAGCCGGGCTTCTGGGTCGCTCACCTCCATCCCGACGACCGCGAGCACACCGTTGACCGCTGCCGGCAGTTGTCCAGGCAGCAGTCTCACTTTGAGCTTCGCTATCGAATGATCGCAAGGGACGGCCGACCGGTGTGGCTGCTCGACATCGTGACGGTCATCGGTTCGTTGAATCGGCCACGGACCCTGCGCGGATTTTTCTTGGACGTAAGCGCGGAAGCGCACCGACACGAACGCGAGACCCTGCTCCGCCTGTTGTTGGAATCGATCGATGAGATCTTCTGGTTCATCCGCGTCAAGCCCGAGCGGTTGGTCTATATCAGCCCGGCAGTCGAAACCATTACCGGTCGCAAGGCGGAGGAGTTCTACGGCGATACGCGCTTCTGGCGCAAGTGCGTACACGAGCAGGACCGGGATCGAGTGGAACAGGCCTATGCTGCGTGGTTGGCAGGCGAGGTGAGCGACTACAGGGAACAGTATCGGGTGAGCTTGCCCAACGGCACGGTGCGTTGGTTCGATGAGCATGGGACGCTCATGCGTGATCCGGAGGGACGCATCAGCTTTGCCACCGGCATCGCCAAGGACATCACGGAACAGAAGCACAACGAGGAGATATTACGGCGCCTCAGTGCACGGCTGATCACAGCTCAAGAGGCGGAACGGAGCCGGATCGCCCGTGAGCTCCACGACCATGTGAACCAGACGTTGGCGCTGTTGTCGGTGGAATTGGAACAGTTCGGACGGGTGCCTTTTTCCTATCCCGGACGGCAGGATGCCATGGAGGCCATGCAACAGCAGTTGAAAACCCTGTCTTCGGACATCCATGCCATGTCTCATCGATTACATCCTTCGAAATTGAAACATCTGGGGCTGGTATCGGCCATCAGAGCCCTTTGCCGGGACATGGAAGAGAGCGGCCTTCACGTGCGCTTTGCCGATCGCGACATTCCGCGGACGCTGCCCGACGACGTCGCCTTGACCCTGTATCGTGTCGCGCAGGAGGGCCTGCACAATGTCAGGAAACACAGCGGGACCGATTCGGTCGACCTGACTCTCACAAAGCCATCCACGTCCGTCACGTTGCGGTTGCGGGATAAGGGCAGGGGGTTCGATCCGGGTCTGCTGGAATGCGGCGACGGCCTTGGATTGGTCAGCATGGCCGAGCGGGTCGGTTCCGTCGGCGGCACGCTCGCCATTCGATCGGCCCCTGGAGCGGGAAGCGAAATCGAAGTCCGCATACCAATCCGGCCGGAGCGGGACTTGGAGTGACATCACCATGAAGCTGTTCCGCGTGCTGCTCGCCGATGATCACCGTCTCCTGTTGGACGCCTTCACGCAATTGTTCGAGGTCTATGACGAGTACGACATCGTCGGCACGGCGCTCGACGGCCGCCAACTGATCGCCCAAGCGCTCCGCCTCAAACCGGACATCGTGATCGCCGACGTGGCCATGCCGTTGTTAAACGGACTGGATGCGCTGGAGCGCCTCAAGCAACTGCTTCCTCATACCGCGTTCATTATCCTGACGGCCAGTGAGGACCCGGATTTGGCGAGACGCGCCCTCGAAGCCGGCGCCATGGGATACCTGTTGAAAAGCGAGGCGTCCACGCGATTATTCGAGGCTCTGCGAGCCGTTCGCCAGGGACGACGGTATATGTGTCCTGCAATGGCGCCGGCGCTTGAGGACATTCCCCGGACGGGCCGCTCATCGCCGGCCGGCTGCCGGCCGCTCACACCGAGGCAACGTGAGGTGCTGCAACTCCTCGCCGAAGGGCGATCGATGAAGGAGGTGGCGGCCACGCTGGGGATGACTCCCCGCACGGTCGCCTTTCACAAGTATCGGATCATGGACCAATTCCGACTCAAATCCACCGCCGACCTCGTGCAATTCGCGATTCGCGAGCATCTTATCTCCACTCTCTGACCTCACGCTCCCGTCATCCTGCCCTGTCACTTTTGACAGTAGTGCCGACCTCCGCCCCGTGGTACTTCTGAAGCGTCTTACCACTCGCTCCCTCTGCAGACCGGCGGTGTTCAGAAGTGGTCCTCGTGGTCAATCAATCCATTATCACGCCTTGCAATAGACCGGAAGACGGTGCTGTGGTTCGCCCCCGTGTGATCTTCGCCGACGACAACGCGCAGTTTCTTGATCGCACCGTCCAGTTGATGGCCGAAGAGTGCGACATTCTCGGCACTGCCTCCGACGGAGTCGCCGCGGTCGATCTCGTGGAACGGCTGATGCCGGATATTGCGGTGCTGGATATCACCATGCCGATCATGGACGGCCTGGACGTGGCGCGGCGCCTACGGGCCGGCGGCGGCCAAACCAAAATCATCTTCCTCACCGTCCATGACGATCCGGATTATCTTCGGGAGGCCCTGGGCGTCGGCGCGACGGGCTACGTCGTCAAGCAACGGCTGGTCTCCGACCTGCCACAAGCCATACAGGCCTCGCTGGCCGGGCGCCGGTACGTGTCGGCCACGCCGAATTTACAATCCATCGGATCGGGGGAGAACCCGTAACCTTCAGGCCGAGCAGCCTGACAGACAGATCGATCTCCCCCTGCACCCTGTTGCTGACCGGTCTGATTTGCGGACTGACGCCGATCCTCTCGGGATGGGGCGGTCCGCTCGGAGCCGAGGCTGCGGAGCGCACGCTTCCCATCGACTTGGAACGCGCCAGCGCCCCGGTCGTGATCGACGGCCATACACTGTTCAGGGTGCGCGGCGTGTCGGCGTATCCGGCCCAGCAGCGGGCCCGGGTCATCGCCGACCATATCGAAGCGCTGGCCGCCGACGAAGCGGTGTCCGTCGAGTCGCTTCGTGTCGTCGAAACCGAGGGGCGTTCCGTGATTTCCGCCGGCGATCAACCTGTCATGAATGTGCTGGATGCGGATGCGGCGTTAGTGCAGATTGCGCGGCAGCCGCTTGCCCTTCTCTACCGGACCCGCATCGCGGAGGTCATCACGGCCTTCCGGCATGACCGGAGTCCACGGGCGCTGCTGATCGGCGCCGGCCATGCGGTGGTCGCCACAGTGCTTGCCGCCTTGCTGGCATGGGGCATCCGCCTGAATTTTCAGCGGTTGCGGAGGTTCACGGAACGTCGCTTCAAGGCCCGGATTCAAGGGCTGCAATTCCAATCGTTTCAGATCGTGCAGGCGGAACGGTTGTGGGCGGGCATCCAGACGGCTGAACGCAGGGTCTACGTCCTGCTCATGCTGGCCGTCGCGTTCCTGTATCTGGAATACGTGCTGGCCCTCTTTCCCTGGACGAAAGCGACCTCGCTCAAGCTCTTCACGATCTTTCTGAATCCGATTCGTCAGATGGCCGCGGCGGTCCTGGCTGCGGTGCCGAACCTGGTCTTTCTTGCGATCCTGATCCTGGTGGTGCGGTATGGACTTCAGATGCTGCGGCTCTTCTTTTCCGGCATCGCCCGCGGCACGCTCACGCTCGCCCGGCTTCGACCCCGAATGGGCCATGCCGACCTTTCGCCTCTTGCGCCTGGGCGTCATTGCCTTTACGGTCGTGATCGCCTATCCCTACGTGCCGGGCTCCCAATCCGAGGCCTTCAAGGGCGTGTCTATTTTCCTTGGCGTGATCCTTTCGCTCGGATCGTCTTCCGCGATTTTGAACGTCATTGCCGGCTACACCATGATCTATCGCCTCGCGTTCAAGGTGGGCGACCGGGTCAAGATCGACGACCTGATCGGGGACGTCACGGAAATGCGCCTGCTGGTGACCCATCTGCGGTCGTTGAAGAATGAGGAGATCGTCGTGCCGAATTCCATGATTCTGAACACGCATGTGGTCAACTACAGTTCGTTGGCCGAGAAAGAAGGCCTCATCCTGCACACCACCGTCGGGATCAGTTATGAAACCCCCGTGGCGACAGGTGGAGGCCATGTTGCTCCAGGCGGCGGCGCGTACCCCGGGATTACTGAAGGCCCCACCGCCGTTCGTCCTGCACAGGGATCTGGGGGATTTCGCCGTCACCTACGAGTTGAACGTCCATACGGACCACCCGCAGAAGAGCCTTCAGACGTATACGGAGCTGCATCGGAACATTCTCGACCTCTTTAACGAATACGGCGTACAAATCATGACGCCGGCCCATGAAGGAGACCCCTCCGAGCCCAAGGTCGTGCCGAAAGAAAAGTGGTTTGCGGCGCCGGCCCTCTCCTCCCCACTGGCGGCCGCCGGAGGAACAGCGTCGAGCCCTCCTGGAACATCCGGCATGGATCACGTCGCTCGATAGCCTGTCCAGACTCCGGCCATGACAGAGCCTCTTCCGCCAAGCCTGTCACTTTTGACAGTAGGCTCCGTAGAAGATTGATGGTACAGGGTATGCCTGGCGCTCGTGTTCGCGAGTCGCACCACACTTCACAAAGGAGAAGGCGGTCATGAAATTCTTCCAAGGACTCTGCATAGCTGCCCTGCTGCTATGGGTCGCGCCAGTCATGGCGCAGAATGCGCCCAGCCCGGAGAATATAGAGATTCTCAAGCAGAAGCTGAAGGCGGACAAGAAACTGCTGGTGGCCAGCAACATGGACCTCAGCGATGCCGAAGCCAAGGCGTTCTGGCCCTTGTATGACGGCTATCAACAGGAACTCGAAGAGATTAACCAACGGCTCGGCAAGACCATCGGAGACTATGCCGAAGCCTACAATAAGGGTCCGCTGCCGAACGACACGGCCAAAAACCTGATGAACGAAGTCCTGGCCGTGGAAGAGTCCGAGGTGAAACTGAAGCGGACCTATGCGGACAAACTCAGGCAGGTGCTTCCGGCATCCAAGGTCGCCCGCTATATCCAGATGGAAAACAAGATCCGCGCCATCATCAAGGCCGATCTCGCGCAGCAGATCCCGTTGGTGTATTGAAGCACATGGCTCATGGCATAACGGCTGCAAACCCGAATGCGACAAAGGAGAACGTCATGCGAAGAATAGAATTGGGAATGCTGGTTGTTGGCGTCTTGTTCATGCAAGCTTGCGCATCGGAGCCATCCCCCAGCCCATCATCCGGCACGGCGGCCGCTCCGGCAACTCCGCACGCAACCTCCACGGTAGCAGGCTCGAAGAGTTCATCCGCAACCAATGCCGAGATTCTTTTGAACAAGATCAAGGCGGACAAGAAATTGTTGGTGGCCAGCAACATGGATCTGACGGACGCGGAGGCTCAAAAATTTTGGCCGCTGTATGACGCATATCAAAAGAAACTGGGATACATCAACGACAAACTCGGCGGCACGATCATGAACTATGCCGAGGCCTACAAGCAGGGCCCCTTGCCGGATAGCACGGCCTCGAAATTGCTCGACGAAGCGCTGAAGGTAGAGGAGGACGAAGTCGCGTTGAAAAAGGATTATGCGCAACAATTGAGCCGAGTGCTGCCGGAATCCAAGGTCGCCCGGTACCTCCAGATCGAGACCAAGATCCGATCGCTGTTGAAGTTTGAGCTGGCCCGTGAGATTCCGCTGGTGTACTGAGGCGCCGACTCGCAAATCAGAGCCGCCGGTGCGGCTCGCGGCCGATCGGAATGCCTCAGCGCAATCGAGTGAAACCTGAGGCCCGTCCGCAATCGGCGCGACCATCGATCATGTTGCCGATACGTTTCACATTCAGCGTCCGTCCCCATCTGTTTCTTTTGCAAGGAGGAGTCATGAATACCACACTTCGCCGGCCCCTATTGGCAGCCATGGGAATCGCGGTCCTGGGGATTACCCTGTCCGCCTGTGGGACGACCAAAGCGACGTTCGATTCGATCTCGAATTTCCTCTCAAGCACGACTCCAGGGGCGCTGTTCACGCAGGATGGTTTAGTGAGGCAAGAGCAAAAGATCAATCTCTTTGCCGGCGTCGCCTACGAAAATCTCCGCCAAGAATCCGCGGCGGGTGGCGGCGAATATTTGACCTCCCTTGCCTCTCTCTATGAGATACCAGTTGCTCGGCATGGAGAATTTGTACAGCTTGTGCAGACTCGCCACTCCGACCTCTTTGGCAAGGGCCTCAATGAGGATCGAACGGCGCATCTCAATATGGTGCAGAGCCTCAATCGGGCCCTCGTGACCGAATCATTTTGGGACCGCTAATGTGTCGAACCGCTGAGAAAGCATCTCCAGGCGAATTGGTGAAGAATCCCGCTTAACAGGTGGGGTTCATGTTGGTATGTCCTTGGCGGGAGCTGGGAAGCGGCTCCCGCTTCCTATCCCTTACTTCTCCCAAACAGGATCTGCCGCGTGATGAGACTCAGTGACCATCTGATAACTCTTGTCCTTGTGCCGTCGACAATGATTGACTATGTTTGAACAAAATCGGCTGCATGAATGATCACGGGACCATGACGGTGTTGTTGATCCTGATCTCAACCATCGTGCTTCTTAGGATCAGCGCCGCCTCAAGTCTTGAGGCGCAGACCTTGGCGGATGACAGAGACATGTGTCGTGGCCAGACAACATGTGACCGGGCTACGGCGGCCGCCTTGCTCGGCCCTGAGCCACCGACTCCATCGCCGACCGTATTCCCGGTCGGATATCAACGGCCGATCATGCAAAGCGAGCATGGCTCTGCGGTCTCGCAGAATGCACCAACAACCGAGAAGAAGCGATGGTCCTCGTTCCTGCCGCTCATGGCGGAGGAGGCGGAAAAGCGTGGATACCAACTCCCCCTTCCGTTCGGTGTCAGCACCGTATTCACCGGCCTCATCGATCGGAAGATTGAGGTCACCGACGTCCGTATCGGAGTTGATGGTGCGGCCCCGAGGTCCGTCAGCCAGTTTTTTAACCTTGGCTCCACGAGCAGCGTGGTCAATGCCAATCTGAAGGTTGATGCATGGCTGCTGCCGTTCCTGAACCTCTACCTTCTGGCCGGGTACGTCTATAACGAATCGACCACGCGGGCCACCATTTCCGTGCCGAGGCCTGGCCCGATTCCCGGCAACGCCGAATTCACAACCAATATTACGACGAAGATTGAGGGCTTTGTGGGGGGCGGCGGTATGACGCTCGCCGGCGGATACCGAGAGTTTTTTCTCGTCGCCGATGCCAACTATTCCCAAAGCGACCTGGGTTTTGACGACCGATTCAAAGCCATCATCGCCACGATTCGGGCCGGCTACCAAGGCAGGTTGGGAGATCTTCCACTCCAGATGTGGGTTGGCCAAGGTTACTGGAATACCACCAATACGGCCAAGGGTCATGCAGACGTGCAGGGTCTTGGCCGTATCCAGTTTGAGGCCGATCAAGGACCGACCCATCCCTGGATGACGGATTTCGGGGCCAATCTGCGTCTTTCCAGACACTTCGAGACCGTTCTGGACTTCGGCACCGACTGGCATGGGGGGTATCTGGTGGTGATCGCCCCTACTGTTCGGTTTTAAATGTAGAAGTGCGAGCCACACGCACGAAAGGGCTTCAAAAGAGATTGGTCACCCGACTGCAAGCCGTCCCGACCAGATCGGGTCAGAGAGAAGCGGAGTTCACCGGGGGAAGAAAGTCAGGGAAGGGCTATTTCAGCGCCTCGGCGCCGCCGACGATATCCATCAGTTCCTTGGTAATCGCAGCTTGCCTGGTCTTGTTGTAGTAGATCGTCAGTTTCTTGATCAACTCGCCGGCGTTCCGGGTGGCGCCGTCCATGGCCGCCATGCGGGCGCCCTGCTCGGCTGCCGAGGATTCCAGCAGAATGCGGTACGATTGGACGTGAAAGTTGCGGTGCAGCAGTTGTTCGAGTAGTTCGTCCTCGCTCGGTTCGTAGAGATAGGCGCCGGGCATCGTCTCGGTGCCTTGTTCAACCTCCTTGACGTCGGCAATCTCGACAACCCAGTCGATCGGGAGCATCCGTTCGACGACGATTCGTTGTTGGATAGCGGACTTGAACTCATTGTAGATGGCATAGACCGCATCGATTCGACCGCCCACATAGTCGTCGATGGCTTGCAACTCTGTCCCCAGCAACATCCCGTGCTCGAAGCTCAGTTTGTCGAAGAGATCCACGACCTCGCGTCGCACCTTCCAGGATCGCCGTCGGAAAAAATCGCGGCCTTTCCGACCGATGACCGCCACCTCAACCTGGGCGCCGGCGGCCTCGAACTCCTTCAAGGCATTGGCCGCCGTGCGGAGGATATTCGCGTTGAAGGCCCCGCAGAGTCCTCTGTCGCTCGTCACGACGGCAACCACGATGCGGTGTCCCTCCCGTCTCCGCAGCAACGGATGCGCGTCGCGATTGACCCGCCGGCTGAGGTTGCGAATCGCGTCCCGCATCTTGTGGGCATAGGGCCGCGCCGCGAGGATGCGATCCTGCATGCGCTTCAGTTTCGCCGCGGCCACCATCTTCATGGCCTTGGTGATCTTCTGGGTTTTCTTGACGGAATCGATCTTCCGTCTAACGGATTGAAGGCTCGGCATGGCGTCTCCTGCTTTTCCTTGGCGGTGCGCGGATGAGGAGGGAGGCTACCATCGCCTTGCCCGACGCGTCAAGGCGAGGGCGGTGGTTCATCTTCCGCTTCCCCCTCAAACATGTCCGATATGTCGGTTTCAGGCCAGACGCTGGG
>DATIBM010000282.1:0-31678 GCA_035457545.1 Nitrospiraceae bacterium
TTCTTCGAAATCCCCTTCCCCGATTTTCAGTTCCGCGGCGGCTTTCTCGAGGATTTGTTCCATGTATTTTTCCGCGGAAAGGTCTGCACCGCCCGCATCGTCCTCTTTGCCCATTTTCTCCGCGATATCGGCCATGACCATGGCCCGCATTTTTTCTTCCAGCGCTTGTTGCCGGTCTGGCTTCATGCGCTGCCGGTCCTCCGAAATGATGTAACGGCCTCCGGCAACTTCGCCGACTTTCAGTTTTCGGTCGGGGTCTTTTTCCAGGATCACGGCCTGCGTCTCGCGGTCGCCCGCGACGTAGTCGTGCGAACGGAGCTCTCGCTTGAGACTCATCAGTTTGTCGTGGGCGCGGAGCACCGCCGGATCATTCTTGTAGGCGGTTTGCATGCAGAGCTGGACGAAGAGTTCCAGCACGGCGACGGATCGCAGGCGCTCGATTCCGGTCACCAGTTCCTCGAAATTGCCCTGCTTGGCGAGGTGATCCGCGAATTTCTCGAACACGTCCGGGTGGGCGAAAAAGTCCATTAGTTCGCTTTCCACCTTGTGGGCGCGGATTTCGCGGCGGGTCTCGGTGTCCCGGATCAGGGAGAGGAGTATTTCGGCCCTCGGAACGATAAAGTTTTCAATGCTCTCCGCCCTTTCCCGGAAGTATTCGGAAGCGACGATCTGGAGACGAGTTCGCTCCGCATCGGTGAGTTTCGGGATAAAGAAAGGCGTGAGCAGGCCGGTCAGGTAAGTCCGGTTCTTGCGTTTGGTTTTTGTGCCGACGGTCTTCCGGATTTTCCGGATTTCATCCGTGGGGTATTCCAGCCCGAACCACGTGTCAAGTTTGGCAGCGGAGCCCTTGGTGTCGGCCACGTAGCTGATCCAGAAGAGATTTTCCAGTTCTTTGTAATGCCGCCGGACGAGCGTCATGTTGTCGCTTGTCCGGTGCAAGGTGTCCCGCTCGACCTCCACCAGGGCTGCTAAGCCCTTGAACACGACGTTTGCATAGGCCTTCAGCATGATCGCGTGGCGGTGGGCAAGGGTCAGTTCCTGGTTGTGCATTGTGCGGGGCGCCGCGCCGCCGAAAATGATCCGGTCGTACCATTGCTCCAGATCCCCGTCGTCCTGGATGTGGCTCAGCGCGGCTGTGCCCTGGGTTTCCACGGTCCATTCTTCCAGGAATTTGGGCGGAAATTCCTCGGCTTCGGCTTGGTGCGCGGCGATTTTCGCGGCGGCGGAGCTCAGAGCTTCCCGGTCGAATCCGAGCCCGGTCAGCTCGAAATGAGCTTCGGAGTAGTTTTCATTTTGCAGAATGTAGTGCAGGAACAGGATCGTTTCCGGGCCGAGCATGCCGTCCAGCGCGATTTTCTTTTCCCGGAAAACATACTTTTCCGCCCGGAGATACTTTTGCGCCCGGTAAACCCGATTCGCGTAGGCTTTCGGCGTGGCGAACGGGTCGAAATCCCGCAGGGGTTTGACGCTGTCCAGGTTATACTGCAACCAATAAGCCTTGTTGTTCTTGAACACCCATTTCTGATTCGGAACCGGAGGCCCTTGGTGGTCGTCAGGAGGCCCGGGCGCCTTGTCGGTCACCTCGATGGTTTCGCCGGCAATCAGGATTTCATCTGGAGCGGGGACCGGCGGTTCCAGGTCGGGCGTCGGGCGGGTAAGCGGCGGTGCGGAGGGTTGTCTTTGCATGTGCTCTGCCGGAGTACACCCGCCCCCCTGCTGCACCACGTGGGTCAGCTCATGCGCCAACAACCCCCGGCCTTCCATCGTGTCAGGCGAGAATCGTCCGGCACCGAACACGATGTTGTGTCCCACCGTGTAGGCATGGGCATTGACGTCCCGTGCAGATTGCTCGGCCCGTTCGCCCGCGTGCACTCGCACCTGGCTAAAGTCATGGCCGAATCGCGGCTCGAAGAACGCGCGCGTGGCCGCATCGAGCGGCTGCCCCGGTGAGTTCAGCACGTCGTGCACGATCGGCGGCGCCTCCATCACACCCGTTCCGTCGCTGGTCGCTCGGCGCTGGACCAGCGGAGTCCCGATATCGCGGCGCTGCCTGTTCACCTCGGCATCCGGCATCCGCATGACCTGTTCCGCCACTCGGTCGGCTTCTTGCTCGTACTGATCCCCAGGCTCATTGATCCGCAACTTGGCTTGCAAGGGCTTTCCGAGCAGCTTCTTCTTCTGACAGTCCTGGCAGACACCGGTGAGTCCCGCCGAGCCGCCGCAGGCACACTGGCGCTGGAGACCGGTTGCCTGCGCCGGAGTCGTCGATGCCGGTGGTGCTGCCACCGCCGCTTGTGTCGCAACTGCTCGCACGCTCATTTGGGGAGGCTCCTGTAGATCGCGCGCGCCACTTGTTCCCCCGCCGAGCGCGCCTGCCCGGATCGAGACAGGTGGACGGTTCCGGCATCCAGACGATCAAGCTGCATAACTTCTGAACTTCGCCACGGCATCCGCTCGCCGGCGAACAACCGACCGAGCGTTTCTCGGATGGCTTCCGCTATGCCCGGGCCTTGGGACCGCGGGAACCCGGTCAGGACCAGTTCGTCGATCTCCACCTCGATCGCTTGAGGTGTCGGTGCTACGGAGGTGAAACCTCGCGGGTCTCCACCGGTCAGCCGGTCCGAGAGTCCGCATGATTCGCGACGCTCCCCACGATTCATGAGACCCACCGCGCGATCTCCGCTTCAGTCAGCGGTTTTTCCAACTTGGCATACTCGCCCCGCGCCGCCTGCAAGAGATGTCGCATGGTCACGGCCTCCCCGGCGTCGGCCGCGAGGAACGTGGCATTCATCGCGATGTTCCGAATATGGCCGCCCGCCACGTTGAGCCGCGCCAAGCGCTCCGAGTCAAGTCCCTCTGTCGGCACGGCCTGGGGAAAGATGCGCCGCCAGATTTCCGCTCGTTGCGCCTGGTCCGGGAACGGAAACTGGACCACGAACCGGATCCTGCGCAGGAAAGCCGTATCCAAGGCGCCTTTCATGTTCGTCGTCAAAATGGCCAGACCCCGATAGGCCTCCATGCGTTGCAAGAGGTAGCTCACCTCCACGTTGGCGTAACGGTCATGACTATCCTTGACCTCGCTGCGCTTGCCGAAGAGCGCGTCCGCCTCATCGAACAGCAGAATGGCGGCCCCGCCTTCGGCCGCATCGAAGACCTTGCGCAGGTTTTTTTCCGTTTCACCGATGTACTTGCTGACCACTTGGCTGAGGTCGATGCGATACAGATCGAGCCGAAGCGAATGGGCCAAGACTTCCGCGGCCATGGTCTTGCCGGTTCCGCTGGCCCCGGCGAAGAGCCCGCTGATTCCCAGCCCCCGCGCGCCCTTTGCGGCAAATCCCCAGGTCTCGTACACCATATGGCGATGCCGCACGTGCATCGTGATCTCTCGCAGGGTCTGTCGCTGAGCCTCCGGCAGCACCAGATCCTCCCAGGTCGCGGCAGGCTCGATGCGCTGCGCCAATTCATCGAGGCGCGGGCGCGCGTGCCGGCGGCAGATTTCCCACAGCCGGTCGGCCTGCTCCTGGTCAGTGGATGCTGGTCCGCCATGCTCTGCTTCGATGGCACGCAACGCAACGCCGGCCGCCTGAATGAGCGAAGGACCGACCTGAAACTGCCGGCTCACCGATTCGACGGCCCCGTTCAAGGTCGGCCCCCATTGACCGAGGGCCTGTGCCCATAGATGCCGGCGCTCCTGATGAGAGGGCGGCTCCACGTCCAAGGTGAGGAACTGACAGTGTCCCGACCGGCGACGCTCCCGGACGCTCAGCATCACGGGCGCGTTCACCGATTCGAGGAACGTCGTGAGCGCATGGTCCCGCCCGCCCTCGAGCGCCTCTGTCCCATCACATTCGATCAGAAGCAGGCTTCGCGTCAGCATGGCCTCTCTGGTCCACAGGCGCAGAACCATGTCCAGTTCTTGCGGAGCGGTCGGCAACGAAGAGGCCGCAAGGCGATAGAGGTGACAACCCAGGGCCTCCGAGACAGCCACGGCCATTTGTCGCTTGGTTAGTCCCTCGTCGCCGCAGAGTTGGACGTGCGGCCTGCTTGCGGGACTCGGCTGAGAAAAGAGGGAGACGATTTGATCGGCCAACCGTCGATGCGTGGGAGCCAGGCTGCCCATGCCCTCCGCCTCAACGACATCCACGAGACCGGCCAGCCGTTCGTCGAGATACGACAGGCCGGTCAGATAGTGCAGGATTCGCTCATCGATCCGAAGCGCGCTTGTCAGGAGCGTGTCACCCTGCCCGATCTCGACCAACCGCCATCGGCGCAAGGGGGCGGTGGGAATCACGGCGCTCCAGTGAGCGTGAGGCAGCGCCGCCAAGGACAGGCCGAATGTCGGATAGGCCCGGCGGGCATCCCCCTGGGCCGCCGCGCAGGCGGAGGCAAATCCCGCGTCGAGTTCCATGCCTGCTGTCAGGAGCAGGATGTCTCGCTCGAATGCCGAGAGCCCAAAGCTGACGCACAGCACATCCAACGCGACAGGAGCAGCGGCTTCCTGGAAATCCGGGTCATGCGAACCCTGTCCGCGATCGGCCTGTGCCGCCGGCGCCGCATCCTGACCGGTTCGAGACGCCACGTAGGCGGCGAGGGCGGCGCGCACCCGGGCCACCTCGGTCATGAGGGAGCGCTGGTTCGTCTCGTGCCAAGACAGGGCGGTCGACATGGCCGTCGGCATTAGGTCACCGTCACCCGATGGTTGAAAAATTCGGGCGGTGCCACCGTGCGATTCACCACCACACTGTCCACACCGTCCACCCGTATCCGCACCAGATATGTACCCGGTATCGCACCGCGAACCACGAAGGAGACGGTATTGGTCTGGCTGGTCCTCGGCTGGGCCGTGATCTCCAGATCGCCCAAGAGCATGGCCACCCGTTGCGCCGGCTGTATCTCCGGTTGCACGGCCAGCGTGATCGTCGCATCGCCATTGCCGTCCCGCGGGAACGTCGCCGGCAGTGTGGTCGTGATCTGCGGCGCCAACGCCAACGTGAGCTCATTGGTCGTGCGTCGAAACGTTTCCCCTGGACGCTGGACCAACAGGGCCAAAGAATAGAGCCCGGCCGCCAACGTTGCGGGCGTGTTCGGGATGGCGGTCTCCAGACGGGTCGCGGTATTGCCGGACGCAACAGGCAGCACGACCGGCTGACTCAATCGCGGACTGGCCAGGCGGATGGCCAGATTGGTCCCATCGAGCTTGTGCCCCTGCACGATCAGTGTGTCACCGAGATGCGCGCTCATTCGCCGCTCGGGTACCGTCACCGAGGTCAGCGTCGGGAACTGCGGTTCCAGATTCGTCGCCGCGACCGGCCCTCGTGGCTCGCGCGTGACCGGGTCCACCAGACCGATTGTCAGAATCGGCAGCGCCGACTTGGCGGCGCGCTGCGATTCGATCAAGACCACCGAGACGTGATAGGCGGCCGTAGGCCGATAGCGCGCCTGCAACGCCGTCCACAACTTCGACATCTCTTCGCTCGTGAGCGTAGTCGCGACGATCTTGATCTGTTCGACCTGTTCCGCCAGATCGGACGCCGACAACGCCTGAAGCGCCGGCGGGAGGATCGATCCGTTCACCGGAGATGGTAGGAGCGCCGTGCGAATGGACTGCCTGGTCAGCACGGGGGTTTCATGCAACAGTTGCATGGCGTACCCGAGCAACACCTCCGCGTGCAGGTCCTCGGCGCCATAGGCCGTCAGCAAATAGTGCAGATCCAAGGCAAGCGGAGGATTGGTCAATCGCCCGCCGCGCTCGTCACGGGAAGGCAATCCGACATTGCGCCAGCCCACGTTGGGCGCCACCTGATAGAGAAAGAGATTGAGCTGATTGCCTTCTTGGGCCCCGGGAGCGAAGACCCGGTCCGGCGGCAGCGCGCTGACCGTCACATTGCCTCCGACCGCCCCCGTGACATTGTGGTCGATGAGGCCGTTATTGAGCAGGTCCTTCAGCACCGCCGTCACCGCGGCTATGGCCAGGGCATTTCCCATCAGCCCTCCCGAGAACGGCGCCTCAAGTACTGGTCGAGCGGCAACGATGAACGTGGCGGCTCGACGATCTTCTTGCTTGGAGCGGGGGCCGATTGCTCGACGGCCCTGACCTCAATCCGACCGATGCGAATCTGAACAACCGGCGGCCGCTCCCTTACCGACGGCACCGTCTCCTCTCGATGCGGGGGGCGAAACGAGACCTCCCCCAAGGTGGGCCAAAGGGAATCGGACGAGACCTCCTGGGGCCTCACCGACGGCCGCAGTCTCTCCATGGCTTCCGGATAGTCCGTGCCGCTGCGCTTCCCGGGCAAGGATTCCAGTTGTTCCGTCTTCTGGCTTGTGCTGAATCCAGGTCGTTCGAGTGAAACAACAGTCACTTGAACAGCCTGGGTCACGGCACCGTCTCGTTCTTGTAACGGGACCTCGTGGTTCACCGGCCGAATCGCGCTGGAATGGCGGAACACTTGCGTCGGGTCCATCGGCCGGCGAGGCGCATGGGCATGGTCGTCTTCCGTGACGTCGATTTCGTCAATTCTCTCGCCGGAGATTCCCCGCCGGGCGGGTCGCTTCACCTCGATCGATTGCCCGCCGTGATCTTTCCGAGGGTGCGCATCGGTCTGCCGGCCCGGTTGAACAACGTCTTCGGTGGGGCCGACGTCCGTCATCGGCGGACATGTCCGCGGCGAGGCGTCCTGGAACGATCGTCCATATTCTAACGACACATCCGTCCCCTCCGTCGTTTGGATGGCTCCCGTAAGTTCCGGAGCGCCACCCTGCCGGGCGGCTTCGTACCGATTCAACGGACGGGGAATCAGTCCGCCGACCTCTCCCAGGCTCCGCATGACCAGATCCTGCAAGTAGCGACTCATCCCCCCACCAATTCTAAATAGGCGCGCCGGCGGGCCGCGCTGAGCGTCAGAATCGCAGACTCGCTCCACCCATAGAACGACGCCAGCACATGGATCTCCCGCAACAACCGCCTCGCCCCGATCTGAATCTCGCTCCAGAAGTACGCCAGCATGTCGAACAACAGGGACCAACGATGATCGCACCCAGGGCAGTGCAGGGAGAGATGCACAACCCCCTGTGGATCGGCTTCCGCCATGCGCAGGTCGATCAGCGCGCGGACGTGCTCGGGGAGGTCGTCCACTTGGCAAGGCTCCCCCCGGTGCTCCGCGCGGAGAATGCAGCGTCGCAGCAGCTTCCCAAGGCCTTCCGCCGGAGTGGCATCGGCCACAGTCGCCTCGACATCTCGAACAGCCGGAATGGCGGCTTGCACGACGAAGTCTCCCGCCGCGATCACCAGAGGCTCCCGGACCGTCCCCTCGCCTGGCGCCGCCTGCATCCTGTCGGGAAAGATCGAGCGCACATCGACGCTGACCTCGACCAGTTCTTGACAGGCGGGACAGGTCACCACGCTCGCCAGATCCCGTCCAAACGTGCGGGCTCGTATCTCAGCCAGGAGCGCGTCCCGCTCCCCAATGGTGAGCGAATCCACGCGTTCGCGCGGGGATTCCGGACAGGCCGCCGCCAGCAGGAGCGCTGCCCGCCCGCACGGCGAGAGGCTCTGCCCCTGATCCCAGACGTCGAGCAGCTCTTGTGCCGAGAGGCCGCGCATGGCGTTTTAGGTCGACAAGGCCTGTTCCGCCGGCTCGGGAACGTCACGATCCCGTTCCCAACCCTCGTTCTCCAACTTGATGGATTGAATGGCCACGGCATTCGCATTCGCATCCAGATCGGGCTGGGCCTGAAACTCGGACACCCAACACCGATAGATCTTGTAGGCAAAGGCGAGCTGGCCCGCTTCGTTGTACATCTCGATGATGATGTCCTTGCGAAAGTCCTTGAGCGAGACCTCCCGCCCGAGGCCGGCCCCGAAGTTCCACACCTTGTTGGCCCATTTCTCGAACTCAAGGTCGTGCGTGACGCCCCGTTCCAAGGTGATGGGCTCGTATTTGGTTCGCCCCGGCGACTTGCGCCCGGTGCTGGGGTCGCCTCCCTCCCGATGCTCCACCACCTCGGTCGTGCGTTTCAGAGTCCCGACTTTGCTGACACCCGCCACATACCGGCCGTCCCATTTCACGCGAAATTTGAAATTCTTGTAGGGATCAAAGCGCTGGACGTTGACGCTGAACTGGGCCATAGCTGGTCCTCCTTATGCCTGAATCTGACCGGCCATTTGCTGGATCTTGATGATCACGAACTCCGCCGGCTTGAGCGGGGCGAATCCCACGACGATGTTGACAACCCCAAGATTGATATCCGCCTGGGTCGTGCTCTCTTTGTCGCATTTGACGAAGTAGGCCTCTTGAGGGGTCTGCCCTTGAAATGCGCCCTGCCTGAAGAGGTTGTGCATGAAGGCGCCGATGTTGAGCCTGATCTGCGACCACAACGGCGCGTCGTTCGGCTCGAAGACCACCCATTGGGTGCCTCGATAGAGACTCTCTTCGATGAAGAGGGCGATGCGTCGCACCGGCACGTACTTCCACTCCGACGCGAAGCGGTCGTCGCCCTGCAGCGTGCGGGCGCCCCACACCAACGGACCAGCGGGCGCCATCACACGAAGACAATTGACGCCCAGCGGATTGAGCTCGCCATTTTCGGGATCGTTCAGCGGCACGCTGAGACCGGGAACGCCGACCAGCGTGGCCTCCAAGCCCGCAGGGGCTTTCCACACGCCCCGTTGCGCGTCGGTTCGGGCGAAGATCCCGGCGACGGCGCCACAGGGAACAAAATCTTCGAGTTGGTCGTCCTTCAGCGCATTCGGCTGGCGGAGGCGCGGAAAGTAGAGCGCGGCATTCTTGCTGGTGGTGCCCACGTTGGCCACACCGGATTTGGCTTGATCCTTCGTGGTCCACTCGACGGGAGGATCCACCAGCAGCATGGCCCTGCGCCGCTCGCAGTAGGCCGCCGCTTCCGACACGAGGCTCGTGTCCACGTTGCCGTTGGCAAGATAGGGCGGGATGCAGAGGAGGTTGAAGAGGTCGGCCTTGGCCAGCGCATAGAGCCCCTTCTTATTGGTCTCGGCGTTCGCCGGCGTGAAGTCATCCGCCTTCGTCAACGCCGAACCGTCCGAGGCTTCGGCAGCCGTCGCCACCTTGTAGTTCGTCGCCGGCGTATTGTCTTCCCACGGATCTTTCCCGGCCGCAGGATCGTTGCTCTTCGCGGGACGCGCGGTCGGCAACGCGCCGGTCATCCTCGCGAGTTGGGATTCGTTGAGCAGGACCTTGTCGATCTGCCGAGCATGGCCCGCGGTGATCGAGACGTTCCGGAAGCTCTCGATCGCTCCAGTCTCCCCGTCTCGAACGGTCAGATTGAAGAGACTGTCGGCCGCTTCGCCCGGCAGCGCGGGCCGCGTGTTGTGATCCACGCGCGCGCGCAATTTGTTGCCCCAGGCTCCGGGGCTGGCGGCTTCGAGCCCGAGGGAATCAGCCGTGAGTTTCGCCTGCGCCGGTTTGGCCCCCGTGCCCGTCTCGGCATGGTAGAGGCGGACAATGATGGCTTGCCCCCCGCCGTTCAGATAAAAGTCCCGAACGGCGAAGCCCAGACTGCTGCCCACCCACAAGCCGCCGAAGATCCGTTCGAAATCCCCGAAGCTGTTGATGGTGACCGGCTCGTTGGTGGGTCCCCTGAGCGCTCGCCCAATGAATGCGGCGACGGAGGTGGCCACCCCGGTGATCGTTCGCACGCCACTCGGGATCTCTTCGATATAGACTCCAGGATACGTCGGTGTAGTTGGCATGGCCCTCCTCCACTGCTGAGATTAAGTGGTTGGTCATCGTCCTTTTGCCCTCGCATCATACCGATGGCCTCGCTCCTGGCGATCGCCGAGGGGCCTCAGCCCTCACGTTCACTGCAGGGATCCCGCACGGCCATGCGGAGCTTGTCGATGACATCCTGTTTCTTGATCTCGGCCAGGGCATGCCGGCGCGAACACATCTGCCGCACGAACCCGGCCGTCATGTCGGGTGTGACGCCGAGGATCGTGAGGTCCGGATACACGGCCAGCAACTGACTGCAAAGACCAGGCTCTTGCGTCCCCTCATGAGCGAGAATCACCGCATCGGCCTTCGTCCTCCCGGCCTCCTGCAGAATTTTCATGGGGCCTCGGCAGTCGCCCACGATCTCCATGTCCTCTTGTTCTTCCACGAGATTGCGAATGTCGTCCGGAAGCATCAGGGGATGGTTGGCCAGCAGCACTCGGATCTTCTCCACCTGCACCTCCGGGCTATGCCGTCGCCCCTTGGTATAGAGCGATCGGCTGATCGAGCCCATAGACCCTGGTACTGATTCGGGTCTAGAGAGAGCGGCAAAGAAGGTCTAGGAGAGGGAGGCACGAACTGAATTCTGAGGAGTGCGCGACGCTTTTCCGATAGACGGAAGTCCTGATGTAGAGAAGCCTCATCAGTGAACTATGGTTGGCGGAGATAGGGGGGATGCTCTTCCGGAGCTGGGACAGGCACCGCCGAAGTCAGCGGAGTTGGTCGCTTCGGCTCCATGCGTGAGGGCCCATTGCATTTTTCCTGGAATGGGTCGTGATGAAACGAGTGCCAGGCTAGCTCCGGACTTTCAGCACGAAATCCGGACTGCCGTAGTGAATGTAGTCCGCCCAATCGAGAAACTGGTTCTCTTCAAGAGTCTTGCGCGCCGCCAAGAGTGACCGGGCCACCGACTGGCCTTCGATCAGTTGGCCGTAAAAGGTCCTGGCGAACTCCTCCGCCGGTTCATCCCCCACGGGCCAATAGGTCCCCACATAGGTGGCCGCTCCTCCGCGCAGGAACGCCTCGGCAAAACTGACCGAGACTTCCAGCGGATCGGCCATCGGCGCCGCTTCCTTCCGGCCAGACGCTCGTTTTCTCCTTTGGGTTTTCGGCCGCCACACCCTCACCCGCCCCGCCTCGCAGGCGTTGAAAAAGGCCATACTCGGCAGCGTGGGAAGCGACATCAGGTCAGGCCCGGTCAGGATCTCGTCGCCGTGGCACACGATCCCGCTCTGGCTCAGGTTGGTCCGATCGTAATAGGCATGACCGGCATAGTGCACGACATCGTACCGGCCCCCCTTCAACTCCGCGAGCAGGCGGCCTCTGGTCGCTTGCTGCTCCTTCACGACCGTCAGTTCCACCCCCCGTTGGGCTTTTAGCACGTCTTCGACCAGCTTGCCTTCCGCCGCCGCGCCGGCCAGGTCCTGCGTCGGATTGACCACCAAGAGCACCCGCAAAGTGGCGTCCTGCCGCTGTTCTTCCCGCCACTTGGCCACCGACAGGTTCGAGGCGAGATAGCGACGGCTGAGCCCCTGCAACAAGGCCGGCCTCCTTCCATCGATCACCAAGGTTTCCCAGGGAATGCGGGAGGCTGCCAGGTCGTGCACCACGACGAGATGGCGTTCCTCCAGACCGGGACTCGCCAAGACCTCTTGAATCTTGGGATGGAGCACCAGTTGTCCCACCTTCTTTCCATACGCGGTCAGTTCCTCTTCGCTCTTGACCTTGAGCCGGCCCCCGCCAGTCAACGAGAGATGCGCTTCAAGCTCGGCCTTCGGAGGGATCGCATCCTCCGTGATAATGGCGGCGCGGCCGCCCGCGGTCAGCACCGCCGCCTGAAACACGGTCGAGTCCGGCGCGCTGGGCAGTTGGCGGACGAACAAATAGACGGGGTCTTCTCCCCGTCCCGGGGCGAGGGCTCGCGCCCCTTCCATCGCCGACACATCCAAAGGCGGGAAGACCTCCTCGTTGATCGTCAGCTCGGCGCCCTGGAACAGCGGCGTGCTGGCCAAATCGTACACGGTGCGTTTCAATTCCTCATAGCGCGCGTCATCCCGTTCGCAGAGGATGACGCGACGGAATCGCTGCCCGCGATCGGCATCCTGGAGCGCCTTGAGGAAGCCCGCGAACATCTGCTTGACGACGGCGGCCACGCTCGACCCCGTGCTGCCCCCCAGAATCACGGTCGCGAACTCCTCCACCCGCGCGCGCAGGAACACCCGCAGGATGTTCTCGGACACCAGTTCCTGCATATCCGGCGTGAATCGATCGAAGGTGCCCATGCCGGCCAGCATGATCATTTCCGTTCGCAAGCTTGCTCGATTGACCGGCATCAGGAAGGTCTCGCCGACCGCTCCGGTAAACATGCGCCGTTCCGTAAACTCCCGAATCATCCCGCCCAAGCGGTCGTCCAGGGCCCGTGCGGCGCCGGCCGGAGTCACCTCCTGGAAAATGCCGAGGACGCAGGCCCGCGTATCTACGTCCGCGATATTGCCCTTCACGAGCGTGACATCCAGCTCTCGCTGGTACCGGCGCCCCACCACGAGGTTTTCGAACCGCGCGGTTCCCTCGGGACCCGCGGCAGCCTTGGCCGCTCGCTGGCCGATCGGCACCGGCGGCGCCGCCACCTCCGCCAACGCCATTCGCATGTCCCGCGCAGTCAGTTGCTTGCCGCGTCGCCCTTCAAAGACGCTCTGTCGCAGCTCCGCGCCGCGCAGCACCCGGACGGCGGCTCCTCGCGGCGGGCTCCATTGCGTCATCACGCGCTGCGGCGCGGTTCCGTTGAGAATCGAGACCACCGCATCGCGCACGATGCCGTTGTTCGGAAGGCTGCCGTGGCTCTCTTCGACATAGTACGTCGGCACATCCTTAAGCCTCGCGAAGTCCAGGGGGACGGTCCCGTCTCCGGCCATCGTGACTTCATAGGCGAAGTCTCCGTTTTCGATCCGCAGGCCGGTGATCGTGCCTTGGTTCACCCCGGCGATGAGCACGAACCGTTTATCGCCCAGAGCGAGCTTGGCATGGACCGGTTCAACGGCGCGAAGCAGGTCCGCGCGAGGACGGGGGCCGGTGGCCGGCCAGGTCGCCTCGTCATACAGATTGATCGCGCTGAACTTTTCCTTCCACGGCATCATTTGGTAGAGGCCGGGGAATGTCGAGAAGACCTCCGAGGCCAGCTCCTCGGGGCCGTGAGCCAGATCCAACGCGGCCACTTTCTTGACCACGTCGTACGTTCCGCGGAGCGCCTGAGGGATGGCAAACGACCCGTAGTTCGGCGTGCCGAGCATGATCAGGCGCTCGACCTCGGCCGCCCCGGCCTTGAGCGCCGCTCGCGCGACGAGGCCGCCCATGCTGTGGGCCACGAGATGGACCGGTTTCTGTTCGTCATGGATCCGTTTGGCAAGCTGCGCGCCCAGCGAGGGGAGATCGCGTCGCCAATCGTATGGATGAAAGTCCGCGTCAAACCCCGCTGCGCGCAAGGAGAGCTTGATCATCAGGTACGCAAACAGGAGCACGCCGAGCGGAACCACGTCGTCCTTCCCCTTGCCCAAGGTCAGCTCGTTCAGCTCGCCGGCAAGGATGCCGATCGGGTCAATCCAAATCACGTCGTCGAGCAACAGGCGCTTCCGGCCCAGCTTGGACCCCATGATTCCCGGCAAAATGAGCACGCGCGGCCCCCCGCGGACCGAGCGGGCCGAAGCCTGGCGGGCCAGATCGCGAAGCTCCTGGTAGTTCTCCTCGCCGAAATACTCTTCCAGCGCGCCGCGATGCTCTCCGGTCGACAGGGCTCGCTCGACCGCCTCGTCCGGCAATGCATAGCCGGCGAACTCGCGACGCGGGACCGCGCCGTCCACCTTTCGGAGTTTCGCGCCGATTCTTGAGCGAGGAGAGCGCCCTCTTTTCTTCTTCTTCATCATGCCTTCCTTCCGGAGCCGGAACGGTCATCGACGATCATGTCGTCCTGTTCTGCCTTCACCTGCCCTCACGGCGCGGCCTTGCGCCGCGTTTAACCCTCCGGCGACAGGAAGGGCCGGTCGAACTTGGCCTTGTTGCCTTCGAGCTGCGGCACCTGGTCGTACTCTCCCTTGAGCTTGGCGAGCGTCCGTTTGTGCAGGTCGCGGTAGCTGAGCCGGCCGTTCGCCTCCTTGATGCTCTCGACGAGATAGTAGGTGAGCGCGCCGTTGTAGCTGCCGCTGATGAAGGCGTCGGCGGAGGTTTGCGTATCGCGGCAGCCGGTGATCAGCAGTTCGCAGATGTCCGCATGCACCACATCGCTCTTTTTTCGCTTGGCGCGCGGCGAGGCCCGAAGCTCGCCTTTGACCGCGCCGCGCAGCCTGCGGCCTGATTCGGCCGCAACCAGATCCCATGGACTGGGCAGGTACCGTTCCTTGATCGGCGCATCCGGCGGCAGGATTGCGCGGGTGTTCGTGCCGGAGTGACAACAATCCATGATGACGGTCAGGGCCACACCGGCCCGCAGCTTGTTGAAAGTTTTCCTGAGCCAGTCGTCCCGGAGGGGATCTTTCCAGTCCAAGTCGGTCGGACAGAGGATTTCATCCCGCTTGTCCGCTTCGTCTCCGTCGTCATCCGGCACATTGGAACCATGTCCCGAATAGTGCAGCAGCAGCACATCCCCTTTCTTCGCGCCCGAGACCAGCTTGGCGATGGCCTTTTCCATGGCCGTCTTCGTGGCGGCATAATCGGTCAACGTCACGATGTCTTTTGCGGCAAACCCATAATACGTCGTCAGGGCTCCTTGCAGGTTGCGAACATCGTTCACGCACCCGCGTAAGTCTGCCCCCGGGACCTTATATTTGTTGATTCCAACGAGCACGGCGCGTCGTGCCATGATTGCCTCCTTGTTTGCATCGCCAGCGGCCATTCACCTCATCGCGGGCGAAGGATACGCTTCACGTTACAGTTGGTCAACAACTGGACTAGCACAAATACGTGTATTTTGAGGCCTTGCAGGAGGGTACGGGTAGCGGAGGCGTTTCAGGATCAGGCAGGTTAGCGCACCTTGATGATGAGGCACTTCAGGTAACGGGTCTCAGGCATGGACAAGCGCACCGGATGGTCTGGGCCCGCCCCGCGCCGCTCGATGATCTCGATTCGCTTCCTTGCCTGCCGGGCCGCCGCCTCGACTGAGGCACAGAGATCGCCTTCGCTCACATGATGCGAGCAGGAACAGGTGACGAGCGTCCCGCCGGGACGGATCAGACTCAACGCCAACCCATTGATGTGTCGATAGCCTTCGACCGCCCGCCCTCGGACGGATCGGCTTTTGGCGAAGGCCGGCGGGTCCAGGATCACCAGATCGAACCGCCGCCGGGACCGGCCGAGGCGTTTCAAGGCCTGCTGCGCGTCGCCTTCGCGATACTCACAGATCTGCGCCACCCCGTTCAGTTCGGCATGGGTCCTGGCCAGCTCCACGGCGGAGCGGCTCACGTCAAGCCCAGAGACCGAACGGGCGCCTCCCAAAGCCGCATGGGTGCCGAAGGCGCTGGTATGGCAGAAGGCATCCAGGACATCGCGATCCTTCGCCAGCGCGGCTACGGCAAGCCGGTTGTCGCGCTGATCGCAGAACCAGCCGGTCTTCTGCCCTCGCTCAATATCCACGAGAAATCGAGCCGGCCCCTCGGTGATCTCCACGCGAAGCGGCCCCTCGCCACGGAGAAAGCCCCGTTCCAGTGGCAGCCCTTCGTGAGCGCGCGCCGGCGCGTCGTTCCGGAGATAGATCGCCTCCGCCCCAGTGTGGCGGAGCAAGATTTCTCCTAACTCCTCGCGCCGCTGATCCATGCCGACTGTCAAAGCCTGCATGACGAGGACCGGCCCGTAGCGATCGACGATCAACCCCGGCAATCCATCCCCTTCCGAATGGACGAGCCGATAGGCAGTGGTGCCGGAGATAACCGAGCGGCGACGCGCCACTGCGTCGGCGATCCGGTGATCCCAGAAGGAGGCATCGATGGTTTCGTGACCGGACGTGAGGAGTCGCACCCGGATTCTTGACTGGGGGCTATAGAACCCCCGCCCGCACCGACTTCCATCTTGGGTGATGACGGTCACAATATCGCCGGCCTTCGGCTGTCCTAAGACAGAGTCGATGTCCCCTTCGTAGATCCAGAGGTGGCCGGCCAGAATCCGACGCTCGCAACCGGCGCGCAATCGGACGAATGCTGTCTCGCTCTTGCCTTTCAACGAGGCCCTCCGAGGAGCTACAGGGAACGGACTGGCGGCGGAGGCGCCACGAACGGCGCCTCCGCCCTGATTGAGGATCTTACTTTTTCGGCAGCTTGGGGAGTTCCATCTTGATCGGCTCGCCGGTCAAGGCTTGCAAGAAGGCGAGCAGGTCGCTTTTTTCTTCCGGCGAGAGCCCCAGCGGCTTGATATACGGATCGAGGTTGGGATTGGCCCCTCCCCCCTTGTCGAGAAAATCCAGCGCCTCCTCCAACGTCTTGAAGACGCCGTCGTGCATGTACGGCGCGGTTTCCATGATGCTCCGCAAGGTCGGGGTCTTGAACGAGCCCCGGTCTGTCTCAAGCCCGGTGACGCCGTAGCGACCCAGGTCTTCCTTGAGCGGGCCGACTTGAGGCACGCCAAGGTTGTGGAACTGGTTATCGGTGAAGTTGGGTCCGTTGTGGCAGAGGATGCATCGCGCCTTGCCCTTGAAGAGATCCATGCCCCGGACGGCGGCCTGGCTCATCGCGTTCCGATCCCCCTTCACATACTTGTCGAAGGCCGAGTTCGTGGACAGGATCGTCCGCTCGAACGAGGCGATCGCCTCCGCAATGCCCTGCAAGCTGACATCGGTGCCGAAGACCGCGCGGAACTGGTTGCGATAGCCTTGGATCTTGTTCAACTTCGCGACCACGTTCTCGTGGGTCTCCCCCATTTCAACCGGATTGTGGATGGGTCCGATGGCCTGTTCCTCAAGCGAGCCGGCCCGGCCGTCCCAGAACTGGACCGGATTGAAGCCGGTGTTCAGGACCGTGGGAGCCTGCCGCCCGCCGATCTTGCCGTCGATGCCGATCGACGTTTGGCGGGGATCGGCAAATCCCGCGCCGGGAATGTGACAGAAGGCGCAGGGGATCGCGCCGTTCCTGGACAAGCGGCCGTCGAAATAGAGTTGCCGGCCCAGTTCGACCTTGGCCTTGTAATTCAAATTGCCGCCCGGAGTCGGCGCGGCATTCGGCAATGGGCCGATGTCCGGAACGGTGATGCTGTCGAGGGTCACCAAGGGCCAACCGGCCTCCCCCAACTCATGCGCGACGGCGGCCACGCCGACCAGAGCGGTGATTCCAAAGCCAACGGCGCAGGCCAACAACGGAACGAGATTGCCCGCACGACTGCGAGGACCTGTGCTCATCGATCCACCTCCATACCAACCTTCGGTTGAACCGGCGCCTCTTTTTCGTTGTATCGAATATGATGGCGCCGGAGAAACACTGCCAGTGATTCTCTTCGCCATCCTTCCATACCAACCTTCGGTTGAACCGGCGGCTCATCGGGCGAAGCCCATCTTCATTGTCGCCGCCGGAGAAACACCGCCAGGATTTTCTTCGCCTTTCTTCTGTTGTCCAACGAGGGTCCCTGTCTGGCGCAGGAAGGACCATGGCGCGCTTGTCACGAGCCTTATAGGCGCTTGCCTGTCAGGGGTCAAGAAGCGCGAGTACCGGCGCGCGACTTTCGCTCACGACTTTCCCGCGGGATCGGGGCGATACCAGTCGGCTCTGGTCAAGGGCAGGTCGCTCCGGCCTTCTCGCGGTTTGGATAGGAGGGTTTGATAGACATCGAATAGGCCCGTTTGAAATCCACGGGCGCAGGCCGCCATGTACAGGCGCCAGACTCGATAGGTGCCCTCGCCGACCAGGGTGACGATCCGGTCACGCGCCGATTCGAGACGCCGGACCCAATGGCGGAGGGTCAGGGCGTAGTGTTCGCGGAGACTCTCGACGTCCCGCACGTGAAAGCCGGTCCGCTCTGCCTCCCGGGTTGTAACATGCAGCGGAACAAGCTGGCTGTCGGGAAAGACATACCGGTCCATGAAGGCTCCCATGCCCCCCGTGTCGCCTTCGCGGCATCCGATCCCGTGATTCAAGAACACGCCTCCGTCGCGCAACGCCCGCCAGGCCGCGGCAAAATACTCCGGGAGCTTCCGTTCCCCCACATGTTCAACCATTCCTACGCTGACGACTTTGTCGAATGGCCGGTTACCGGGTAGTTCCCGATAGTCGCACACCTCGATATGGCAACGACGCGCCAAGCCCGCTTCCTGGATGCGCTGTCGCGCCAGCTCCGCCTGTCGTTCGCTGAGGGTAATGCCGAGGGCTTCGACGCCATACCGCTGCGCGGCGTGCAGGACCAGGCCGCCCCATCCGCATCCGATGTCGAGCAGCCGTTCGCCCGGCCGGAGACGCAGTTTCCGGCAGATATAGTCGAGCTTCCGCTCCTGCGCCGTGTCCAACTCCTCGTCCAGATGCGCGAAATACGCACAGGAGTAGACCATGCGGCGATCCAGCCATAGCCGGTAAAACTCGTTGGACAAGTCGTAATGGTACGACACCGCCTGCTTGTCCCGTCCAGATGAATGGGTCGGTCCTCGCAACGAGGCGGGAGCCCGCCCGCTGCCCGCGGACTTGCGCACCGGAAGTCGCCAGAGCCACCAGCCGTACCGAGCCAAGTCCTTGAGCGTCCAGCGCCGGCCGGCGAGGAACCGGCCCAGATCCGTCGCGGCTTCCAACTCACCCTCGACGTCGATGTCGTCATCGATAAATGCCTCACTCACCGCGAGCTGGCTTGGGCGGAAGCAGAGGACCCGCAATGCACCCGGATGTTTGAGCACCAGGGTGAATCGTCTAGGCTGCCCTACTTCCTGTTCCCAGATCCGTCCATCCCAACAGCGCACGGCGAAGTTCCTTGGTCGATAGGTACCGATCAGGCGTTGCAGGACCAGAAGGGATTGGCAACTGAGGTCCGTCGCCTCAGCCTCGTTGCGGGCGACGTCACAGAGTGCGTCATCCTTACGACAAGATTCGACTGCCATACGACACCTCCTGTTGAGGTGGGCACGATTATCCGGTGGAAAATTGCAACGGCGGTGCCAAGAGATTTTCCCGCTATTTACGCGAAATGACCGCCAGCCGCTCTGTTGCAGGATGCAACAGGCTGTTGCAAAACGGGGCTGGCCGTTCACAGGCTCTTGCCTCTTAGCGGGGCTATGTTACTACCTCATCGATCAAGCCGGGGACTCGTTAGATGCCTAGGGTACAAATCGCCATGCTTTCCAGCAGGTTAGACAGGTTAGAAAAGATTTCCATCTGAATCCACGACCGCGCCGTTTGGCTATAGAATGGAAGAAGGGCTGATTCATGGAATCGGATGGATGTTGGTCGGCTGCAAGTGAGAGAGATGCGAGGAGGTGACGAATCACCATGACGGTACCCCAATCGAGGGCGCGCTTGCGAACAACTGCGAAGCCGGGACCATGGTTGCCGATTGCCCTGGGAATCCTGTCCGTCCTTGCCTTCTCCGGCAGCGACGCGATAGGTCTGGCGGCGGAGTCTCACCGCATTCTGGTCGTGGGCCATGGTCCTGAGCAGCCGGTCGTTCAAGAACTCGCGCGCGCTTATGAAAAACGCCATCCTGGAACGGTCATCGATATCGAGTGGGATCGGGTGTTGGACACGGTGGGGATGGTCAAGAGCGGGCAGGCCGATCTGGCCGTGACGGGCCAACGGGATCCGGAGTTGCGCGCCGCGCAGGTCGCCTGGGACGGCATCGCCGTCATCGTGAATTTCGCGAATCCGCTGTCCGAGGTCACCACCGACCAGGTCCGCGCGCTCTTCAGCGGAGCGATTCAACGATGGTCTTCGTTCGAAGGCTCCGATGCGCGGGTCGAATTGATCCGCCGGACGCCGGATCAAAATATCGACAGCGGATTTGAGGAATCGCTCGGGATCGTCGGAAAAATGCCGGAGTCCTCTAAGCCGGCCCGATCCGATCAAAAAACATTGGCCAGCGTGTCGGGCAAGGACAACGCCGTGAGCTATATCTCGCTCAAGGCGGCGCTGGATGCGCAGGGATTGGGAATTCCGATCCGAATCCTGACCATCGACAAGGTCGAGCCGGGAGATCCGACGGTGAAGGAGGGACGGTACAAGCTGCGGCGGCCGGTGCTGTTCCTGTCGAGGAAGGAGGCGCACCCGCTGGTGGATTCGTTCACGGCCTTTGCGCAGTCAGCCGAAGGGCAGGCCATCCTGTCGAAGATGTATACGGCCTATACCCCGCCTGCGAACCAGCCGAAGGAAGCGAAGCCCCAGGATTCCAACTCTCAGGAGGCCAAACAGGCAAGCTGACGCCGGTTCGCAACGACCATGGGGGCGCGGCGGCGTACTATCGTTGCAGCACCGTCGAACGCATCAACCCGTCGGCTTGGGGTGGCGAAAACCCTTGATAGCCGGCGTGACGTTCGGTCAGCTCCAGCACCGAGAAGGGTTCCCCGTCCACCGATTCCGGAACCGTGAAAATTTGCCGTAGCGAACTGCCGGGCGCGCCGATGATCTCTCCGGCAAAGCGCACGCCCTTGGTCTTCAACCGGGCGATCGACTTTTCGATGTCTTCCACCCGCACCGCGACATGGTGAAAGACCCTGTCTCCGAACTTGGCGACCCATCGAGGAATCACACTCGTTTTCCCACGATCGCCGGCATAGGCCTGATCGACGAAGAGCGCCGGATAGCCGGGCGCGCGATAGACCTTGGCATACCAGTCGCCGTATTCAATCGTTTCATCGTAGGCATAGCCGAGATCGAGAAACTCCCGCACGCGCCGGTCGATGTCGTCCGTCCGGATCGTCAGATGGTCGATCACCGGCAGCAGTCCCACCGCAATGCTGTCCAGATCCGCCTTGATCGCCTGGGCGGCGCGGTTCTTCGCCACATAGTCCGCCACCATCGGTTCGATCAACGCGTCCAACTTGGCCCCATCCCGCATAACGCTCCTCCCTCTTTCTAAATCAGACGTCATTCGTCAAGCGTCAATCGTCAACGGTAAGAGGACCGGCCAAACGAATGACCCGATGAAAGAATGACGGATGACGATTGACGGCTTCATTCCCCGAACCGGATGCCTTGGGCCAGCGGCAGGTCGGCGCTCCAATTGATCGTGTTCGTCTGCCGCCGCATGTAGGCCTTCCAGGAATCCGAGCCGGCCTCCCGCCCCCCGCCCGTCTCCTTCTCCCCGCCGAAGGCGCCGCCGATCTCCGCGCCGGAGGTGCCGATGTTCACGTTGGCGATGCCGCAATCGCTCCCGGCCGCGGACAGAAACCGCTCGGCCTTGCGCAGGCTGTCGGTGAAGATGGCCGAGGAGAGTCCCTGCGGCACATCGTTGTGCATGGCGATCGCTTCATCGATCGTCTTGTAGGTCATCAGGTAGAGGATCGGGGCGAAGGTTTCCCGTTGAACCGCCTTCCACCGGGGCTGGGCCGAGACGATCGTCGGTTCGACATAGAACCCGGGCCGGTCCAACACCGATCCGCCGACGAGGACCTCTCCGCCTTCGCGCCGCACCTCCTCGAGCGTGTCCCGGTACCGTTCCACGGCGGCCCGGTCGATCAGCGGCCCCATGAGCACCCCCGGCTCAAGCGGATCGCCGATCCTCACTTGTTTGTAGGCGGCGATCAATTGGTTCAGCAACGAATTTTGCACGGATTCATGCACGATCACGCGGCGGGTGCTGGTGCACCGCTGCCCCGCGGTGCCGACCGCCCCGAAGAGGATCGCGCGGGTGGCGAGTTCGAGGTCCGCCTGCTCATCCACGATGATGGCGTTGTTGCCGCTGAGTTCCAGGAGCGTGCGGCCCAGCCGTTTCCCGACCAACTCCGCCACCCGGCGCCCGACCGGGGCCGAGCCGGTAAAGGAGATCAACGGAAGGCGCGCGTCTTCCACCATCCGCTCCGCCAGGCTCACATCATCCGACAGCACCAGACCGAAGACGTCGGGATAGTCCTGTTCTTCCAGCACGGTGCGGCAGATCCGTTGAACCGCCAGCGCGCACAGCGGCGCCTTGGGAGAGGGTTTCCACAGGACCGTATCGCCCGCCACCGCGGCGATGAAGGCGTTCCAGGCCCAGACGGCGACGGGAAAGTTGAAGGCCGTGATCACGCCGACCACACCGAGCGGGTGCCACTGTTCGTACATGCGGTGCGCCGGCCGCTCGGACTGCATGGTCAGCCCGTAGAGCATCCGCGATTGGCCGACCGCGAAATCCGCCATATCGATCATTTCCTGCACTTCCCCATCTCCTTCGGCCTTGATCTTGCCGACCTCCAGGGAAACCAGCGTGCCCAGGAGATCCTTCTTCTCCCGCAAGGCCTGGCCGATCAGGCGGATGACCTCGCCCCGCTTGGGCGCCGGCACCATTCGCCAGGCGAGGAAGGCCTGCTGCGCCGCGCCCACGACCTGCTCATACTCCTGGATCGACGCGCGAGAGACCGTCGCGAGCGCCCGGCCCGTGGCGGGATTCACCGACTCAAACGTCCGGGTCTGATCCGGCGCCGACGACCATGCTCCGATTGTGGCGCCCGGATTCAGTTGCGACAGACCCAGTCGATCCAGAATGCGCGCCGCATCCACCATCGTTGTTTCCCGTTACGATCCATCGTTCTGCCGAGACTTGCCCCGGCCTATCGATAATAAACTCCGAACCGGTTCTCCAGAAAACCCTGGAGCGGGAAGGACTCCTCGGTGATAAAGCCCTTGTAGGCCTCCGGCTGTTGCAGCACGAGATCCACCACCGCGCAGAGCGCCGAAGCGGTCGTCACTTGGATCGCCGACCAGAGCCGCCCGGCGATCGTCTGCGGATAGACCTTCTTCACGTAGGTCTCTTCGAACAGCCCTCCCTGCTGCTGGCCGGTAACCGCCACATAGATCAACACCACGTCCTGCAGGGTGCGGGGAACGGCCCGCTCCAGAATCCGTTTCAAGGTCTCCCGATCCTCGTTCAATTTGAGGTCCTTCATCAGCAGGTGGATTTTTTCGCAATGGCCGGGATAGCGCAGGGTCTTGTAGTTGAGCGTCCGGACCTTGCCCACATAGGTATCGGCCAACGTGCCCAAGCCGCCGGACGTATTGAAGGCCTCGTAGAGCAAGCCGTCCACTTCGATCGTTTCGTACCCTTCCAACGGCTGCAAGGGGACTTTTTCTCCCTCCTCGATGCCGTAGCAGATATTGCCGTATTCGTTGATGAGGCCGTCGGTGGACCAGGTGAGCGAGTATTTCAACGCATTGCTCGGATGGACCGGCAGCGCGCCGACCCGCATCTTGACCGTATCCAGCGATTCGAAATGCGTCATCAACTCATGGGCCACAATGCTGATGAACCCGGGCGCCAGCCCGCACTGCGGCACAAAGGCCGTGGCCGCGCCCCGGCTGAGGATCTTGATCTGGTCGGTCACGCCGACATCCTCGGTCAGGTCGAAATAATGGATCCCGACCTCCTGCGCCGTCCGGGCGACTGCCAGGTTACAGTAATAGGGGAGGCTGGAGATGACGGCGACCGGAGCATGCAGTGTCAAGTAATGGAGCAGCGCGCCCCGGTCGTTGACGTCGAGGCTACAGGGCGTGAAATGGGGGAGGTCCAGCTCCTTGCCGAGCCGGAGGGGGATCTCAATGTCGAGGTCCGCCAAATGCACGGCATACTCGCCGCTCTTCGCCAGCAAACAGGCGATGAGGCCGCCGATCTTTCCGGCCCCAATGACCAGCACGGTGTGCATCGATTCCACTCCTAGCCCACATTATTCATGACGGTTCGTGACGAAACCGCCAAGACGCCACGTCAGAAGGGCACGTGGAGCCGCGAGGGAGGAAGGCATACTTGAAACAGTATGTCGACCGACCGAGCGGCGAGCCTGCCCGCTTGGCTGTGGGAATCTGGCAGCCGAGCTTGTCGCAGCGGCGTATCGGCGGTTGCAGTAGAATCGGTCATGGATAATGTGGGCTCAACGCCTCATTATAACGTGCCGGCAAAAAAGGAAAACCCTTAACTCTCTTCATCACGCAGATCCCTGGTCGGCCCTCATGACCACGCTCTGCATGCGTGTCCCTGTTGCAGTCGATTTTTACGGAATCGCTCGGACGGCACAGGCATCGCCGCGGCGCATCAGGCCCCACCGGGACGAATCAGCGCCGTGAGGAGGTTCGGGATCTCGGATGAATCGTCACGAACAGGGCGATCCGAACCCTCTTCGATTAGAATTCATAAGATATTGATAACTCAATATTTTTTGTTTGAGGATGGCCCAGGGCCGAATATGTTAGGCTCTTACTGCCCAAATCGAATCGCAAGCGAGCGGGCGCGGCATCTCTTTCAACACTCTCACACATATATGGCATCTGGAGATTGGTCTCATGCTACGAATCCCGGCTCACGTGATATTGCCGTTCGGATATCGGATCCTGGTCAAGCAAGTCACGGACAGCGAGATGGACGCCCGGGACAAGGACGCCGACGGCATCTGGGACAGCGATACCAGGACGATCTATATTCGGAAACGGTTGCCTGTGACACGCCGGCGCTACATCCTGGCCCACGAACTGGGCCATGCCTGGTTGGATTGGCAACATCGCCACCTCGACAACGGTAAGGCCAGCACCTGATCTGAAAACCAGCCCCGCAAGGGCTCCTGCCGTCGGGTTTGCCCGACAGAACCCTGGGTTGACGTCCCGGCCGGCGCGCTCGGTCACTCATCCGCGAGTTGCAAGATCGCCTTCCACTCGTCCGGCTTGACCGGTTGGACCGACAGCCTCGACCCTTTTCTGAGCAGCTCCATGCGCTTGAGCGGAGCCTGCCCCTTGAGAAGGTCCAAGCCGAGAGGCCGGGGAAACTTCCTCACGAACTTGATGTCCACCATGTCCCACATCGGCTTGGAGGGATGGCTCTTCGGATCGTAGTGCTTGTCTTTTTTGTCGAAGGCGCTGTCGTCCGGATAGGCTGTGCGCACGACTTCGGCGATGCCGACCACGGCCGGTGGGTCCGCGTTGCTGTGATAGAACAGCACCTGATCCCCAACCTGCATGGCCCGCATGTAGTTGCGGGCTTGGTAGTTGCGCACGCCGTCCCAGCAAGTCCGCTGCCCCGGCGAGGCGGCCAGATCATCGATTGAAAAGGCCGAGGGCTCCGATTTCATCAGCCAATACCGTCCGGTCATCTTCATGGCCCATCCCTTCTTCGGCGTTTCTCTTGTCGCCCGCTGAGAGACTCGTTAAGCTGCCCTTCTACACCACGTTGAGGAGGCCGAGACCTGAACCAACCCGATGGACGCCCCTCGCCCGATCACGGCCGCGGCCCATCGACGGATTGTCATGAGGAGGACGCTGCATGGAGCTCTCCCCGCTTCTCTTTGGGCTCTATAAGTTCGCAAAATTTTTCCTCTACCCTGTGACCTGGCTGGCCTTCTCCCTCGGCTGGCTCACGCTGATTCTGCTGTTGCCCTATTCACCCCGCCGGCACAACAAGCTCCGCTTGTTTGGATTGTCGGCCTGTTTCATCCTGCTGCCGCTCAGCACTCCCATGGTGTCAGGCTCATTGCTCGCCTGGTGGGAAACCTTGGCCCCGCCGTTCGACGAATCGGTCTCTCGCAAGTTTGACGCCATTGTCGTGCTCGGCGGCGGGGTCAAGGCCCACGGCACGCTGCGCCCGGACGACAGCCTCAGCGAGTTCAGCCTGGAGCGCACGACCTGCGGCGCGGACCTCTTCCTCCGGCACTTCGCGCCCAAATTGGTCCTCACCGGAGGGGACGCCCGGGTGTTCGGCCGCGGGCCCGTCGAATCCGTCGTCATGGCCCAATGGGCCGCCCGGCTGGGCGTGCCCCGCAACGCGATCATCGCCGAAACCAAATCCCGCACGACCTACGAGAACGCGGTCGAAGCACGGTCGCTCCTGGGCCCCGGCTCCGTGCTCCTCGTCACCTCCGCCGGCCACATTCCGCGGGCCGTCGCGCTCTTTCGCAAACAGGGCTTTGAGGCCACCCCCTATCCCTGCGGCTACCTTTCGAAGGACCGCCCGGAGGATCTGCCGGACACCTTCACGCCCTTCGATGCCATGCCCCAACTCGGCGGTCTCGCGGCCGCCGAGTTTCTCATCAATGAAGTGATGGGCTTCGCCGTCTATTGGCTGGCAGGCAAGATGTGACTCGGCCGGCGGTAATCCTATCGCGAGGCCGCTAGGCGGTAGACTCCTCCCCCATGATCCACCACGTAGAGTTCCCCCTGCGCATCCTCACCGAACGAGGAAATGCGAACACCGGTCTTGAGAGCCACATGAGGTCCCTGCGAGACCGGAGCCGAACGGGCTGGGCCGGCCCGTACCAGGTCGAACACCTCGCCGCTGCAATAGTCCGCGTAAAAGTAGACGCCACGGTACTCCGGCATCGCGCTTCCCCGATAGACGTAGCCGCCGATGATGGAGCAGCGCCCGGATTCGTGACCATATTCGGCCACCGGTAAGATCAAGCCATCGGCCTCGCAGCCGTCGGGGGGAGAAAAACAGTGGGTCCCTTCCATGACCCGCCAGCCGTAGTTGCCTCCTTTGGCGATGAGGTCGATCTCTTCCCAACGATATTGCCCCACGTCGCCGGCCCAGAGCTCCCCGGTCTGCCGGTCGAATGAAAACCGCCAGGGGTTGCGGAGGCCCAACGCATAGATTTCCGGACGCCCTCCGCTTGTTGCAAAGGGATTATCCGGGGGAATCGCAAACGGCTTGCCTCGATCCACGTCGATCCGCAGAATCTTGCCCAACCGTTCCTGCCTGTTCTGCGCGCGATTTTGCGGATCACCGCTGGAGCCTCCGTCGCCGAGCCCGATGTAGAGGTAGCCGTCCGGGCCGAACGACACCATGCCGCCATTGTGGTTCGCATAGGGTTGATCGACCACCATCAGGATAGTTTCGTCCGGCGATGCAACCAGGGGATTGCGCGGAGACCGGGCAAATTCGGCGATCACCGTCGCCCCGTCCGGCTTGCGGGTGTAGTTAACGAAGAACCGGCCGTTCGTACGGTAGCGCGGATGAAAGGCCAATCCGAGCAGGCCCCGCTCGCCGCCGGACAGCACCCGATCGGTCAGGTCGAGAAAGGGACGTTTCAGCGGAGGCGAGGGTTTGCCGGCCGTCGGCAGCACACGAATCCGCCCGCCCTGCTCAACGATGAACAGGGCGCCGGTCCCATCTCCGGCATGGGTCAGATACAACGGTTCTTCGAGATCACCGCGCGTCACCGGGATGAGCTGCAAGGCGGGACGGTCGGCCGACCCTACGGAAGCGGCGCCGCGCTCCCCCTGTATCGGTCCTGCCAGGATCCAGCCGATTCCGATGACCAACAGCAGGCCGGGCCACGCCACCCGCCGGCCTGTTGCGCCGGCCCGTTCCACCTCGTTCGCGCGACCCTCCGTCGTCATCGTTGCAGAAACGCCAGGAGCGCGCGATAGGTCAACTCCCTGACCCGCGCGCGGGAGCAGTCGGGATCGGTCGCCGCGCCTTCCGGCCCGGCCTGGCCGAGATTTGACTGGAGCCACACCTGCTCCCTGACGAACGGCTGCGCGTCGTTGCAGAGGGTCCACATCTGATGAAGGAACTCTTCTCGCAGCCCGACTTGCAGCCCCTCGGACTCGATACGGTCGTCCAGAATAGCCAAGAGATCGGAAATGGCCTGATCGGGCCGGTAGGGATCGGCGCGAAAGCCGAAGGATCGGGTTGCTTTGTCCTCCTGCGCCGCTTGATCGACCAGATCCTGCATATACGAGCGCAGCACGCCGATTTGGTGGCCGGTGAGCGCCATCGCCGGTTCTCCGCTTTCGCGATTATGTGCGAATCCGCCAGGCGGGGCAAGCCAGGCAGCGCGCTCATCGCGGACCATGTCACTCCAGAGTTGGTGAACGCAGGATTGGCGACCGCCGTTCCGATTCATCCCGTTTCTTGACCCTGCCGCGAAGCCTCACTTATGATGAGCGGCCGCTCGGATGAATCAACCAGCGAACCGCGACAACCATTCACAGGCCACGAAAGGCAGCACGATGCAGAACCCCGTCATGGTGTGTTTAGACCTGGAAGGCGTCCTGGTCCCGGAGATCTGGATCAACGTGGCCGTCAGGACCGGCATCGAGGAGCTCAAGATCACGACCCGTGAGATGCCCGACTACGATGCCTTGATGAAGCGACGGCTCAGCATCCTGGATGCCCACAAGCTGACCCTGACGGATATCCAGGAGGTGATCGGCACCATGAATCCGATGGAGGGCGCTTCCGCCTTTCTCAACTGGCTGCGCGAACGGTGCCAGTTCATCATCCTGTCCGACACCTTTTACCAGTTTGCGCTGCCGCTGATGCGGCAGCTCGACTATCCGACCCTCTTCTGTAATCAGCTCGAGGTCGACGGAGCGAATCGCATCACCGACTATCGCCTGCGCCTGCCGGACCAAAAGCGCCAATCGGTGAAGGCCCTGAAGGCCTTGAATTTTTTCGTGATGGCGGCGGGCGACGCCTACAACGACACGCCGATGCTCGGAGAAGCCCACGTCGGCCTGTTGTTTCGCCCGCCGGAGAAGATCGTCAAGGAGTTTCCGCAGTTTCCGGTCACCCAAACCTATGCGGAGCTGCAAGCGCATCTCGTTCAGAAAGGCGGCTTGCGAGCCTAATGTCGTGTCCCCTCACCGCCTCCTCTCCCGTGGGGGAGAGGGCAAGGGAGAGGGGGGACGCAACAGCAGATCGATTAGAGTGGAGAGAGACGATGCAGTGACGCGGCCGGCCGTCGCTACTTGTTCTCGACCTGCTTCCAGCCTTTTTTCTGCAGGCAGGCGGCGATTCGCTGCTTCTGAATCGTTTGGTTGGTATGCATGGAGGCCACGCCCGGATTGGTCTGCATCAGATTCTGCAACTCGCGTTCACAGGCGTTCCAGTCGTAGGTGAGATGTTCTTCCTTCTTCGTCGGATGGACCCACTTGGTCGTTTCACAGGCGGACAGCAGAAAGCAGGCGGCAAGGGGCATCAGAAGAGCGCGCAGGTTGCGCATGTAGACCTCCGTCGCCCGGTTTCCATGAAAAGCCGGGCGACGGAGAATAGTCCAGTTCTCTTCAGATGGTCAAGCAGAGAGGCTCAGAGCCCGACCGGTTTTCCCGCTTCAGGACCGAGCCGGTCTGGGCCAGATCTCCTGCAAGTGCATGACCGCCTGCTCCAACGCTTCATCACCAGCAATGCTCCTGGTGATATCTTTCGCGTTCTCTTCTTTGGGATAGATCGGAGCCACACGCAGCGACCGGTGGATGACTGGATAGGAATTCGACTGCACCGGCACATAGAGCCGATTCAATCTGATCCAGGCCCGTCCGGCCGATCGAACCAAGACGCGCCCGGTTCCAGCTTCTATCAGGGCGAGTTCCGCCAGGGCATTGGTCCTCATCTCAAAGCCCTGTACTGCCGGACGACCTCCTCCCTGCTCCGGATCTCCGCTGAGCGGAAGGCGCATCGGCACCTCGGACTCGGCGTTGGAGAACACCGCCAACAGCACATAAGACAAGCCCTGCTCGCGGGCCAATTGCGCCACTTCCGGAGGTCTATGGCCTTTGGCAACGTGGGAGGGCGGCAACTCCTTGATGACGCGAATGGGAAGTCCCTCCTGAACTCGCTGTTTGACTTGATCCGTCAAGAACGCCGTGCCCGCTTCGGTCAGGGCGGGAGCGGAATCGCGATCTGATGTGTCGTTCACCACCAGCAACCCGGCCTCAAGCGGAGCGCCTGAGCGTTTTATCAACTCCTCGGAAAGTATTCCCGTCCCCTCCGGCGCCTGTCCCACATAGGCATCCATTCGCACGGCAGGCTCCGTCGTACAGGCGGTGAGCAGAAAGGCCGCCACGAACCAGGTCTCTCTTAATCTCCGCATCATGACACCTCCCCTTGAGTTCGGTGCTCTGAACCCCCTCACCTGCATTATGATCCTCACCCATTGACTGGTGAGTCAAGCGGCCGCCCATCCCGGTCCATGGCCCCTGTTGCACCAAACCGCCCATTCCGGTACCGTACCTTGACCATGCGTTCGAAAAGACAGATTCTGACCCTCGTGGCGGCATTGGCGGCCGGCCTCGTGAGTGCCTCCTGTGACAAATTCAATGTGCCCCGGTTCAGCCATGAGCCGGTGGGAGGACCGGTCGCTCCGATTTCGGTGCGAGTGGTCCTGGATCAACAGTTGCAGAATGCCATCTTGACCCAACCGGTCTGCGATAACCAACTGTGGGAGGGCCATATCGCGGAGGTGTTGACGCACAGCATTCAGGATGCGGGGCGGACAAGGTTCAAGGCCACACAGGTCGTCGCGGCCTCCGAGACTACCGCACCGTCCCAGCCCCCAGCCGACTATCAGGTTCTGTTGCGGCTCGTGAACAAGGACTTCGTAGCCAAGGATCGAACCGGCTCCACCGATCAGTATATGGCACGCATCGACTTGGATTTGGCGGCAACCTACCAGGCCGTGCTCCCGGATGGGACTGTGCGAACCATGGGGGAAGGTCCGCTCCGGTATTCGGATAATTTCAGCATTTTCACGCCTCGCGTCGGACAGGCCGGAGGGCGATGTTTGACCGGCGAGTTGGATGGGACGCTCGCCAAGGCCACCCGATCGCTGACGGACCAACTTTTTGCGGTCGTGGCGCAGTTGCCTGCAGGAGGCCCCTCCTCCACGGCTGTGGCAGGGGCAGCCTCGGGTCCGGTTGGAACCACGCTTGCGCCTCAAGCGACCGTCGCCGCACCGATGATCCTTCGCGTGAGCCTGTTGGACGACAACAAGAATCACATCCTGGAGCCGGGCGAGAAGATCGGGCTCAGGGTGGATGCGACCAACACAGGGGCCGGCGTCATCACCCACGCACCGTTGTCATTGGGCGGGACTCCGTCGCTGATCGACGCCTTCGCCCAATCCGGCGCCGGATCACCGGACCTCGGTCCGATCAATCCCGGCGCCACCAAGAGCACGGTGCTCTGGGGGAGAATGCCCTCGTCCCTTGCCGCTGATCGCGGGGAACTCACCGTCTCGGTGACGCCTTCATGGATCGATCAGCGGGGCGCCGCTGCCACGTCTGCCGCGGTCGGACAGACGCTGGTGGCGGCGATCAGATCGGGAGGGAACGCGATTGCGGAAGGTCAGAATGTGAGCGGCACGGCCTCCGTCTCTCCCGCCGACCACAACCGCCTTGCGCTCGTCGTGGCCGTCCGGCATTATCGCGATCCCTGGCCGGGGGCGGACGCCAAACCGGCCGCCGATCCCGCCCGGCTCGCCGCCTCCTTGCAGCAAAAACTCGGCGTCCCGAAGGACCGCCTCATGCTGTTGGAGGATGAGCTGGCCAACCGGCTCGATATCGAAGAGGCCCTGACCCGCTGGCTTCCGGAGCGGATGGGACGGGAGACCCTCCTGTTCGTGTATTTCGTCGGCCACACGATCGTGGATGCGCAAACGGGCGAGGTCTATCTCGTCCCTTATGACGCCGCGCCCGATGCGCCGTTCTATCGGTTTCTGCCGCTTCGCCGGCTGCACAGTCATCTGAACCAGCTCGAGGCGAAGCTGTCGCTGGTGTTCATCGACGGCCCGACGACCCGCGTCAATTCGACATCCGCCTCAGCTCCGGCGCCCTCCCCGAAATCCAGAAAGCCGGTCTCACCAGTCTCGCCGAATTGGCAGGGCGCCCTTGACGGGACAGCGAACGACAAAGGCCTGGTCCTCCAATTTGCGCGGCGGGAGTCTCAGAACTCGTCGCAGGGAGGAAATTTCCTGGCGGGACTCGACGGCTCATCCGATCTGAATCAAGACGGGCAGATTACGGTCGGCGAACTCCTCCGCTCTCTGAAGGCCCGGGCCGTCACGGTGCCCCTAGTTTCCGCCTCTTCACCGGAACTCA
>DATIBM010000283.1:0-14958 GCA_035457545.1 Nitrospiraceae bacterium
CCTGCGGCTGAGGCGTACTTGAAACAGTACGTTGAGGCCGCGAGCGGCGAGCCTGCCCGCCAGCATGCCGCCAAGCCGCATGCTGGCTTGTCGCAGCGGCGTATCGGCGGTTGCAGTAGAAGCGGTCATGAATAATGTGGGTTAGGCCGCTGCTTCGACTGGCCGCTGAGGACCTCGGCCCGGAGACGGAATTTGATTTCCTGGCCGGTCGCGCTATACCCTCACCCCACGGTTTTCCACGCCGGATCATCCATGCTGGACCTGCTGACCTATGATTTCATGCAGCGCTCGCTGCTTGCGGCCGCGCTCGTAGGGGCGCTCTGTTCGCTCATCGGCGTCTTTGTCGTCCTTCGCGGATTGGCCTTCATCGGGGCCGGCACGGCCCATGCCGCGTTCGCCGGCGTCGCGCTGGCCTACCTGATCGGCGGCCCGCCCTTGCCGTTGGCCATTGTGTTTGGACTCAGCACGGCCTGGATCACGGGATTAATGGAAGAAAAGGGCCGGATGAAACTGGATGTGTCGATCGGCATTCTCTACACGGCCACGATGGCGCTCGCCATCTTGTTCATCGGGCTGATGAAGACCTACAACGCGGAGGTGTACGGTTATCTGTTCGGGAGCGTGCTGGCCGTCACGCCGGAAGAACTCCTCTCGATTTCATTGCTGGGATTATTGGTCCTGGGCACCATCGTGCTCTTCTCGAAGGAACTGTACTTCATCGCCTTCGACCAGGAAATGGCGGAGGCCTCCGGCATCCCCGCCCGCAAGATCTTCTACCTCCTGCTCTCGCTGATTGCGCTGACCATCGTCGTGTCGCTGAAGATCGTCGGGGCGATTTTGGTCTTTGCCTTGATGTTGATCCCGGCCTCAAGCGCCTATCAGTTGACGCACAGTCTGGCGCAAATGACCTCCTACTCGGTGCTCATCGGCGCCGGCTGCGCGATCGGCGGCGTGCTGGTGTCCTATTGGTGGGATCTTCCCTCAGGCCCGACGATCGTGCTGTTGGCGACGCTCGTCTTCATCCTGGCGGCGCTGCTGTCCCCGAAACACAGACGCTTCGCATCTTCCACTCTGACGCATTGAGAAGTTCTACCGAGACCGGCCTGTTCCCTACAGGATTTCCGTCCGTGCTCTTTCTTCAGTGAGCCGGCCCGCCCCCGGCTCTTGGCTTGCATCTCCCGCATCAATGGGCTATAGAGTCGAACGGCGGCCCCGAGATTGCGTTGGGCATCAGAGTCCACGGCATGATCCGCATCCAGCGGTCTCTTGATTCATCTCCAACGAGCGAGGAGGGAGGATGACATGATGAGCAGACGAACTGGGCGATCGGCAGCAGGACTGCTGGCACTGATGCTCTGCGGCAACCTCGGCCTGTGGTCGACGGCTTCGGCGGCCGACTGGGTGCATGACGGCCAGGTCAAGGAGGGCCGGTTCCAGATCGGCGTGCGCGCCGGCCTCTCGCTCCTCTCTCAGGAATTCCTGGCGGGAACGGACGGAGGCCTCAGCCATGCCTTGAACGTTCAGGCGATGTATGGGCTGAACAAGTGGTTCTCGGCCGGCCTGATGGTCGATTGGGAACGCCGCGGCATCGATAACGAAACGCCCAGCCTGGACCTGGGCACGCTCAACACCGTGTCGATCCTGCCGACGTTGGAATTTCACCCGGGCCGGTTCGGCAATGCCATGCCCTATCTCTCAACCGGCATCGGCGTCAACGTCAACTCCTTCAGCGAAACGGCGGGGACGCCCAGAACCGACGTGAGCAATACGTTTGCGTTCCGTCTCGCCGGCGGCGTGGATTTTCCCTTGACCTCCAATATGGCGCTCAACACCGAAGTCGCCTGGAAGCGCAATCGCGGCGGAATTGAAGTCGGAGGGGCCGAAGGCAACTTCGATGCGACGACCATGAGCCTGCTCGTGGGCCTTCGCTACACCTTCTGATGATAAATTCGGAGCGTCCCGGCCCGCGCCGAGAGATCGTCCCGGCGCGGACGGCTGTCCGTAAGCCGCGGCGGATAGGCTGTTCCAGAATGATTCGGCCGCGATAGGCTCGATGCTTCCTCACGCGGAGAGCTATTCCAACTTCGCCTGCTTGCCCCTCGTCCACACCATGCCGGTCTGCTCCTTGGCGCTGAACCCCAACTTCTCGTAGAAACCCGGCATGCGTGTACAGAGCCAAAACAGCTCGACACGCTTCAACCGTGGGTGGCGCAAAATCCGATTCACGAGGTCCGTGCCGATCCCCCGGCCCTGGTACGCTTTATCGACGATCACATCCCAGATGGACGCGCGGTACACATAATCGGTCAGCACCCGGCCGAATCCGACCAACCGTGCTCCGTCCCAAGCCGTCACGGCTTCATCCGTCTGTTTGAGCATGGCCTTCGCTTCACTGATGGTCCGCCCCTTGGCCCAAGGGGCCTGCTGGTAGAGCCGGAGGAGGTGCCGGGGGGAAACGTCGGTGCCGTCCGCATAGACGATCGTCCCGGCGGATTTCCGAGGCCGTGGGACAGTCTTCCTCTGGTCCGACACCTTGGTCTTGAGTGGCACGAGGTCTCTGTATTAGAGTACCGCCCGCCGGCACGTCACCGGATGCCGGAGGCTATCGACCAAATCGGGAATGCATTATGGCAACACAAGTCCGCACCTGTCCCCGATGCTTCAAACTCATGTGGCTCAAGGAGGAGCTGCTGGAGCACGAGGACGAGAACACGATTCGCACCACCTGCCCCCATTGCAAGAGCCTGGTTCGGGTGAGACTGGTGATTGAAGGGCCGAACGCCACCGGGCCTAAAATGGGCCATTAACCCTCGGCCCGCCGGGGAGCCTCTTCGAAAGGACACCGAGACACGGGTGCCCGGGCAGCGGCGACACTGTTAGACCATTCCTTTGCCTGCCCCTTCCAACTCCGGCTCATTGCCGGGCAAGATCTTATGGAGATGGGTGCGATATTCCGCCATTCGCTTGGTGTCGGCCGGCGACATCAGGATGTCTTTGTCCCGGCCCATCTGTTCGAGATGATCGAGAACCGCCAAGAGCGGTTGCACCGTTCCCAATAGATTGCCCGCTTCAAAGGCCTCCAGCGAATCCATAAAGAGCGGCGTCAACCGTCTGTAGGGAGTGCCGCCGGCCTGCCCGCGGAATCGGGAGAGGGTCTGCTCGTAGGTCTCGACGGCCTCCGGCTTCGGCTTCAAGCCTCCCGGAAGCACGTTGAGGTGAACGACGGCCGGCAACCTGGCGGCATAGCCTTTGAGCTGCGTGATCAGATTGCCGAGGAGATCCAAAATGTGATTGCTGTCCATGATCGTCGTTCATCGAATGCAGCAGACTGATACGCTCACGTCGCCGCGCTGTCAAGAGTCGCGGCCTCGAACGCGGGCGGCAGCTACAGCGCCTGCAATGCGGCGCGAACCTGCTGCATATCGGCCGGCGGGTCCGCCGCGAATTGCAGATACCGTTTCGTCACAGGATGAATGAACCCCAACAACCGGGCATGGAGCATCACCCGCGGGATTTCCAGCTCGGCAACCGTACGGACCTTTCGCCCCCCATAGGTCGGATCGCCCAAGACCGGATGGCCGATGGACGCCAGATGGACCCGGATCTGGTGCGTACGTCCGGTCTTGGGCAGCAAGACCACCTGCGCGGCCGTTTTCCCGAAACGCCCTATCATCTGGTATTCCGTGACCGAAAGCTTCGGCCTGGCCGTCCGCGCGGAAAATTTCTTGCGTTCCTTGGTATCCCGCCCGATCGCCAACTCGATGACGCCGCGCGGTTTTTTCAGCAAACCCCAGACCAGCGCTTCGTACTCGCGCGTGATGCTGTGGGCCTTGAACTGGGCCGCCAATGCCGCATGGGCTTCATCCGTCTTGGCGATGACCATGACCCCAGAGGTCTCTTTGTCCAGCCGATGCACCAGACCGGGCCGTTCCTTGCCGCCGATTGTGGAGAGGGCCCCGCCGGGCCGGTTGAAGTGGTGCAGGAGGCCATGCACCAAGGTGCCGGACCAATGGCCCGGCGCCGGGTGGACGACCAAGCCTGCCGGTTTGTTCAGGACCAGCAGCGCGTCATCCTCAAACAGGACATTCAGCGGGATGGCTTCAGGCTTCAGCTCCAGCGGCGCCGGACGGGGAATGGTGAGCGTAATGCGATCCCCCGGCCTGATCCTGTAGCTCGGCTTGGTCGGGTGGCCGTTGATGCGGATGCGGCCTTCCTCGATGAGCCGTTGAATCATCGCCCGCGACAAGGCCGGATCGCGGTTGGCCAGGAACAGGTCCACTCGCTTGGGCATTTCTCCGGACGTGACCAGCACTTCAGTCTGAACGTCCGGCCAAAGACGAAGGGAGGTCATCGTACGACGCGACCAAGCTGCCGGTTCCGGCTTGGTCCCCTCAGCCGGCGAGCCGCTCGTCCGATCCGGCAGGTTTCAGAGGTTGCCGTACTCATTCAACGCCACCACCTTGTCCTCCGAGTCGTAGACGACCGGGTAGCGTCGTTGCTCCCCTCGCGAAGCCTCCGCCGTCGTTGCCGGAATCTCTCAGATCAGCAGGGTGATGACGTCCGTGAAGAGATTGAAGATCGCGCGTCCGGCGCTCGGTTCATCCCCGCGGGTATAGACGTAGACGGCGGTGTGGTAGCCGTCCTTGGTTTGGGCGGTGTCGACCGGCTGGCCAAGGACACCCTCCACATGTTGCCGGGCCATCCCGACATGGAGCAGCTCCAGCCGCGGCTCCCGCTTCCCGCTGATCGCCATGCCCACGCAGCAACCGGCAAGCTGAAGCGCGAAGAGGGCCGCGGCAATCCACTGAACAGGACGGTTCGAGCGACCCTGCATCCAGAGGAGATGGAACCCGGTCACCAACGTCTCAACGAATCTCCGCGTGAATGGGCCTCAGCGGCCGATCGGATGCAGGGCAATTTCGGAGGCCGCGCTTATTGCTCGGTCTCTTTCCCCATGAATTGGGCGACAAGCTGGTCGGTGCAGGTATCCGCCAACAGATCAAACGCCTCCTTGAGCCCCCCAGCCTTCGGGCCCTGCGCATTCGCCCCCCTGGGCCCGCTGGAGGTGTCCTTCCCCTCCAGATCGCACAGGCCTTGCCACAGAATCTTCCCCTCGGGAAATCGAATGAGTCTGGCTCGCGCCCGATAGGCGACGATATCGGCCGGCTCAAACGGAAGGGGCACCACAGCCCAATACATCGTTGCAAAATCGAGGATCGTTTCGCGGCCGAACTGCAGCTTCAGGCGGTCCGGCGCCTCGCCGATCATAAATGGCGCCGGCACCGGCGTCAGGGTCGGGCCCCCCAATTTTTCCCCCGCGGCGGTCGCGAAGTTGGCCTTGACCCTGAGGATCGGATCCTTGAGATCATATTCCCGGATCAACAAATCACGGGTCTGGGATTCCAAGGCCGTATAGCCCCCACCGCCCGTATAGGCCACCCGAGGCTGGTCAGTGGGAACGTAGAGCTCGGGAGCCACGTGATGAATCATCTTGATCTCGGACGTACTCTTGAGCGACTCCCTGGTCGCAGGATCCAGCCGCACCAGGTCCTGAGCGCAAGCCGACAGAAGCTGCACCGTACAGAGCACCGAGATGCTGGCCGTCCTCATCTCCATGGAGAGGCCCTCCCTTTCCGACCATCCCTCTTTGCGCCTATCAGGGCGCAGGGCCGGTAGGATACATGAGAGCTCTGGCGATTTACCAGGGTCCTGTGATGAGGACGGGTGGACCGGTTGCTCGCGCGGGTGGCCGGCTACATGAGTAAGGGAGGGGGAACCCGGAGAAAAGAAAGGGGGCGGCCCTCCGAGAGAGCCGCCCCCTCCTCAATAACGTCGACTGGTGACTACCAGCGGTCGCGCTTGCCGCCGCGGCTGCCACCCCCGCCGAATCCCCCGTTTCGCCCGCCTTCGGAACGGGCTTCACGCGGCTTCGCCTCGTTGACGGTCAGCGTCCGTCCGCCGAACTGCGTCCCGTTGAGGGCATTGATCGCGGTCTGAGCCTCAGACGGCGAGGACATCTCGACAAAGCCGAATCCTCGCGACTGGCCGGTAAACCGGTCTGTCACAATCTGCGCGGACGCCACAGCGCCGTGTTGTCCGAACAGGTCCGTTAACTCTTGCTCTGTTGCCGCGTAGGGCAACCCACCGACGAAAATTTTTGAACCCATGAGGGGTTCCTCCTTATTGAAAGTGATGAAGTGATAGTGTCTTGAGGGAGGAAGAGAACGGGAAGAGTCTGCCCGAAGACGCAAACCATGGAGCGGCTTAGGATCGGCTTCCGATCAGAACCCCGAACAAAACAACATCGTGAATGGGCCTCTTCATTTTCTCCTCATCGCAGGCCCTGCGCCGATGAGGTAGGTGGACTCTACCACACCCTTCCGGCCAGAACAAGCGTGATCAGCGTTATGTTCCCGACAAGGCGAGGAGGGGTATCATCTGGCAAACGGACCTATGGTCGTTGGATGCGCGCCGTCACCTTATCAAGCTGACGGAGGCATCGCACGCGGATCGGGTCGATATCGGCCGGCAGCGGTTTCTTCAGCGACTTTTTCGCCCGTGCGAGATAGTCACGCACCTGGGCTCGATCCCATTCCGCGCGTGGAACGGAACAGACATCATCGAGGGCTACGCCCTGTCCGATCCATCGCAAGACCTGGTCGGGATTGTTGGGCAAGGCTGACAGGAGCGCCACATCCAGCGGATGTCGCGTGCCCACCCCGGTTCCAGGCTGCAAGGCGCGGCCGACCTTCAGCCAGGGAGTGCGCCCTTCCTCGATCTGCTGCAGCACATGTTTCCATTCGTGCGGATCGCTCGTGAGCCGCGCCACGACCGCTTGAGCCCCATCCCGCTCGACGGCGAGCAGGATGGCTTCCGGACTTGAGGAGAGCGGGTTGTCCGCTCCTGCTCCAGCCGGCGGGCCAATGAAACTGGTCACCGCCGCGATCATGGCGATGGTTCGGCGACTCCATATGATTCCCGCGCACGACCCTGGTTGTCCCATACTCCACCTCTCTCCCGACCAGAATAGTGCCAGGACGCCGATTCTTCCAACAATTCGAGATTTCAATGACGGTGTTCAAACGGTCTGCCGGCCAGGCGGGAGATCAGGCGCCCCGAGCGGCGCGCTCCGATGAGATGCCGCCGGCGCCGAGGCGGCGCCGGCCCGGATCCGAGCGGAGATCCTGGATCGGCCCCAACGGAACAATCCGCGTCGGGTTGATCTCGCCGTGCGTCACATAGTAATGGCGTTTGATGTGGTCGACATTCACGGTGTCGGCGATGCCCTCCACCTGATAGAGATCCTTGAGATAGCCGAAGAGGTTCGGATAGTCCACGATACGGCGCAAGTTGCATTTGAAATGGCCGTGGTACACCAGGTCGAACCGCAGCAAGGTGACGAACAGGCGCCAATCGCTTTCGACAAATCGATCGCCGAAAAGGAATCGACTCGTGGAGAGACGCGATTCCAACGCATCAAGCGCATCAAATAGACGCGTGACGGCCTGCTCGTACACCGCCTGCGAGGTCGCGAACCCGGCCCGGTAGACCCCATCGTTCACGTTGTCATAGAGAAACTCATTCAACCGGTCGATCTCCTGTTCCAGCTCGATTGGGCACAGATCCAGATCGCTGGACGTGAACCGATTAAAGGCGCGGTTGAACATCCGCATGATGTCGTCATCGGAATTGCTCACGATCCGCCCTCGCTCCCGATCCCACAGGACCGGAACGGTGACGCGGCCCCGATACCGGGGGTCGGTGGCCTGGTATGCCTCGCTCAGAAAGCGAAAGTGATTGATGGGATCGAGCGAATGGCCGGGTCCCTCGCGAAAGGCCCAGCCCCGTTCGTCGCGAATCGGATCGACGACCGTCATGCCCACGACCGCTTCTAGCCCCTTCAGCCGTCGCACGATGATCGTGCGATGGGCCCAAGGGCAGGCCCAGGACACATAGAGGTGGTAGCGGCCCCGCTCGGCCGGGTAGCCTGACCGTCCGTCCTCCGTCACCCAATCCCGGAATGCATCCGCCTGCCGCCGAAAGGCTCCCTCGGCGGCCTGTTCACCTGGAAATTGCGGCGTCGCTGTCATGGGTGTCATCCCACACGAGGACCGTTCATTCGTCCAAGGCAGCACAGTGTACGGGAAACATGGGTCGAATGCGACAGGGAAGCACGGATGACGGCTTTGACGGGCCGTCGCCGAGGATGGACAGCGGACGGGACCGGACGATCCTCGCCGGATGCCGATTCAGGCCGCGGGTCGTCGCTCGCGGACGCCCGCCAGCCGGTTCATGCTCAGGATGGTCTGATTGAAGAGCGCAAGGAAGACTTCGTAGTCCTCATCCGCGACAGAGCGAGGCGCTTCGCCCCGATCGGCATAGATGAGGCCGATCGGACGGGCATGGATGCGCAGAGGGGCCAGAACAGCGGAGGTCGCTTTCCAGACCTCCAGAAATTCGGCTGAAGGACGGAGGTGATGGCCTCGGGTGAATCCCGTCACCAGCATCGGCTCGCGCGCCGCGAGCACCGAGGCCAGGAACGGATGCTGCCGGGACAGCGACCCCGTGAGGGAGGCCAGGTAGGGCTCGGCCGGCGTCACGCCGGTCACATGCCGCCCAACCACCACGTCACGATCGGTCGGATTCAACAGGGCGATGCCGACCCTCACAAATTCGGCGCTGGTCTCCAGCGCCGTGGCGAAGGATGAGAGCAACGTATGGAGATCTTGGGCAGCGTCCAATGTACGCTGGAATTCCCGGAGCGTTTCAAGCGGACGGATCTGCATCGGCGTCGGCGCCTCGGGACGAATGGTCTTCCGCTTCCGTTCCTCCGGCTCCCGATCCGGCCGGCAGGAGGACGACTGGACCTCCGGTCCCGTACGGGCCGAGGGAGGGCCGGTGGGCCGGCCAAATGAATCCGGCAGGCCGACCGACCGAACGAGTTGCCGGGCTTTCTCCTGCGCCCTGGCCAATCGCTTCTGCAAGACCGCCGGCTCAATGCCGGTGCCGATCTGAATCTGTCTGGTGATCCCCACGACCTTTGCCGGATCGCTCTCCGTGCTGAGCGCCTCGATCAGCAGGTTGGTACCCACGACCAGACCGGAGAATTCTTCGGACTCCGTTCGCCATCGCGAGGACGGCAACCCGGGCGGCGTCCCCAACAGAAGGCCGAAATCGGCCGGCAGCTTCCAATGTTCGGCCAGCGCGACCGCGACCTGGCGTTTGGTCACGCCGAGGATGCCGGTTTCCTCGCGTCCCTGTGCTCCGGCTTCCAGCCCGCGCAACGCCGCATCCGAGAGGGCGTGCCAGAGGAGCGGCGCCTGGTAGGCGATCGCCAAGTCTCCGAGCGAATAGAGCAGGGCCGCGCTGAACAGACCGGCCCGCGGCGGGATCTGCATGGCGGCTTCGATCTCCGTCGCATAGGCGGCGGCGTATAGTTCTTTCACGATCAGCGCGGTCACCGGTTCATGCCGCTCCGGCCATTCTTTCAGTTGTTCGACCAGAGAGGTCGTGGCGACCAGGGCCCGCACGATGTCCTGTCCCAGCCAGGTCACGGCATGGGGGATGGACGTGATGGGCTGGGCCGGGCTATAGGCGACGCTGTTGGCCAGTTGGAGAATCTTGCAGGTGAGCCCGGGGTCCAGCCGGACGATCCGGGAGAGATCGTCGGCGTTCGACCGGTCATCGGCCTGGCACAGGATCGTGCGGCAAGTCGCTTGCAGAGCGGGCAGGCCGCAGGAATGCCGGTAGAACAGCGGCTGCAAATCCGGATGCAGCGCCTCTCGAATCTCTTCGGCCGGTGTCGGCATGGGAATTCGGATCGCTTGGGATGCGTGACTGGGTCGTGTATGAGCCGGCAGTGCTGATGTCTTTATCGGATAGGGCCATTCGATCTTGAGTCCGCTGCGGGTGTTCGATGACCCGATCGTGACCTGGCCGGAGGACCGGCGTACAATAGCCCGCACAGGCCGGTTCGAGAAAGGAGGTCGCTCCATGAGAGGCCGCACCGTACGTTCATTCGCGCTCGCGCCCCTGGCCGTCCTCGGCATCCTGCTCCCGCCTCCCAGCCATGCGGCGGAACCCTCCCCGACGGTCATGCTCCCCATCGAGGCTGTCGCGGATTACCTGCACGCGGTGATTGAAGCCCACCGGACGTTCTACACCCTGCAGGTCGTCGAGCGGTTGCAGCAGCAGGGCAAGTTGGTCGCCTCGGAAAACTGGCGGGCCGCCCACACCCTTCCGCTTCCGGCGCAGTTCCTGAGAGAAACCAACGACCTCGCCTCGCTCACCGGCACGAAGATCCGATACCGGTTGATCGGACTCTGGCCGATCAACCGGCAGAATGCGCCCGCCACCGAGGCCGAAAAAGCCGGGCTGGAACAGGTCCAACAGCATCCGGAGCAGCCCCATACCCGTTTGACGGCCAACGGCACGGAGCGCTATTTTCAGGCCATCTACGCCGACCGCGCGGTGGCCCAAGCCTGCATCGGTTGTCACAATGCGCATCCCAACAGCCCCAAACACGACTTCAAGGCCGGCGACGTGATGGGGGCGATCGTGATTCAGATTCCGCTGGAGCCGTAACTTTCCGAACCGTGCGGCGTGTCGGCCGGTGAATGCTCGTGGCGCGGGCGGTGAAGGCGTCGCGAGGGTGATGCACAAGCGGTTCCACGACAGCCAGAAGGGATGCTTGATGAGATTCTCAGCCTACGACCCGGGCGAGTTCTACGACGAGCTGTACGAGGGGACAGGCCAGCCACGGCCCGAAAGCACGCTCTTGCTGCGGAAGTTTGCGTCGTTGGCCGAGGGAGAACTCAAGAAACGCCAGCAAGCGGCCGAGCGCGTCATTCTCAATATGGGCATGACCTTCGGCGTGTATGGAAGCGACGACGGGCATGAGCAGATCTTTCCCTTCGACATCGTGCCCCGGATCGTCACGGCATCGGAGTGGGAGCATATCGAATCCGGGCTCGGCCAGCGCCTCCGCGCCCTGAATCTGTTCATCGACGATGTGTACCACGATCAACGCATCCTCAAGGACGGCGTCATCCCCAGCGAGCTGATTTACTCCAGCAAGGGGTTTCTTCAGGCCTGCATGGGGCTCCATCCGCCCCGCGGCATCTGGTGCCACATCGCCGGCATCGACCTGGTCCGCATCGGCGACGGCCGATATTACGTCCTCGAAGACAATATGCGCTGCCCGTCCGGCGTCGCCTATGTGCTCGAAGCCCGGCAGGTCATGAAGCGGACGTTTCCGGAACTGTTCGACGCCTATCGCGTGCGGCCGGTCGATGGCTACCCGAACCAGCTCCTGGAGACCCTCCGCTACTTGTCGGACCTGCCCGATCCGACGATCGTGATTCTCACACCGGGCATCTTCAATTCCGCCTACTACGAACATTCCTTGCTCGCCCAGAAGATGGGGGTGGAACTGGTGGAAGCCAGCGACCTGGTGGTCGTGGACGGATTCGTCCACATGCGGACGACCAAGGGATCGCAGCGCGTGGACGTGATCTACCGGCGGATCAACGACGACAACTTGGACCCGCTCGCGTTCCGCCGCGATTCGGTTCTCGGGGTTCCCGGTCTTATGGAATCCTACAAGAAAGGGCGGGTCGCCCTCGTGAACGCGCCCGGCACGGGCGTGTCCGACGACAAGGCGATCTATGCGTACGTGCCGAAGATCATCAACTATTACCTGGCGGAGGAGCCGATCCTTCCGAACGTCCCCACCTACCTCTGCTCGGACAGGCGGGATCGGGCCTATGTCCTGGAGCGTCTGGACCAACTGGTCGTCAAGGCCACCAATGAAGCCGGCGGATACGGAATGCTGATCGGCCCGCAGGCCTCGCAGCACGAGCGCGAGGAGTGCGCCCGCCGTATTGAGGCCGATCCCCGCAACTACATCGCCCAGCCGACGCTGGCCCTCTCCCGGGTTCCCACCCTGGTCGAGGATCATTTGGAAGGACGCCACGTCGATCTGCGCCCGTATGTGCTCTACGGCCAAACCGTGTATGTGCTGCCGGGCGGCATGACGCGCGTGGCGTTGCGAAAGGGGTCGCTGGTGGTGAATTCATCCCAAGGCGGCGGAAACAAAGACACGTGGGTCCTCTCATGAATGGCGCGTCCATGATCATCGAACAGCGGACCGGCGGCGAGCCGGCGCCCGGCCGACGATGTTGAGCCGGGTGGCGAGTTCCATCTACTGGCTGAACCGGTATATTGAGCGGGCGGAGAACTATGCCCGCTTCATCGAGGTCAACCTCAATCTGACCCTCGACCTTCCCGGAGGCACGGCGGAGCAGTGGGAGCCGTTGGTGGCGACCACGGGGGATCACGAGAGTTTTACGAGCCGCTATGGAAAAGCCACGAAGGAGACCGTGATCCACTTTCTGTTGGCGGACGCCGCGAACGCCAATTCCATTTTGTCCTGCCTGGCGGCCGCCCGGGAAAATGCGCGGTCCGTCCGCGAGATCATCTCCACCGACATGTGGGAGCAGGTCAACCGCTTCCACTTGATGGTCCGGGACGCCGTGTCTCATGGACTGTCCAGCCGAAATCTGCACGCCTTTCTGGCGGAGGTCAAGGCCGCCAGCCACCTCTTCCTCGGGATCACCGACGCCACCATGTCGCACGGGGAAGGCTGGCATTTCGCCCGGCTCGGGCGCCTGCTGGAACGGGCGGACAAGACCTCCCGTATTCTGGATGTGAAGTACTTCATGCTGCTGCCGACCGTGGCCGAGGTCGGCACGCCGTTTGACATCATTCAGTGGTCCGCGCTGTTGAAGTCGGCCAGCGCCCTTGAAATGTATTACAGACGGTTCGGCCGCATCTCGCCGAACGGCGTCACCGCGTTCCTGATCCTCGATGCCACCTTTCCCAGAGCGATCCGGTACTGTCTCATCAAGAGCGAGGATTCGCTGCACGCCATCTCCGGCTCCGAGCACGGGGCCTACCAGAACCAGGCCGAAAAACGGCTGGGGCGGCTTCGCGCGGAGTTGGACTTCGCCGATCTCGAAGAATGCATCGCCGACGGCCTGCATGAATTCGTGGACCGGTTTCAAGCGCAACTTAATCACGTCGGTGAGGCCATTTTCGACACGTTCTTTGCACCCCGTCCGATCCACAGTACAATCACGGGAGCGGAGGCACAATGACCTTTTGTCTGGGCATGAAAGTGGAGGACGGGCTGGTCGGCATCGCCGACACGAGAGTGACGACCGGAGCGGAGTGCATCACGGCGCGGAAAGTCTCCATTCACCAGCACGGCCGGCATTCGATGTTTCTCATGACCTCGGGACTGCGTTCCGTGCGGGACAAGGCCGTCACGTATTTCGATGAGGCCATCGGAGAGAGCGATCAGACGTTCGACAAGCTGTTTAAAGCGGTCAACGTGTTCGCGGCCCAGATTCGCCGTGTGGCGGATGAAGATAGGGAGGCCCTCGGTAGGGCCGGGTTGCTGTTTGATCTCCACGCGCTCGTGGGAGGGCAGTTGGAGAACGATCAGGAGCACAAGCTCTTCCTGATCTATCCGCAGGGCAACTGGGTTGAGGTGAGCGAAGGCACCCCCTATTGCATCATCGGCGAGTCCGGCTACGGCAAACCGCTGCTCGATCGCGTGCTGCGGTACAACTCCAGCATGGACCTTGCCTTGAAGGTGGGGTTCCTGGCCTTTGACGCGACGCGGACCAGCTCCACTAGCGTCGAGTATCCCCTGGATGTCGTGCTCTATCGGCACGATACCTTTGACATCGTTGAGCACCGCTTTCAGAAAGAGGACCTCGCCGAGATCTCATCCTGGTGGCAGTCCAGAATTTGCGAATCCGTCGAAAAGCTCCCCTCGAAGTGGGTCGATCGGCTGCTTGATGCCCTGCCTCTGCGCACTCGCTCGTCTTCCGAAATTCCTGGCACGCCCGCTCCATAAAATCGATCACCCGCGCCTTGGACATGAGGGCGGACAGGCGCGTATGATACCGATGGGCGGGTACGAACAAGCCCCAATTTACCTCTACCTGGTGCGCCGTGATGAACCGCTCGGCTGGCTCCAGCGTCCTTCCTTTCCCCGGCCCTTGCCTTGATTGCCGGCCTCCAACTCGGACTCCAGTTCCCAAACCTGTTCCGTCGTCCATCCGATGGAACTTCCCGCCGATTCTCTGTTGGCCATCATCCTCTTTCATCGAGCGAAGGCGGTCGCCGAGACGGTCGGTGACCGCGCTGCGGTTCACTCCTCACGGAGGCGCGCCTCCAAGCCGCCCCCGTGAGCACACCAAGGAGGTCAGGCCATGACATCCGCGACAAAATGGGCGTGGGGAGTCATCGTGTTGGGATTCGGCCTCGGATGGATCGGGATGTCGCCGCCTCAGGCCGCGACGCCGGAGGCAGGCAATGCCATGGTGCCCATCGAAACCGTGGCCAATTACCTCCACGCCGTTATCCAGGCAGACCGGGATACCTATACGAGGCATGTGGTGGAACGGCTGCAACTGAAGAACGTCGTGGTGGCGTCGGAGAATTGGGAGCAGAAGAACACGCTCCCCCTGCCCGCCCAGTTTTTGATGGAGTCGGGCAAAACGATCGCGAAGATGGGCAGCGGTATCCAGTACCGTTTGATCAGCCTCTGGCCGATCAACAAGAAGAATGCGGCAGCCAACGATTTCGAAAAGGCGGGCTTGGGGACCGTGTTGACGCACCCGAATCGTCCCTATACCGGCTATGCGAAGAGCGCGGGAGGCCCGCAGCAGTTTCAGGCGTTGTATGCGGATCTGGCCGTGACCCAGGCCTGTATCGGCTGTCACAATGCGCATCCCAACAGCCCCAAACATGACTTCAAGTTGAACGATGTGATGGGCGCGCTCGTGATCACCATCCCGGTGACTCAGTAGCTCGCCGCTCCATCGGCTTATTCTTGCGGTTCATGCCAGCAGGAGCCGATGTCCATGATTCACCCGGCTGGACCAT
>DATIBM010000284.1:0-6791 GCA_035457545.1 Nitrospiraceae bacterium
GGGCACCTCCCTGATCGGTTCGCAACCGCTACCGTTGAATCTGCAGGTTATTATTGACGCGCTTGACGCCTTCGACCTGACGCGTGAGGTCCTCGGCCCGGCTCTTCTGCTCGGCCGATGGCACGATCCCGCTTAAGTTCACCACGCCTCGCTCGGTATCCACGTCAACCCTGGCAAAATTCGACATCCGATCCGCGGTCAGCTTCGCCTGGACGGTCGCGGTGATTCGGCTGTCCGTCATGGTTTGACCGGCTGTCTTTCCGGTTGTCGACTGACAAGCCGTCAGCCCGAGAGTCCCTGCGAGACATAACGTGGCCGCTGTCGTTTTCCACATGGTTCCTCCGTTCTGTACCATCTCGACCGTAGAGGTGTCGCCGGTTCAACCGATGCGCTACGCGCGATTGATTGCTTCGCGGCCTGCTTCTTTCAGCTTGGCCGCGGTGTCATGACCCGCCTCCCTGAGTTTCTCTTCTCCCTTCTTCACGTACTCCCCGGCCACGCGCCCGGCCTCTTGCAAGGACTGCCGACTTCGTTCTACATACTCCGTTCCGCGCTCCACCGCTGTATCCAGAGCCTCGCGGCCGCGCTCCACCAGATCGTCGGTTGCCCGGGAAGCATAATCGCGCAGCATTCCTCTCAACTCCGACCCGGTCCTGGGTGCGAACAGCAGCGCCAGCCCAGCTCCGAGGAACGCCCCGGCCAGAAACGTGGACCAGCCGGCCGCATCATTCCCATAGTCTTCGTATTGATCATCCCTATGCATGGTCAATTCTCCTTGGTTGTTGGTTATAGGATTGCCTCTATGACATGTGTCCGCCCTTCCTCGGTTCGCCCCTACTGATGCCGGCTGGTTTCCTCCCGATCACCCGTCGATTCCCGTGCCAGTTGCTCAATCGTGACGGTGCCCCTATCCGAAGCCTCCACTCCGTAAGCCATTCCCGCCCCTAAACCGACAGTCCCCCACCGTGAATCCCTGTTTCCCTTTGTCGAGATCGATGCCCTGGTGACCTTTACCCTGAGTCGCCTCCCCCTGTGGGATGCCCTTGGCTGCGGCTATGGTTATCGGGGCGCTCAAACTCACGGCGCCCGCGATGGCCATCACCGTCTTTACGACTCCTCGAATCCGTGGCATGTTGCACCTCCCAACGACAAAAGGGCGACCGGAACCGCGCCGGATACGTCCGCTGTCGGCATTAGTGACAGCATATTCGGCATGACCGAGAAACAGTTCTGGTAAGGCCCCTAGTCCTACCGTCGAACCGAATCTCTCCCCGCGTCGGACCCCCTTTTGAAACTCGCCTAGGCTATTACCTAGGTTTTCGGCTTCCCTGCGGCGGCTATACTCCGCCTCGCCTGAGTGGCCGCTGGAGTCCTGCTACCCGCCTCCAGCCTTTCATGTTCCTCCACCAAATCCAAAGGGGTCCCCATGAAGATTGCACAAGTTGCCCCGCTGTGGGAAAGCGTGCCTCCGCAATGTTATGGCGGCACGGAGCGGATCGTGTCCTATCTCACGGATGAGCTGGTCCGCTTGGGACACGACGTCACCTTGTTCGCCACCGCGGATTCCGTCACGGCCGCCAAGCTCCATCCGGTCTATCCGACGGCCCTTCGACTGGCCAAAGACCTCTCCTGCCGCGAAGCGCCGATTTTTTTGCACCTCGAACAGGCGTTCGGCGCGAAAGCCGAGCAATTCGATCTCATCCATTCCCACGTCGATCTCATGGGATTTCCGTTCGCGCGCCGCTGCCGCACTCCGGTCGTGACGACGCTTCACGGCCGGCTGGACCTGCCCGAGTTGTTGCCGATCTTCGAGGAATTTCCCGAGATGCCGGTGGTTTCCATTTCCAATGCGCAACGCCGCCCCCTCGGCTGGGTCAATTGGCAGGACACCGTCTACCATGGGCTGCCGCCCACCCTGTATGATTTTCACCCGCAACCGGGCCGATATCTGGCGTTCCTCGGCCGCATCTCGCCGGAGAAACGTCCCGATCATGCCATCGCCGTCGCGAAGGCCGTGGGCATGCCGATCCGGATCGCGGCCAAGGTCGATCCGAGCGACCGCGACTATTTCACGACGCAGATCGAGCCGTTGCTGGATCATCCGCTGGTGGAATACGTCGGAGAGATCAACGATGCAGAAAAAAACGACTTCCTCGGCGACGCGTACGCGCTCCTCTGTCCTTATGATTGGCCCGAACCCTTCGGACTCGTGCTCATCGAGGCTCTGGCCTGCGGCACGCCGGTCTTGGCCTATCGTCGGGGTTCGATTCCCGAGGTGATCGAAGACCGGGAGACAGGAATCATTTGCGAGGACTTGTCCGAGATGATCCAGTCGGTAGAGTGCATTGACCAGATCGATCGACGGCGCTGTCGCGAACGTTTTGAAGCGCGTTTCACGGTCCAGCGCATGGTGCGCGATTATGTCACTGTCTACGAGCGGTTGCTCGAAGGACGCAGCCTGGTTCCCACGGCGGCCATGCCCGCCGCTCTGGAGCAGCCGGCCATTCTGCCGCAACCGGCCGCCGGCCTCTGACGCCGGGGCGCCGGGTTTTCCGGTTCGCGCCACATGAACCGTGCGACGGCCCTCGCGCCGTCGCGCTATCGCATGCCGAGCGCGCGTTTCATGCGGCGCGTCAATTGTTGTTTGATCGTGAAGTAGGCTTGCCAAGGGTCCCGGCGCAGGTGCGTCAATCGGTCCGGGACATTGGCGACGGTGAAGTGGTCCGAACGAAGATCAACCGACAATTCATCCCAGGTCAACGGCACCGAGACCGGGGCGCGGGGTTTGGCGCGGGTCGAATAGGGAGCGATCGCGGTCGCTCCCTTCGCATTCCGCAGAAAATCGAGATAGATTTTTCCTTTGCGCTTCTGCTTCGACATATTCGCGACAAACCGATCGGGTATGAGCCGGACGAGATGCTCGGCCAGGGCCCTCGAAAAGGATTTCACCTCCTCCCAGGAATGGACCCGTTGCAGCGGCGCGACCACATGGAGGCCTTTGCCGCCGGTGGTTTTGAGAAAACACTCCAGCTCCAATTCGTGAAACAACCTCCGGACGAGCTGCGCCGCTTCGACGACGGATTTCCAGGGCACCGCCGGGTCCGGGTCCAGGTCGATGATCAGGCGATCGGGCCGGTCGAGCAAATCGCTCCTTGCGCCCCAGGTATGCAGTTCGAGCACGCCCATCTGCACGAGCCCGATCAGAGCAGGCAATGAATCCGCCGTCATGTAGACGGACGTCTGTCGGTTTTCCTGAACTTTCACCCGGCCTACGATCTCAGGCACCGTGTCCTTTGCGTGCTTTTGATAGAAGCATTCGGCGGCTCTGCCTTCCGGACAACGGACAAGGGTCAACGGTCGATGTTCCAGGTGCGGCAGAATCCAGTCCGCCGCTTGCTCGTAATATCGAGCCAGCCCGATTTTGGTGAGGCCCTGCTCGGGATAGAGCACACGATCAGGGTGAGACAGGGTCACGCCGGCGACCACGGTCGGACCGTTGCCGGACGCCCGGTCGCCGGAGACTGGGTGGTTCCGTCGGCCGGCCCGGATGCCGGCCCAGCGATGGCGGCGAGCCCTGGATGCCCGTCCCTCTCGATCGTCTTGCTGCCGCGTCCGTTTCGGCTGTTCCATGACGATTTCCTTCGCCGGCTTATCCTCCCGCAATCCTTGAAACGAGGCCTGGCGAAGCAGCCCGTCGCCGGTCCATTGCGCGAAGGCCACCTCGGCCACCAGTTCGGGCCTCACCCAATGGACTCCGCGGGCTTCCGAACCGGTCGGCGGAGTCACGAACGGTGATGTGGTTTGCTCGAGCGCGGTCAGGCGCCGATGCAATTGTCTGAGCGATCGTTCGGAAAATCCGGTCCCGGTCCTGCCGACGAACCGCAGCCGTCCCTGTTCATCATAGACGCCAAGCAGCAATGCCCCGAACGCCACCCGCGACCCGGAGGGTTCCGTAAATCCGCCGATCACGAATTCCTGTCGCTGTCCGCATTTGACCTTGACCCAGTTCCTGTTGCGCCCGGCCTGATAGGATGCTTCGGCTTTCTTCGACACCAACCCTTCCATCCCACGACGGCAGGCCTCGGCGAAGACGACCTCTCCCTTGCCTTCAATGTGATCGCTGTAACGGATCAGCGGCGACGGCCCCATGGATTCCAGCAGCGAGGCGAGCAGGCGTTTACGTTCAATCAACGCAACGGATCGGAGGTCGTAGCCGTCGAGATAGAGGAGATCGAAGAGATAGTAGACCAGATTGGCCTCGAATTGGACATCAAAGGCGTTCTGCAAGGCCTGAAAACTGATCGTCCCGTCCGGCTCGACCGCCACGATCTCCCCATCCAGCCAGGCCTCCGTGACCGGCAAGCCTTCCGTCGCCCGAGCGATGCGCTGCAACCTGGACGTCCAGTCGTGGCCGTTTCTCGTCCACAGCTTCGCCCGGCCGTCACGAATCGAACAGAGGATGCGGTAACCGTCGTACTTGAGTTCATGAACCCACTCAGCACCCTCAGGCACTGTATCGACGAGCGTCGCAAGTTGGGGCCGTACCCGCTCGGCCATGGCCGTCTTCCGTGACTGCGGAACCGCGGGATCGACCGCCTTCGGCTTGGTTCGTGAGGCCGCCCCGGACGTCCTACCGGCGCGGTTGGACTGCCACTCTCTCCGGCGGTCGGCGGCGATCTGCTCCATGCTTCGCCCGCTGGCGACGCTCTCCGTGAGCTTGGTAATGTCATGATTCTTGCCGCGCCGGGCTTCCTCATCGTCCTCCTTGATCAGCAACCAGTTCTCTTTGCCCTGTGCCCCGCGGGACCCCATGCGGACCAGGTTCCACGCTCCCCGGAGTTTCCGGCCGAACAGGCGGAATTTCAGCCGGCCGCGCCGGTATCCGCTTCTCGGATCTCCGATCGGAGACCAGGTCCCGCGGTCCCACAGCAGGACCGTGCCCGCTCCATATTGTTTGGGCGGGATGATCCCTTCGAAATCGGCGTAATCGAGCGGATGGTCCTCGACGTGAACGGCGAGACGTTTGTCAGAGGGGTCCAGGCTGGGACCTTTCGGGACCGCCCAGCTTTTCAACGTCCCGTCCAACTCCAATCGAAAATCATAATGCAATCGGCTGGCGGCATGCTTGTGAATGACGAATTGCCATCGTGCGGATGAAGGCTCGGCGCGTCCCAGCGGCTCCGGGGTTTGCTTGAAGTTCCGCTTGTTCCGATATTGCCGGAGGCCCATACCTGCTTACGCGCTCTTGCGGCGGGCGGTGCGTTCGTGGCGGCGGCTGGACGTCCGTTTGCCCCGATGCGTCTGCCCATTCCTCTGTTCCTTGGCCTTCACGCTCTTTTTCAGCAAAGCCATGAGATCGATGACCTCGGCCTGGGCTCGCGGTTCGCCTTCTTCCTCGGGTTCTGAAATAACCTCGGTCTGTCCGGCCCGGATACGTGTCTCGATGAGCTTCATGAGGTCATCGTGATACGTGTCCCGGAACTTTTCAGGATTCCACTCATCGGTCATCTCTTCCACCAGCTTGGCCGCCATCTCGATTTCCCGCGCCGTGACACCGATGGTTTTCAGGTTGGCGGACGGCACCTCGAGGTCCTTCGTGGATTTCAGCTCGTTGGCATAGCGCAGGGTGTGCAGGACGATGACATCGTCCCGCGGAATGAGCGCGCAGACATATTGCCTGGTGCGGATGACGACGGTCGCGAGGGCCACCTTGTGGGTCTTCTTTAGCGTTTCCCGGAGAAGCACATACCCTTTTTCCCCTCGTTTATCGGGCGCGAGATAGTATGGTGTCTCGAAATAGATCGGCGGAATCTCCTCGGCGTCCACAAAGCTTGCGATATCGACGGTCTGGGTGGCCTCCACGTTCGCGCGCCGAAAGTCTTCATCGGTCAGGACCACATAACGGTCTTTCTCGTATTCGTAGCCTTTGACGATATCCTCCCACGGGACGTCCTTCCCCGTGTCTTTGTTATAGCGCTTGAATCCGACCGGCTTCATGTCCCGCCGATCCAACATCGTGAGGTCAAAGCTGTTGCGGTTCTCGGCGGAATAGAGCACCACCGGGATGTTGACCAATCCGAAACTGATGGCGCCTTTCCAGAGTGAGCGCGGCATGAGGACACCTCTTTCGACAGGCCGGATTCGTCCGGATTACGGCTTGCATTCGAGACAGGCGACGCAGACGGTCAGGGAGCAGAATGGGACATACAACTCTCCGCACAGCTCACAGGTCTCCCACATCGGCTCGCCCGTGATTCGGCACCCGTCGCGCCGGCACTCGGCCTCATCGCACCGTGAGCAGTCGCATGGACAGAGTCTCATCCTGGTGCCCGTTGTCCTTTCCCTGCCCGCCAGGCGGCCGACCGGTCATCGCCCGTTTCTGCCCGTTGGGCCCGCGCGGCCTTCTCGATTTCGGCGTTCAGCTCGCCGCCGATCAGCAGCGTGATCCCCGAAAAGTAGAACCAGAGCATCAAGACAATGACGCCGGCAATCGACCCGTAGACTTTGTTGTAGGTGCTGAAGTTCTCCACATAGAGTTTGAAGCCCAAGGACACGATGAGCCAGAGCAGGACGGCGAGCAACGACCCGGGCGTCACCCACCGCCAATCCTGCTCCACATCGGGACAAAAATAGTACACGGCCGCCAACGCCACCAGCATCAGGCCGATCGCCACCGGCCATTGAAACAGGACCCAGGCCAGCTCGAACAGCCAGCCCAACCCGACGAAACTCGCGATCCAGGAGCCGATATGTTCTCCATAGAGAACGAGCGTGACCGACAGGATAATGAA
>DATIBM010000285.1:0-4734 GCA_035457545.1 Nitrospiraceae bacterium
GTCACGAAAAACCCGTCGCAGCAAAGGGCCAAGGGGAGATGGACATCCGGCTCCTCCGACACCATGTACCCCTTGAGAATCCAATCGTAGAAATCCTGTGCTGTTTCTGCATGCCAGACCAGCATCCCGGTCTGCATGAGATAGGAGATTTCAATGGTGTCCGGCTGGATGGACAGAGGGGAATTAATGCCGCGGCAGGTGACAATGCATTGAATCGGCAATCTGGCCCCGGCCCACATCGGGAAGTTCTCCATGGCCCGCATCGTGCCCGGCCCCGCCGTCGTCGTGAAGACACGGGCCCCGCCGAATGCGGCGCCGGCGCATTGCGACATCACGGCAAATTCGCTCTCCCCGCGGAAATAATCGCCGATATAGCCTTCGGCGAACAGCTCGCCGATCAAGGCCGCTGCTTCGCTTTGCGGCGTGATCGGATAGGCGATCATCACATCGATGCTCGCGCGTCGAATGGCTTCCTTAATCACCTCGCTGCCGGTATAGAACGAGGGGGTGCGAGGGGCTTCGTTCATCATCACCCGTGGATCGGTGAAGACTTGACCCTTTCTGTTTTTGGTTCCGATGATTGATGGGGCGTCCATTGACTCATCTCCTCCCTGTCCAGGTGCCGCTCAGGCCGTGACGGTACACCGCGAGGACGTCATGCGCTGAATGAACTGCCGCACCCGCAGGTGGTCTTCGCGTGCGGGTTCTTGATCGCAAAGCCGGAGCCTTGCAGCGTGTCCGCATAATCGACTTCACAACCAGCGAGCAGCGGGGCACTTTGCGAATCCATGATCACCTTCACAGTACCCATCTCGATCACCGTGTCATCTTCTTCCATCTTGGACTCCAACGACATGCCATACTGGTACCCGTGGCACCCGCCTCCTCTCACGTAAACCCGCAGACCAATCGTGTCCGGCTCCTCCAGGATGAATTCCCGAATCTTCTCTTCAGCCATCGGCGTCATTGTGATCATGACATCTCCCTCTTTCTGTTTCTCATTGACTGATGCGCGTGACAGCCCTCAACCGAGTCGCATGGAGAGGTCCGTCTTCCAGCCAGAAGCGGCGATCGCCTCCGGTCATCGAAAAACCAGACACGCGTTTTCACACACACCTTGGCGTAGAAGCGGCGGAGACCTGGGAATCAATCGCGCAGGAAGGAACGCGTCGGCGCGAGGGATAGGAAAGTCGGCGTGGCTCAATACGTCATAGGATCACGCTAAGCGCAATGGCCACCATAGTCAACAAGTATAATTGGGGCGTGGATAGCTCAATGATTCTGCGAGTCCTCAGAGGTTCCGCGCGTTCCCACGCCCGGCACACGGCTCGGAGGAGGAGTAACGGGTCTCTCTTTAGGAGGAAGGAGGGGGCGCGATTCGCCTCCACATTATAGTGCTTGACGCCGGGCTGCATTGCGCGTAGCGTGACAGGGTGACGTGTAAGGCTCGCTGACTGTCCTATCCCTCGCGCTTCCCGTTCCTTCCCACGCGTGACCGATCTTCCAGTCCCCGTCGCTTTCGCGCCAGCGTCTCTCTGACTCGCTACGGTCCGCGGTTGTGGCCTGCTCGTGGAGGGTTGCCATCCCCCGGCCGTGTTCCAGAGGGCGGTGCGATTCACCCTGTGACTCCATAGAAAGGAGTTCGCCATGTTGTACTACGCACTGGTGTTTTTGGTGGTCGGCTTGATTGCCGGAACCCTGAATCTCGCCGGCGTATCCGCGGTCGCGGTCCAGATCTCCTGGGTGCTGTTCCTGATCGGAGTTATCCTGGTCGCGATCCATGTGATCTCCGGGCGTCCTGTGCGGCCCACGTGACGGACGCACTCGGGCGATCGGCCTCATCCGATGAGGCCGATCGTGCCGGGAGATGATCGTCACGGCGATCTGAGGCCACGATGATACTCGCAACCGATGGTGCTCTCACGGATAAGGAGGCTATATGAATGCCGAGCAACTCCAGGGCAAATGGACGCAGTTCAAAGGCGATCTGAAACGCCAATGGGGCAAGTTTACCGACGACGACTTGCTGGAGATCGAAGGGAATTACGAAAAGTTCGTCGGCAAAGTGCAAGAACGGTACGGCGACAAGAAGAGTGAGCTGATGCAGTGGGCGGACCACTGGTATCAGCACGCGAAGCCGGAAGCCGCGGCGCCGAAGGCTCATTGAAGAGACGGACTTCGCGAAAGCGTCTCCCCTCACACTGTCACAATTCGGTTTTCGGTTTAAGGAGAACATGATGCACATTCAATATGTCCTGACACTCTGCGCAGCGTTAGTTGTCGGTGGGTCGTTGATCGCCGGATCGGCGCATGCGCTCGACAAGGCGGGGGAGAAGACCCCGATCACCGACGCATGGATCACGGCCAAGACCAAGATCGCGCTGTTTTCCGATGCCCGCGTGAAGGGCAGTGAGATCAAGGTCGAGACGACCCAGGGCACGGTGATGATCCGGGGCAAAGTGGATTCCGACGCGGCGAAGCAGGCGGCGGAAGGCATTGCCAAGGGGATCGACGGCGTCAAGATGGTGAAGAACGACTTGCAGGTGGTCGCGCCGTCCAAACGCGAGGTGATCGACGACAAGGACGACGCCATCACCGCCCGCGTCCACGAGCAGATTGCGAAGGACCCGCAACTGAAGCAAGCCGGCATTCATGCTCAGACCAATGCAGGGGTGGTCTCGCTGACCGGCGAGGTGCCGGATTTGATGACCAGTGCCCAGGCATCTTGGACCGCCTGGCAGGTTCCCGGCGTGAAATCCGTGAAGAACGATCTCACGGTGAAGGAAAAGGCCTGACCTGCGTTCTTCGTGCATACGTCCGCCGACCCCCAACAGCGGGATCGGCGGACGACGGAGCCTCCGATCGGCATCCATCAATAGCCGACAATAGCCAAGAGCTGGTCTTGCCAATCGGAGTTTGATCCGACATAGCGAGTCATTTCACCGCCTCGGAGTTCGTTAGTCCCTGTTCGAGAACGAGCCGTACAGCTTGCTCACGGAACTCTTTCGTGTACTTCCGTCGCGGCGCCCGTTCCACCGTGGCGTCTTGGCGATTTCGTCACGAACCGTCATGAATAATGTGGGCTAGGTGCGGAGTAGGCCGTCACCGGCGGAAGCGGTGGCTCCAGGCAACCCCTGAGATGGAAATTGTGACGCAATCAGGAGAGGTGCAGGACTGGGCTACTCTTGACCGGCGAGCTGATCGGCCTGCTTGAGCCGCTGCCGTTTTTGCTCCGCGAGATCTTTGCCTTTTTCCTGGAATTGATGCACCAGGCTGCCGCCGCTCTTCGAGCCGGAGCGGGCCGCGACCTTGTCGCTGAGATCCGACAGGAACATGACATAAATGGTGGCGAGAGCGAGGAAGCCGATCGCCCAGGGCATGAGGAGCCGCAAGAAAGGACTGCCGGTCAGTTTACCTGCGCCAAAGAACAACAACATGACGAGGAAACCCGCGACGAGCACCACGGACTGATAGGCGGTCAACCCCGGAATGATGTCGGTCGGCACCCGTTCAACTAGGCGAATGAACAGGTCTTCGGCGAACGCGGCAAAGCCGGCGGACAGAGATGGTTGTGAAGCACGATGCGGGCGGGGCGCGTTCGACTCACTGCCGCCGCCGTTGATGATGTTCACCCGGTTCCGGTAGCGCTCGGGAATGTCCTCCGGGCGATCCGTCGCCACGAGATGGCCCCGGTCGTCGACATAGGAATAGATCGGTTTTCCGGCCCAAGTCCCATTCTGTCCTTCCAGCCATGCGGCACCCGCCAGGATGGTCATCGTGATGCAGAAGCACATGGAGACGCGCTTCGGAACCATTGCTGAGCCCCCCGGTGATCGATCCCTATCCCTCTCTAAAGATAGCACTCGGGATCGCATACCCACTTCCAGGCTTTCCACTGCCCCCGCGTCGTACCTCCAACCCGGGCTCATGGCACGGCTGACGCGGGGGATTCTCCTAGTTATGCCCCCTAGGGTTTGATGTTTTCATAAGCTGTAAGGATTGTCGGATCATCACCGGAGTCCGCTTACGATGCACAAGCCTGTCGTCCCTCACGCTGCGTGGCGCTCGTTCGCCCTTCTTGTACTGGTCGCCGGCTGTGCGACGACCTACGAGCCGCATCTGGTCCTGCCCTCCGCTTCCCTCAACCGTTCGATCGATGCGGCCGTGGAGGTGCATCCCCTGGTCGCTTCGGACGAGATCCTTTCAGGGCAGCATCGCTATGGCGTGCTCGCGGATGATTTTACGAATCCGCCTCCTTCGAAGCTGACCCAGACCCTGACGGCGGAGATCCTGGCGGAGCTGTCGGCTCACAACGTCTTCCGTACCGTGAGTGCCTACGAACCTGAACCCGATTTCCTGTTGACCGGCCGGATCGATCAGTTCTACGAACATGACCGGCGCAAGCCCTGGACCTATGTCCCACACTATTCGGATCAGCTCGCGGCCCTCTTCCGGCTGAACACCTACAAGCGGACGGGGGAGGTCCGGTTGACGCTGATCTTGCTGAAACCCACCGGCGCCCGCGTCGGGTCCTATACCGGCCAGGTGCAGTTCCAGGAAGACTACACGCCCCATAGTGAACTGAGACCCGGCGATCGGCTCAATCGCGCCTTCGGCCAAGCCGTCGCGCAGATCCGCGACGAGATGCTGTCGGACCCCGATCTTCCCAAGATGCGCCGAGTGGACGATCCCATCGCGGAGCGGTGAAGTCGGTGGGCGGCCGCCTTCAGAGGC